>ONRL01000001.1 GCA_900320225.1 uncultured Lentisphaerota bacterium
GCAGCCGGAGCCGAGTCCGTTCCACATGTTGGGGTCCCAGATCTGCACCTGGGGCATGCCGCGCAGGTAGAAGCCGGAGTCGCCGTACACGCGCAGGAGACGCCAGTCGGCGATGATCTCCACGTTGCCGTAGTCCTTCGCGGCGGCGATGGAGTAGCCGCCCTCGAGGCCGTCGAAGAAGAGCGCGCCGTCGCGCACGTGCCAGTGCGCCTTCATGAGCTCGTCGGCCTTCGCCTGGAGCTCCTTGACCTTCTCCGGCTTCATCTCGCGGCGCACGAATGGGTCGTTGAACTTCTCCTCGCGCGTGCAGCCGCGCCAGCCGGCGAGGTCCTTGCCGTTGAAGAGCGGGGTGAACCCGGCGGGCGCCTGCGCGAGTCCGTCGGCCGCGAGCGAGTAGTCCGCGCCCACGAACTTCACGCGCACGTTGCGCGCGCCGGGACGGAGCCACTTGCGCCAGTTGCGCCCGGGGACGAACCGCTTCTGCTTCTTCAGCACGCCGTCCTCCACCACGGTGACGGAATCCTTGAGCTGCCGGATCTCGGTGAACAGCCACCGCTGGAAGTTCTTGCGGCTGTCGGTGTACGGCTCCGTCGAGGGCTGTTCGTAGCGGATGATGTACCAGTCGCCCGGCGCGTCGGGGGCCACGTGCCGCCCGTCGAGGTACGCGAAGCCCTCCGCGTCGGTCTTCGGACCGCTTCCGCACAGGCAGCTGCAGCAGCCTCCGAGAAAGACGGTGCCAAGAATAAGGATGGAAATGATCTTCTTCATTTTGTTTTATCTCTCCAATGGATTTACGAACAATCACTAATCTCTAACCACTAACCACTAAGCACCAAGCACTAAGCACTAAGCACTAAGCACCAAGCGTCCAGCCATTGTGGTACTCGCTCGCGTAGCACTTGGCCATCGCCTCGGCCGCGTGGGGGCCGGTGAACACCTCCTTCACGGGATCCCAGCCGATGCCGTATCGAGATGGTGCGGTGGCCCACCTCGCACGGCGCGCAGCACTGACGCTCCTGGAGGATGCCGTCGAGGAAGTCGGCCTCGTGCCAGTGGTCGTCCTGCGGCTTGTAGATGAACGTGTCCGTCTTCTTGAAGTCCTTCCACGTGAAGTTCTTCAGCTCGTCGGGCACCACCACCTTGCCGGCCTTCACGCCGATGTCGCCCTTCTCCGTGTGCCACACGGTCTGGCGCGGGATGCCGTGCTCCTTGTCGATCTGCACCACGTTGATGCGCACGCCGTTCGCGTAGACGAAATCGAAGGAGAACGTCTTCGCCCAGCTGAACACGGTGCGCTGGTCGTCGGGGAGGAGGTCGCTCTTGACATTCTCCACGCGGACGGGGCCGGAGAGGTCCGTGCCGAGACCGCGCTGGATCTCGTCGAACTCGTGCGCGCCGAAGTCGGTCACCATGCCGTTCCCGTAGCGCTTGTTGAAGCGCCAGCAGGTGGGCTCGTGGATGGACGGGATGAACGCGTTGTTCTCCCAGTGCTGCGCCGGTCCCTGCCACATATCCCACGCCTCGGGGCTCATCCACTTCGGGAGCGGCGTGCGCTCCTCGCTGCGTCCGTGGCCCACCCAGTGGTCGCCGCCGGGGATCGAGACGAGTCCGCCCGTGATCTTGCCGCCGTAGCCGTTGAGCGCGAGCATCTCGGCGAAGATGTAGTTGGGGTTGCTGCGCCCCTGGTTGCCGGTCTGGAACGTGACGCCCGTCTCCTTCGCGACCTTCGCCATCGCCTTGCCCTCGGCAATGGAGAGCGACATCGGCTTCTGGCAGAACACGTGCTTGCCGGCCTTCATCGCGGCGATCGCGATGATGGCGTGCCAGTGGTCGGGCGTGCAGATGCAGACGGCGTCGATCGTCGGGTCGGCGACCACGTCGCGCCAGTCGAACACCTCGCGGCACGCCTTGTCGCCGTAGTGGGCGTCGACCTGGTTCTTGACGATCGTGGAGCCGCACACGTCGCGCGGCACCTTGGAGTTGTACTGGATGTCGCCCTCGAAGAGGTCCGACTTCGCGGCGCCCTTCGGCTTCGCCCCGTAGAAGTAGCCGGGAGCGACCTTCACCATGTCGCACACCACGGTCACGCGGCAGCGCGGGTCCTTCAGGAATCCGGGCACGTTCGTGCCCTTCGCGATCACGCCGCAGCCGATCACGCCCACGTTCACCTTCGCGTTCGGCGAAATACGGCGCGGCGCCGTCGCGCGGCCGCAAAACAGGCCCCGGCACCCGCCGAGGAACGGCAGCGCAAGCGCGCCCGCCACGAACTCTCTTCTCTTCATCGTCTTTCCTTTCATTGGGATGACCTCGCAAGTATAACAAATTATGGTATAATGCGCGCATGAAAAATTATCGTCTTTTCGTTGTATCCGCCCTCGTCGCCGCCACGGTCTGCGCGCAGACCGTCCCCGAGACGTTCGAGGAAATGGTCCCCATGCCCGACGGCGTGAAGCTCTACACGTACGGCGTGCGCCCGGCGCCGGGCGTGAAGTGCCCGATCGTCATCGTGCGCACCCCCTATGTGAAGGAGAAGCCCGTGGACCTCGCGGCGTTCGCGCGCGAGCAGGACGCCAAGCTCGCACGCGGCTACGCCTACCTGTTCCAGCACTGCCGCGGGTGCGGGATGAGCGAAGGCGACTGGATTCCCTACGAGTCCGAGCGCGCCGATGGCCTCGCCCTGCTGGAGTGGGTGCGGAAGCGTCCCTGGTACAACGGCGAGATCTTCCTCGACGGCGGCAGCTACCTCTCCAGCGTCCACTGGTCGTACCTCGGCACGAACCCTCCGGACGTCAAGGGCGCGTGCCTCTCCATCCAGGAGGTCAACCGCTACAACATCGTCTACCGCAACGGCTTCTTTAAGGCCGGTCTCCACGGCGGCTGGTTCGTGAAGGGCTACAAGAAAAAGAACCATGCGCTTCAGCGCGACAAGTCCGTCTCCTTCTCAGACTTCCCGCTCCTCGACTTCTCGAAGCGGTACTGGGGCGAGGCCGTCCCCTCGCTCGACAACAAGCTCGCGCACCCGAACGCGAACGACCCCTTCTGGCGCTCGTCCGCGCCCGGGAGCGGCGTCGCCTACCGCCGCGCCCTCCTGGACTCCACCATGCCCGTCCTCCTCCGCACCGCCTTCTACGACATCTACACCGAGGGCCTCAACGACATGTGGCGCGAAACCCCGCCCGCGCGCCGCGCGAACTGCGCCCTGCTGATCGACGCCTACGACCACGGCGGCAAACTGCACAAGAGCATGAAAGGCACGCTCGGCGAGTTCCCCGGTGGCACGCGCGCCGACGAAGGCGTCTCGTCCCTCGACTGGTTCGATTCCTGCCGCACCGGCCGCCCCTGCACGAACGCCGTGCCGGGACGCGTCCGCTACTACGCCCTCTGGGAGAACCGCTGGGTCGAGGCGGAAGCCCTTACGGACGGCCCGCGCCGGATCGACCTGCCGCTCGGCACGGGCTCGCGCGCCTGGACGTACGACCCGAAGCGCCCCCTTCCCGACTTCCCCGGATCGGGCGGCATCTGCTTCGGCGGCATGCGCTGCCAGCCGGAACCAGATTTCCGCGACGACGTGGTCTCGTACGTCCTACCGCCCCTCACTGAGCGGCTCGACGTGCGCGGACGCATGCGCGCAAAACTCACCGTCACGAGCGACTGCGAGGACACCTGTTTCTACACGCGTGTGAGCGTGAAGAAGCCCGACGGGAAATGGTATCTCCTGCGCGACGACATCACGTCGCTCTGCGCGGACGGCGCCGACTACAAACCGGGCACGGAGAAGGTCGTCTCATTCCGCTTCGCGGACCATGCGTTCCGCCTGGCGAAAGGCGATGTGCTGCGCGTGGACGTTTCAAGCGGCTGCAGCCAGTTCGCGCCGCACGGAAACGTGAAGGGGTTGCAGGCCGCGGTACGCACGCCCAAGGTGGCGCACAACTCCGTCCGCGCCGACGCCTCCACGCTCACCCTCTTCACACTGCCTTGATGGTGGGCGCGGGGGGACTTGAACCCCCACTCCTTTCGGAACTGGAACCTAAATCCAGCGTGTCTGCCATTTCACCACGCGCCCGAGGGAGAGGATAGTATATCACAATCCCGGGTCCGGCGACAGCAGGCGCGGCAGAACTTTCGCGAGCGGATAGCGCCCTTCAGCGTCCGGATCTAGGCCCTTCAGGCGGAGACGCACCACGCGCGGGGGATGCGCGCGGTCGGCGAACTGTCCGGCGCGGATCTGCGCCGTCGTCTGGTAGACGAAATCCACGGACACGCGGTCAAGGCCGTCATCGCACCGCCAGCGTCCGAGGACGATCTTCGAGCCGATGGGCGTGCGGCATTCGACCGCGCCGGGCAACTCGTACGGCTCCACGTCAAGCTGCGCCCCCATCCATGCGAGCGTGGTGTCGTGCCCGCCCAGGAACGTGAGGCGGGGTTCACCACGGCGCAGGGGCTCGGCCAGTTCGGGGAGGAGCTTCGCGCCGAGCGCGGCGGACATCGCCTTCGTCCGGTAGCGCATGTCAATGTAGACTTCCTTGACATCGCCGATGAGACGCCAACCCGACCACGAGAGAGGATAGCCAAACGAGGCGGCGGGGGAGGCATCCTCGTACAGCTGGAGCAGGAGGGAGTCCGCCACGGGATAGGCTTCGCCGATCGGACCATGGAGCCCGATGGAATTCGGCGGACGCACGAGATCGAAATAACTCACGCCCGTGGAGGCAAACGGCGCGGCGCCCGGACGGCTTCCGCGCGGCGAGCTGGGATAGTCGATGATGCGGCCGAGGAGCGCGTAGGCAGGTGCGAGCTGACGGTCGAGTCCCCCTTCGCCGCCCATCATCTCGGCGATCTGACGGTAGACGCGGTTCGAGAGCGCGGCGTCGGCTTTTGGCACGCCGATGGAGAAGCGCGAGTCGCGCGGGCCGTCAAAAGGCAGGTGTTCGACCACGACGTCCGCCTCAGGCATGAAGCCGGCGGCGAAACAGCGCGCCGTGGCAACGGTCCGCTGCATGTTGTTGGCGAAGAAATGCACGTGGTCGGGCGTAAGACGCGCGTTCCGTTCACAGAGGCCCTCCTCCACGAGCCAGTCGCGGAACCAGCCGCCCATCGCGGTTTCGAGCGCGGCGCCCTTCCGCGAGAGCTCGCCGGGCGCGGACGTCCAGGTGAACCACGTGTTCGTCGTCGACTCGCGAAGATCCTGCACGGCCGTATCCAGCGGCGCACGCAGGTTATGCCGGCTCACGATCACAATCTGGCGTAGTTCCGCCGCCCAGCTTCCAGACGCCGCGACGATCGCAAAAACACACAGAAACTTCTTCATGCCATGGTTCCTTCCTTGTACTCTTTGCGTTCTTTGTGACTAAACGACAATTTCTCCAATTAGAATCTGCGGGTGCGCCTCGGCGATGCGCACCATCACGGACGTGCCAACCACGAGCGGCACCTTCGGTTCGAACACGACGATGCGGTTGCCGCCGTCGCGTCCGCTCCAGCGGGCGGCGTTGCGCAGGGACGGTCCCTCCACCAGCACCTCACGCACGGTTCCCACGAGACGGGCGTTGCGCGCCTGCCCACGCACCTGCTGGTCGGCCAGCAGCACCTGGTCGCGCCGTTCCTTCTCGGCCGTCGGCACGTCGTCGGGCAGCGCCGCCGAGCGCGTGCCGGGACGCGGCGAGTATTTGAAGACGAATGCGTTGTCGAACCCGGCCTCTTCCATCAGCGAGCGCGTCGCCTCGAAGTCCGCCTCCGTCTCACCGGGATAGCCCACGATCACGTCGGTCGTCACGGCGAATTCCGGATCGAACGCCCGCAATTTCGCGACGGCCGCCAAATACTCGGCGCGCGTGTAACGGCGCCCCATCTCCTTCAGCACGCGGTCGCTCCCGCTCTGCACGGGCAGGTGAAGGTGGCGGCAGACCTTCGGAAACTCGGCGTAGGCGCGCACGAGTTCATCCGTACAGCCCTTTGGATGTGCGCTCGTGAAGCGGATACGTTCCAGGCCTTCAATCGCGCTCAGCGCCTCGAGAAGACGCGGAAACGCCTCCGTATAGCCGCCGAGGCTGGGCAGGTCGTCGGGCAGCCACGCCGGATTGCGCACGCCATAGCGCAGGACGCTCTGTCCAAGCAGGCACACCTCCTTCACGCCGCGCGCGGCGAGCGCGCGCACCTCGGCCACCACCTCGCGCGCGGGACGCGAATACTCGTGTCCGCGCACGTCGGGCACGATGCAGTAGCTACAGCGGTTGTCGCAGCCGAGCAGCACCGTAACGTAGCTCTGGAACGACGTGACGCCGTGCGCCTCCATGCCCGTCGGCACCTCGTCGTCGTCTGGCAGTTCGAGAATGCCCTTCTCGCCCGCGAGGCAACGTTCCACCAGACGCGGAATCGCGCCGAATCGGCGCGGCCCCACGGCGAAGTCGAGATTCGGAAGGTGTTTGAACACCTCCGCCCCCATCCGCTTGACCGCGCAGCCCATGAGGCCCACGATCTTCACGGCGGCGTTCGCGGGGCGGCGCGCCTTGCCGCGCCCTTCCTTGGCGGCGATCAGGTTGCCGCACTTGCCCACGGCCTTGCGTTCGGCCATGTCGCGCACGGTGCAGGAATTCACGATCACGAGCTCCGCCTCGGCTTCGTTCGCCACCTTCTCGTGTCCGGCCGCAACCAGGAGGGCCTCCACGGCCTCACTGTCGCGTACGTTCATCTGGCAACCGTATGTATGTACGTAAAATGTCATGGTTCGGAAATGAGCGATTGCCCTCCATCCACGGGGATGACCGCACCCGTGGTCGATTCGGCCGAGAGAAGAAAGACGACTGCGTCGGCGACTTCCTGCGGCGTGGGATGCCGACCGAGCGGCGTCGCGCCGGCACGTTCGTGACACGTCTCGGGCGGCAACACGGGACCTGGCGCGACGGCGTTCACGCGCACGCGCCCAGCAAGGCGGAGAGCGTCCGCGCGCGTCGCGGCGAGCAGTTCACGCTTTGCGCGGAGATAGGGCGTATCGTCGGCGCGCGCCGCGCCGAGCGCACGACAATCGACGATGTTCACGACCGCGCCGCCACCATGCGCGGCGAGCAATTCCGTCAGCGCACGCGGTGCGTCCACGTTCACGGCGCGAAGGCGTACCTCTTCATCCGGCGGCGGTTTCACGTCGTGCGAAAAGATTCCGGCGTTGTTCACAACGGCGCAGAGGTCGGGGGCGGCGGCGCATGCGGCGGAGAACAGCCGCGCGGGGCCATCCGGCTCCGCAAGGTCGACCGCGAACGCGGCATCGGAGGACGTGCGCGAGGCGGCGATCACGTTCCAGCCGCATGCGCGAAGTGCGTCGGCGATGGTCTTTCCAAGGCGGCGCGCACCGCCAGTCACGAGAACGGTCCCTTTCATGGCGTCAGTGGTCGTGGTGTCCTTCGCCATGCCAGGGGATGAACGCGGGCACCTGCTCGATGCCGGCGACGAGGCGCTGGCGCACCGCCTCGTAGACGAGAATCGTGGTGGCGGCTGACACGTTGAGCGAATCCGCGAGACCGAGCATCGGGATGCGCACGCGCAGGTCCGCCGCGTCCATCCACTTCGCCGTGAGGCCGTACTGCTCGGCACCGACGGCAAGCGCGACGTTTCCCGTGAGGTCCACCTCAAAATGAAGTTTCTCCGCGTGCGGAGTGGCCGCGAGGATCCTGAAACCGTGCGCCTTGAGCCAGGCAATCGCCTCGTCGGAGGAGGCCTCCACCACGGGAACGGAAAAGAGCGTACCCGTGGAGGCACGCACGACGTTCGGGTTGTGGACGTCCGTCGTGCGGTCGCACACGATCACGGCGCAGGCGTGCGCGGCGTCCGCGCTGCGGAGGATCGTGCCGAGGTTCCCGGGCTTCTCGATCGACTCGGTCACGATTACGAGCGCGTGCGGCGGCAGGTCGACATCCTCCAGGCGGCGCGTGACGTGCGGCCCCACCATCAGGAGACCGTCGGGACGGTCCTTGTAGGCCATCTTGAGGAACGCCGCCTTTGAACAGGTGAACACCTCCGCGCCGCGCGCGGCGCAGTCGTCCACAAGCTGCGGCTCGTTTTCGTGTTTGAGGTAAAGGTCGGGACAGTGGAAAATGGCGTGCGGGCGGTAGCCGTTGTCAAGCGCGCGCCGGCACTCGCGGAATCCCTCCACGATCATCTCGCCCGTCTCCTCGCGGAACGCGCAGTTCCGCAGTTTGACGACGTACTTGATCTTCGGGTTGGCGGGTGATGCGAGTTCCATGTGCAGGCACCCCTCGGCGGCCGGTCAGCGGGTTCCCTGCTGAAGCAGTTTGTTCAGCTCGTCCGCCTTCTCCATCTCCTTGCGGTGCTCGATGATCTGGGGCGAGTCCGTGCGGTTTTCGACCAGCTCGTCGCAGATTTCGCGGCTCAGGTAGTTGATGCCTTTGGCGCGCAACTTCCTGAGAAGATCCGCCCCGTCGTCCGCGTCGCGTATCGCCTCGGGCAACATCGCCAGCAAGGCACGTGCCATTCGCGGCGCCACGCTCACGGGTGCGTACCGCGAACCGAAGAAGATCACGTAGCCTTCACGAAGGCGGCGGTCAAGGTACGACCGCCGGTCGTTGATGCGCTTCAGCAGCCGCTTCGACTGCTCGTTCGGCGTGAAGTCGACGTCCTCGGCGGCATTCGCCGCCGCCGGGGCGGCGGTCTTGGCCGGCGCGACCGGCGGCGCATCCGCAAACAGGTCGTCCACGCTCTGCGCCGGACGGGCCGGCGCCGGGGCGGCGGGTTTCGCCGCGGCTGCGGCCGCGCCGCCCTGCGTGGCGAGGAACGTCTTCCACGGGACAATCTGTCCCGTGATCTGCGTGTTGTAATTGACGAATAACGCCGTGCCCGAACGCATGAGCACGTAGGGCGGCTTCACGTAATGCCCGTTCACGAACACCATGCCCGTGCGTATCGCCTTGCCCTTCACGGCCTTCAACGCCTTATTGGCGGCGGCCGGAACCTCTTCGAACTGCGGCGTTGCTGCGCCGACGGCCAACGCCAACGCGCCAATCAAACCAATCACGGCTTTCACTTTCATATTCCTTGCCTTCCTTATTTGACTTTCTGTCACGCCCCGCGAACCGTCAGGCGGTCGCGGCGGCGGCTTTCTTCTTCTTCAAAAAGACCATCACGAGCAGCGCCACGCCGCCGACCACGAGCGGAATGCCGACCAGCGGACGATAGTAGATCCACGCGATGCCGATCGTGAGAAGCGCGCACGCGCCAGACACGAGGCCGGCCGCGAGCGACGTACCCATGGCGACGATGCCGTTCAGGATCGGGATCACGTCCACGAGCGTGTCAATCGGCCCCAGCACCATCTTGAGGCCGAAATACATCACCAACAGGCCCGCGAGACGCAGCAGCCAGGTGATCTTTGAGTTCGCCGACTGCGCGTCGGCGAAGATCTTCGCGGCCGGCACGATACCGTCGCGGACGAACGACAACGTCTCGCCATCCGAAGCCGCCCACGGCGCCAGCGTGCCGTTCGTCTGCTGCTCGACGACCGTCACGTCGTGCGGCAGGACCACGCTGAACATCACGCGCACGTCGCCGGGAGTCGGGCTGACGGCGACGGACCGTCCCACAACCGCCGACACCACCGCGTTCGCTGCCGCCGCCGAGGCTGTCTGCGCCGCGGCAAGGAGCGGGGAACCCGATGACGTCTGCTGGGCCGCTGGTGTCGCCGCCGTGGCCGGCGCGGTGTACGGCACGTAGAATGTCCCATTCTGGAACTGGCCGTTTGGCACGGTCTGCGGCACCTTGAAGTCTGCCGGGAACTGGAACGGAACCTTCCCTCCGATGCGCTTCACGTGCGCGTCGGAAAGCTTGAACGCGCCAAGCGACACGTTCGCGGCGAGCTTGTCCACGTCGCCGTACGGCATCGCCGCGGGGGGATTGGCCGCGCGCTTCGCCGCGTCATGGTACTGGGACGAATCGACCGGCTTGCTGCACCACTCGTTCGAGTAGGAGTAGGTGGTGACCTCGCGGGTCTTGTCGCCCTCCTTGATGCGTTTCGTCTCGGAGTGCTCGACCGTCTGGTAGACCTCTACCGTGCGTTTGAGGCGCAAGGCCGTGGCGGAGACGCCGAAAACGTCGTCCGACAAGACGTCCTGCGTATCGGCCTTCCCGCTGACATGCACGAGCTTTCCCTCGTTCGCGGCGTCAATCTTGTCCGCCGGCACGTCCACGACCGCGCCCGCGCCCTCCTTGAGGCGCTTGGCCGTGTCGACGGCGCGTCCCTCGTTCCAGAAGAGAATCGGAAAACCCGCGACGAAGAGGGCCAGTCCGATCAGCACGCCCCTAAAAGAAGATCCAAGGCGTTGGATCCAGGATGGATTGTCGACGATGCGTTCTTCGGTGACGGCCATGTCATTTTCCTTTCGCTGATGTTTTTATGTTGGGTTCGGCGATGGACCTCACCATCGCCGAAAAGCGGAGCTTGGATTTCTCGGCATCGAGCTCGACACCGAGCAGGATGCGCAGGACGACGCTCTCGAGGAGCGCAAAAAGGACTTCCGAGGTGAGGCGTGGATCGACGCGCGCCGACAGCTCGTTCCGGCGCGCGCCCTCCTCCAGCAGGCGGAGGAACAATTCGCGAAGCCCCCCCGTGAACCGGGCGATGCGCGCGCGCATGTCCTCGCCGCGGCGTACCATGTCGATCACGAAGGCGTAAATGGCCAGAAGGAACTGCTTCCGCTCGAAGAGCGTGTCGATCACGGTGTCCGCCACGCGGTTGAGGCGCTCCGGCACCGGCAGAGGCTGCCTGGCGATCGCGGTGGACGCCTCTTTGATCGCGTGCGTGCAACCGTGGATGGCTTCGTCGAATATCTCCCGCTTCGTCTTGAAATAGCGGTACAATGCGGTGCGCGCCACGCCCGTCGACTCGGAGATCGTGAGGAACGAGACCTTGGCATAGCCCATCTGGGCGAACAGTCCCATAGACCGTTCGACGATGAACTGCCGACGTGCGGCGTGATCAATGCGCTTTGCCATGTGCGTTTGTTAGTATAGCATTTTTGACGCGACAGGGCTAGTGAGAACTGCCTAGCGAATCTCAAGCGTGAGTAGTATGGGCTGGGCGCTGGTCTGGAGGTCCACGGCCATCACGTTGCCGAAGAACCTGAACGGCACCGGCTGGCCGTTCGCCTTGACGGCGGCGGGCTTCTGCACGCGCGAGAAGAACACCTTGTACGGCGCTTTCGGCCAGGCAGCGATCTCGACGCGCGCGAGCTCGCCCGCCTGCGGCTTCCGGGCCGTGGCGCGCCCCGGCACGTGGACGAGCGTCTTGCCGCCCGCCACGGCGCGGGCCACGCGGTAGAACGGCAGACCGATGAAGTTGCTCACGTTCCCCTGCACGGTGCCCGGGTTGATCGGCGGCTCGCGGCGCACCTGTTCGACAAGCGCGAAGGAGTCCGGCAGCAGCCCCACCTTCTCGCCGTCGCTTGGCAGGTAGCTCTGGTCCACGCCGCTCGCCGTGATGCCCTTCGCGAGGTGCCGCCACAGGGCCGCCAGCCCCGCATCCGTCTCAATCTCCGCGAGGTCGACGAGCGCGGCAGAGTAGACGAGCCCGCACCACTGGACGGGCAGGCCGATCCAGTTGGGGGCCGCCCAGTTCGTCGCGCCCATGACGCCGATGGTGGCGTAGCGGCCGACGGGATTCGGCGCGTCCGTGGGCGGATCGACGAAGTAGATCATCGTCATGCCGGTGCGCGCCCAGTAGCGCGCCCGCTCAAGGTAGCGCGGATTGCCGGAGAGGAGGTAGCCGTTCACGTAGCACGCCACCAGATGGCCGGAGGCGAGGATGTCCGGCGTGTGGAGCGGCATCTCCCACGGTTGCGCGCCGCGCGGCACGTCGTTGCCGTAGATTTCCGTGAACTTGTCGAGGACCGCGAGCGTCTCGGCGATCAGGCCCTCGTCGCCCGTCCAGAGCGCGCAACCGAGCATGCCGCTCGCCTGCATGGCCGTGTAGCCGTTGCAGTGGTCGGCGCCAAGCGTCTCGCCGTAGTCGGGCTTCTTGTCGGCGGGCTTGCGCCAGATGCGCTTGCCGCCCGCGAGCTGGCGCGCGAGGCCCTTCGCGGTGCCGCCCGCCGAAATGGCGTAGGCGATCGGGTCGCCGAACACGAGCGGCGCGGCCGGACGGCGCACGTGCGACACGCCGCCGCCCCAGCCCTTCCGCTCGACGGATTTCTCGGGCAGCGCCGCGATCATCTCGTTTGCGGCGGACGACAGGCGCGCGGCGGATGCGGCGTCCGGCGTGGTCGCCGCCAGCCAGAGCATGAAAGCGGGCACGTCGGAGACGCGGCCCGCATGCCACCGCGAGCCAAGGGCGTGACGGCAGCCATTCGCGCCGTCGCGAATGCCGGACTCAAGCCAGCCGCGCGTGAGCACGTCGCAGGCCTTGGCGGTTTCGAGCGCGGGCGTGGGCGGAAGTCGCTTGAGCGGATAGCGCGCCGTCAGCACGTCCACCACGTCGCCGCCCGCGCCCGTCGAAAGCGTGGTCTCGACCACGCCCGACGAGAACGGCACGGAGGAGAATAGGCGCATGTCGCTCTCGCGCCGCGCCGCGCCGATGCCGGGCGCCCAGAGCGCGAAGAGGTGTCCGCCCGACTTGAACTGTCGGTCGGGCGTGTCGAAGACGGGGGCGAACGGCCATTCCGTATCCTTGGGCTGCGTCCACTCGAACGCGAACCAGCTGGAGGCGTCGGTGAGCGCCATCAGCGGGTAGCAGAACTTGTGCGCGGCGGGGATGAGGCGGTTCGCCTGCGGTCCGCGCACTTCCTTCTCGTTGGAGGAGGGTTCGTCGGCAAGGTACTCGATGCCAGGCAGGAGCGCCTGCGTTTTGTGTCCGTTCGAGGCGCGGTCGACGAAAAGGGTCATGTAGGGAACGTGATACACATGCGCGGGGCGGTCGACCGCGACGGCGGTACGTACGTTCAGAGTCGTACCTGCGGCGGCGAACGTGCGCGACCAGGTCCAGGTGCGTCCGGCGGAGTCCTTCACCGTGGCGCACGCCTCGACACGCGAACCGATCGTCTGTACCTTTGTTGCGCCTTTCTCCCAGGCGAGCGTCTCGGGCTTGCCGTCAGGCCCCTTGATCACAAACGGCTCGTTCGGGTAACCTTCCGCCCACGTCTTGCCGTTGGCGACGAAGGCGAACGCGCCCATGCGAGCGCGGTCGTGGCGCAGCTCCCAGCTGTCGCCCTTCAGGACGAACGGATCTGCGGCGAACGCCAGTGGCGGCGGGGCGGAGAATTGGGGCGTCCATTCGGCCGTTACGTACGAGGCGCGCAGGTGGCGGTACTCGAC
Source organism: uncultured Lentisphaerota bacterium (assembly GCA_900320225.1). Taxonomy (GTDB): domain Bacteria; phylum Verrucomicrobiota; class Kiritimatiellia; order RFP12; family UBA1067; genus RUG572. Next base: position 13,309 of record ONRL01000001.1, read on the forward strand.
GGAGGTGAACGTCTCGGTCTTTCCGGGCGGGTCGATGCGCAGCGCCATCGCCTCAGGGCCGATGAGCCCGACGGGCAGCTCGACGGCGAACTTCGAGCAGGGCGCGGGGCCGACGGGCTCAAGGCGCGCAGCCTCCAGCTCGTTGAAATACCCCTTCTGCGGGTGCCAGAAGATCTGGAACGAGCGTGGGGCGGCGATGGGCGCGGTCTCCAGCTCGATGCGGAGGTACGCGGCGCCGGGCGGCGGCGCGGGCATCGCGTAGGTGGCGTGCGCGACGCACCAGGGGTCGACGCCCGTCACGTCGAACGAATAGCCGGTCGCGGTCTGCCGCGCGTTCGCCACGTGGTTGTGCGCCCGCCAGGGATGTCCGGCGCGCGAGAAGTCGACGAGTTCGCTCGCCATCGCGGTTCCCGCCGCGAGCGCGGCGATGCCCAGAAACAATTTTTTCATCCTGTTACTCCTGATTCTTCGTTCACTTGCCGCAAATTATAGCATATTCTCCCGCTCCCTTGATCGAAAACTCATGCACAAATCCTAAGTCGACGACATCCTCAACATGGTCACTCGACACGTTCCCGAAAAAAACGGAAAGCCCCGAGATGGGGCTTCCCGCTTCATTGGTGCGACTGACTGGGATCGAACCAAGGCCCCGGGGTTCTGGGGGTGGTTTTTCGGGGGTTTTTCGCTCATTTCCTTTATTGTTTTCCTTCTTTGTATCATATTCTGTATCATAAAAACCAGCGGGGAGTTAGCGTGGATTCTTGACGAAGTAAAACAGACCGGCTATTGAGATTCCAACCCACGCGACTGCGAAGACTTTTACAGCTAGCTTTGCGGACTTCGAGGCATCCTCATACCATGTCAGCCAGAGCGGACATGGGAAAGGAAAGAGCGCGGCGAAGTATGGCAAGGCGATGATTATGCTCGACGGCATTGGGATCTTCTTGCACACCAGGACAACTAACCCGAGCACAAAGCTCCACAAAATGGCCAAAAGCCATAGTGGTAGAATAGTATTGAGAGGGTCGTTGTCAGAACTCATGCGGATAGTATACCACACCCCCCTTCTAGGCGGATGAAAAAAAGTGGGAAAAAGTGCTTGAGGTGGTACACACCTTTTGATAGACTATGCGCCCGGAAGCACAAATCAGGTTTCCGCAACCCTAAGAAAGGATGATTCAGATGGCCAATCAAGAGAACGGAGAAGTGAAGCAACTCAAGCTTCGCATTCCCATGGAGCTATATGTTCAGCTCGAAATAGACGCTGCGGTTCACAACGAGCCGCCGGCCACTCGCGCACGCCATATTCTCGGCGACCAGCTGATGAATGTGCCGTTGAGCGCTGCTGCCAAGGAGCGTGTCAAGGAACTCGTCGCACAGAACTGGGCGAAGATTCGTAAGGGGGAGGGCAACAAATGAATCGAGTAATCATCGTAGATGTCCCGGCGTGGATGCAGGATAAACTCGCCCAGATCGCAACAATCTGTGGCGAGAGCATCGACTATGTTGCCGCGTCTTTTTTTGCCGCAGAGGTGGTACACACCCAAGGCGCGGCAGCGGCTTCTTTTTGCCCGAGAGGTGGTACACACCCGAACGCCTAACGAATGGAGGAAAACGATGAGCTTTGAGACGGAAGACAGGTTAATGACGGCGGCGATGTTCATGTTGCTTGTCGGCGCTGCCATGGCGTTTCTAGGACTTGGCGTACTGGCGATCAGAGCCGCCTTCGGTGAATTCGGATCCGTCGGCAAGGCGGATGGACGCGAGGCCGTCGAATCCGCTGCCGCAGGAAAAGATCGCATGGCCGCCGGGCTGGACGGTACGGACGGGAGCGGAATCGTCGGCCCCAGCAAGGAAATCCGGTTCAAAGGCACGTCCACCAACGCGCAACTCGATCACCGTGAAGGCGACGTGTCCGATGTTCGACACGACCACCTCGCGGTGGTAACTCCCTCGACTGATCCTGGTAGTTACGGACGCCTTCGGGATGTCCCGAAGCTCCTGCCGACGAATGGAACGCCAGGAGAGGCAAGCCGCGATTACGGAGCCGAGGGCAGCAAGGGCTGTGCCGCCCGCCATGACCCATTGGACAAGAGAGTTTTCCATGGCGGAGATTATACCACAACCCCGAACGAATAGGAGGACGGTATACGGTATGATGATTACGCAGAAGGAAATGAAGCGGGCGCTTGACCGGATGCAGCCGTGGAAGCTCACCGACATGCGCAAGATGCCCAGTGGGCGGATCGTGCGGTTCGTCAACTGGAAGAAACTCGCGGGCAAGTAATGACGGCGAAGGAGATAAAGGAGGCGCTGGCCAGGGCAGCGCGCAAGGCATGGCCGAGAGTGGCCAAGGCCAGCGACCTCCCCTTCCCCGACTACTGGCGCAACAAGGTGGAATGGCTCACCTTCCATGCGCCGCACATCGGCGACAGGATGATGCGCGTGCTCATCGAGGATGCCGTGCGCGACGCCGTGCTCGCGGAGGCCGCAGGCAAGGAGCCCGTTTGTCCGCCGGTGCCCGCAAGCGTCAAGAAGATTTGGGAAAACCATGCCCTCGCTGGGCCGGCGAAGCCGGCGAGCCTGACCGATAGCTCAAATGTTGCCACTCGCGGTGACGGTGGGAGAGACCACGATTCAACAGCAAGCGTACGACAGCAAGTAATGGAACAAGGGAGGCTGCTGTGAGCGAGGCGGCGAGCGAGATCTTCGGCGCGCGGGAAAGGCCCTACGACTACCGCTGGGGCACGCCCGTGCAGGTGAACGAGCAGTTCGGGATCAGCGCGGCGTCGCTCAAGGCCGCCTGGGCCCGTGGCTGGGTGCGCGCGCGTCAGGGCAACTGGGTGAGCGACGCGAAGCGCACGCAGACGATCTACTGCTTCGAGGACATCCACGGCTGGCTGGAGCGCGTCGCGCACCGCGTGACGAAAGTCTACGCCGAGACGTTCTGGACGGACGAGACCGTGGCGGAGATGGCCGAGAAGACGCCCGACGGGCCGTACATGCGGCGGGCCACGCTCGGTCGGAAAGACGGCTTCCCGAAACTTCCAAGGAAGGTATAGGCATGAAACCACAGACACAGACAACAGAGATGACGATCCACATCAAGATCCCGGTCGGATGGTACGAGGGGCTGCGCAGGCTCGCCGACCAGGTCGAGGGCACGATCCACCAGCAGACGCGTCTCGCGATCCGCGAGCGCCTGGAGCGGACCGGCGCCGACTTTTTCGCCGGAAACGGCATGAACAACAAACTGGAGAACTAAACAATGAAAGCTACGATAGCAAGGAGCCTGCTCGCAGAAGCGGCCCAAGCAGTCAAGGGGCTCGTCGCGAAAGACGGGCTCAGCGCGTTCAGCAAGATCAGGCTGGACGTGAGCGGCGACGCGTCGGTGACGGGCTCGAACGGAGACATCCAGGTCGAATGGCGCATGGCCTGCGAGATCATCGACCGTGGGACGGTGACCGTGCCCGGCGCGGCGTTCGCGGCGTTCGTCGGCGCGATGCCGGAGGGCAAGGTCGAGATGGAATTGGCCAATCACAAATTGGCCATAGAAGGCAACGGAGTGAAGTTCAAGCTCGCGGCAGGCGAGGCGGCCGACTTCCCCGTGATGGCCGGTCCGAAGGAGGGCGCTAGGCTGGGTATCACCTCGACGCTCCTGTACGAGATGCTGCGAAAGGTGAAGTTCGCCGTCTCGGCGGACGATACGCGCAAGTCGCTCACGGGCGTGAACATCGCCTTTAAGGACGGGCTGCTCGGCATGACGGCGACGGACGGGCGGAGGCTCGCGCACGTGGAGAAGGATTTGGATGAGGACGATGAGGCAGAGGCAGGCCGCCTCGGCTTCAACTTCACGCTTCCGATGAAGGCCGTGGGCACGCTGTACGGGCTACTGGAGAAGATGGCGGGGAGCGGCGACCTCGTGCAGATCGCATCGGACGGAAAGGCCGTGCGGTTCGTCGGCGACTTCTGGATCATGACGGCAAAGGTGATTGACGAGATTTATCCGAACTGGCGGAAGGTCGTGCCGGAGAAGCAACCGCACCAGGCGGAGCTGAAGCGCGCGGCGTTCCTCGCGGCGCTGGGCCGCGCGGCGCTCGCAAGCCAGGAGGTGAGCGGCGTGAAGATCACGCTGAAGAACACGAGCGCCGTGTTCGAGGCGAGGAACGAGATCACGGCGGCGAACGCGGGCACGGCGGCCTGCAAGATGGACGAGGGCGTGAAAGGCGAGTTCCGCGTGAACCCGCGCCTGATGAAGGACGCGCTGGAGTCGATCGACGAGGACGACTTCACGCTCCACTTCGACGACGGCAACGGGACGCCGATCAAGCTGACGTGCTCGCTGCCATGGGTGGCCGTGGTCATGCCATTCAGGAAGGAGGGCTGAGGGATGAGTGAAGAGGTACAGACGCCTGACGAGGCCGAGGGCTTCTCGGAAAAGGAGAGGGCTGCGAACAGGCCCGGAACGGAAAAGCGCGACTGGGTGGAGGAGGCCTATCAGTGCTTCATTAAGGACGCGCAGGGGATTGACCCGACGGATCCCGTGAAGGCAGTCGAGGCGTACTTTCAGAAGAACGCGACTGACGAGCTGAAGGCCAAATGCAAGGCCGAGGGCAAGGACGCCAAGGGATGCTGGAGGTTCATCGAGGCTGTGGCGCGGAAGGCGTTGCACGGATCGAGCGGCCACATCGACCCGGCCGTGGTGTATGCGATCGCCATGCACTGGTTCGAGGATGTGCCGGTGGACTGGAACATGCCGAAGGTATTGGGGAAGGCGTCCGAGCCGAAGAAGACAGCAAGCGTACAACAGCAAGATTCTGGACCGAAGAAGAAGCCGAAGAAGCCGGCGGAGACGCCTTCCGAGAAGCGGAAGGAGAAGGAGCGTATGGCCAAGGCGAAGGCCAAGTCCAAGGCGAAGAAGCCGCGCGCGCAGCAGGGCTTCTTCTTCGAGATGCTTGAAATGCAACCGGGTGAACAAAAGCCATGTGGTTCACCCTCGCCCCAGGCGTCGGCGGGCGCGTCAGGGGAAGAGAATGCCGTGGCGCTCAGCGCACAGCCCGCTTCAACTTCTTCAACGGAAAGCGAGGTGCAGAATGGTTAAGAAAAGTCTAGCAGAGATCCACGACTGGGCGATGGAATTCCTCAAGCGCGCGGAGTTGGGCACGGAGCAGATCGCGGCGCTCGACGCGATGGGCTACTTCAACAAGCCCGCGTCGCTGCGGCACCACCTGGCCCGCGCCGGCGGGCTCATGGAGCACAGCCTCAACGTGACCAACTGGATGGTCAACCTGAAGGACAGCTTCGGGTGCTGCATGCGGCCGAGGAGCCCGTACCTCATCGGGATGCTGCACGACATCTGCAAGTGCGCGTGCTACGAGTGGAACGAGTCGGCGCAGGCCTTCGAGTGGAAGGAGCCGCAGTACATGGGGCACGGCAGCGCGAGCGTGATCATGATCGCGACTGAGCTCGGGATCATCCTGGACCCGAACGAGGCAATGGCGATCCAATGGCACATGGGCGCGTTCGGTCTGGACAAGGCCGCGCTCGCGCGCTATGACGCGGCGCTGAAGGAATACCCTTCCGACATCCTGCTCACGCACACGGCCGACATGATGGCCTCCAAAGTGACCGAGGGGGGTGGGCATGAAAATATGCAACAAATGCAGGACGGCGCTCCTCAAAGGGAGGAAAATGGTCGATTGTCCACGACAAGGGCTCATTGGGGTGAAGAGCCGAGAATAACGGAAGAGAGGTGAGCCATGCTGAAGATTAAAAGAGGCGACTGCTCGGTACTTCATCTTGTGCTTAAGAAGAAGTGGTACGACATGATTGCGAGCGGCGAAAAACGCGAAGATTACAGGGCCGCGAAAAACTACTATCGGACGCGGATCGCAAACTTCATCAGACGCTACGCCGACAAGGGTCTAAAGAAGCTTGTCGTCGCGTTTTCATGCGGAAGGAGAAAGGCCGACATTCACATGACTGTCATAGGGATAAACATCTACCCGGACAGTCTGCATCCCGAATGGGGAGAGCCGAAAGGCTACCACTATGTGATTGTACTCGGCAGACGCGTGGTCATGGTAGACGAAAGCGAGGTGGAATGATGAGCCTGACACGGAAGCAGATGATGGAGATCGTCGCGTTCGACTGGAAACGGCGGACGGGGCTCGATTTCGACGGACGCCGGTATGGCAGCATCACCGGCGCGCACGCGCCGTACATCACCGAGACCTGGGGCCTGTGCCACGGATCGCATGTGTTCAAGGGCAAGAAGAATCCGCCCAGGAAGACGTTGCGATATAACTACATTGTGCCGGAGCGGGTAAACGGCAAGCGTACGACAGCAAGCGGGAAGCCGGTACGGCCGGACGTGACAGTCGTGCATGTGGCCGTGCGGCTTGACGGGAATTACCGGCCCGTCGTGAAGGACGTGTTTCGGTGGCACATCAAGACCAATTCGTGCGAGTTCCGGGACATCGACTACCACGGTCTCGGCGGGTGGATCGTGGAGTGGCAGCGCGAGGACTGGGCCGGGAAGAAGAAGGGCTGCAAGCGGTTGACGCCAAGGCTGGCGAGGTCTGTTGACGATGGATGGGGACACAACGGGATGAAGTGGAAGTTCAACATCGGGCTGACTTTTCCCTGGCACGAGACGGTGAACCCGGAGGCGCTAAAAGGCACGAAGTACGAGTGGTGTCAGTACAGCGACTCCACGCCATGCAAGGCCGGACTTGTGGACTGGCTAATGATGTACCGCCAGGAGCCGAAGATCGAACTGCTGGCCAAGATGGGGCTCCACCGTCTCATCTGCCCGGCGGGGATCAAGGCGCTCCAGGACCGGCGCGTGCGCGACTGGATCCTGGCGCACCGCGAGGAGGCCGCGAAGCGGTACAAGGACGGCACGCCGCGCTACGACATGGTGGACATCATCTACGCGGCACGGCACGGCGTGACGATCAACGCGGCCGAGAAGCGCCGGTGCTTCATCCAAGACGTGCGGCAACACCTGGACCTCTGGCCGAGCACGGAGAAGGTGCGGCTCGACTACGACCGGCTGATGAAGCTGTTCCGGAAGTGGAGGATCTCCGCTCCGGAGTATGGGCGCTACCTCAAGTACGCCCTACGCACGGGGCATGACCTCAAGAACGAGGGCACGCTCTATCCGCCGGTGCGCGGCGGGCGCGAGGCGTTCATGGTCCGGCTGGAGGCGCTCGAAGCGCTGTCCGCGAAGCTCGAGCGCGCCGAGCAACGCCGGCGCCGTAGGCAGGCGCGCATGGCCGAAGCCGAGCGGAAGGCCGCGATCGAGGCGGAGGAGAGGCGGATCGCCGAGATGATGAAGGCGAGAATGACCGAGCTCGAGGCGTTCCAGAAGTCGCTGAAGCGTTCGACCACGCTGAAAGGCTGCGGCTACGCGATCATCCTGGCAAAGTCCCAGGAGGAACTGCGGGTCGAAGGCAAGCGCATGGGAAACTGCGTGGGCATGGGCACGTACGGTCGCGCGATCGTGACGGGCGACGCGCTCATCATCATGCTCATGCGCGACGGGAAATCCTACTGCGACATCGAGATCGGGCGCAAGAAGTGGAACGTCCGCCAGTGCTACCTGGAGCGCAACCAGCGCGCGCCCGAGGAGATCCACGAACTGGCGAAGCAGATCGCGGCCTGCCTCAAGGCGGAGTACCTGCGGTTCAAGAAGCGCAAGGCGCAGGAAAGGAAGGTCGCGTAAGTGGCACGGAGGCGAAAATGCGGGCATTGCCCGAAGAACGACTTCGGATGGTGTGCCATCCGGGCCGAATTGCGACCGCGCGACGCGCCTGCCTGCGACTACGGGCGAAAGCTGATGGACAACGCGTACATGGCAAAGTACATGCGCGAGCGACGCAAGGCGAGGAAGCGAGGGATGGAAGATGACTAAGGTATTCCCGAGCGTGCTGATCGCGCTGGACGTGTGTGCTGCTGGCGTGTACGCGGCGCACGGCGACTGGCGCAGGTTCATTTACTGGATAGCCGCGGCGACGCTGACGGCCACGGTGACGTTCTAGGAGAAAGGAGCGCGGCATGGAAGAGAAGGTATGGTGGACCGTCAAGACGGACTGTGGCACGCGCCGCACGCTCGCCGTGAGCGCGCGCAAGGCCGAGCGCAACGTGCGCTATCGGCTCGTCATGGACGACCGCTCATACGACCGACCACGGCCGCGCGACTTCGCCGAGATGCGCGACATCGAGGTGATGGAGGTGGTGAAGGATGATTGACGAGGCGGATTTCCTGGCCAAGTTCGAGGGCGTGCAGAAGTCTGGCGGCGGGTGGGTTGCCCGGTGCCCAGCGCACGAGGACAAGAACGCGTCGCTCTCGATCGGCAAGGGCGACGACGGGCGCTGGCTCGTACACTGCCACGCCGGGTGCAGCGCGGAGGCCGTCGTGTCGGCCCTGGGGCTCAAGCTGCGCGACCTCATGCCCGACAAGCCGGAGCACCGGACGGCGAAGAGCCGCTTCGGCACCTGGGTGTGCGACTACGAATACCAGGACGAGGCCGGGAAGGTGCTCTACAAGAGCTGCCGGTACGTCAAGGACGACGGCAAGAAGACGTTCGTGATCAAGACGCCCGATCCGAGCTCGCCGTTCGGGTGGAGCTACGGACTCTCCAAGAAGAAGATCGCGCGCGTGCCGTTCCGGCTTCCGAGGGTAATCTCCGCCGCGAAGGCCGGCAAGACCATCGTGATCGTCGAGGGCGAGAAGGACGTGCTGACGGTCGAGCAGACGGTCGGCTGCGCGGCGACCTGCAACGTCGCGGGCGCCGGCAAGTGGGGCTACATGTTCCCGGAGGGATGGGGCAGGTGGTTCGAGGGCGCGCCCGGGATCATCGTCGTCGCGGACAACGACAAGAGCCTCGTCGGCCAGAAGCACGCGTGGGACGTCCGGCGCCAACTGCTCGAGCAGGGCTACAAGGGCCGGACCAAGCTGATGGTCATGCCGGCCGTCGGCGAGGAGCGGCCGAAGGACTACACCGACTGGGTGGAGGCGCGCAAGGCCGCCGGGCTCCCGGCCGACAAGGCCGCGTTCATGGAAGCGGTGAAGAGCGCCGAGCCCTGGCCGAAGGAATGGGAGTTCGACGGCACATCCACGGATGTTGCGCGCGCTGAAAAAAGCGCGCGCGAAGCCTTATCAGATTCCGCAGACGAGGACCGCCGGCCGGACCGTTTCGGCGGTCCGGCTCCCCGCGCCCCTGGTGAAGAGCGTAAAACGTGGACGGTGGATTTTGACATCGGAGGCGGACGGTTCGCGCGTCTCGAGCTCGAGTACGGCTGGACGGTCGAGCAGGTTTTGACCTACAGCGTGACGGCCGTGAGCAAGAAATGCCCGAACAACGAGCTTCCGCGCGGCGTCTACGCCCGGCTGAAGGCATGGAGCGCGGCGCTTTGGCTCCTGATGCGCGGCAGTTTCTTCTGGCACAGCGACTACCGGGACTTCGGGACGTGCATGTTCCTCGACCGCGATCCGGACAGCTGCACGCTCATGCGGATCATGAGCGACGAGTTCTACGCCTTCGTGGCCCGGCACGCGCGCATGGAGGACGTTGATCCGAAGAAAGGCGACCTCGGCAAGGTGCTCGGGCTCGTCAAACAGATCGCGGTCAGCAGCGACTACGCGCAGGGCGTGAGGCCCGGCAACAGCTGGGAGCGTCGCGGCGACGCGGTGTACATCTCCAACGGCGACACGGAGATGTGCAGAGTCAAGGACGGCAAATGCGAGATGGTGCAGAACGGCACAGACGGCGTAGTCTTCCTCCGAGGCAAGACCCTTGCGCCCTGGCAACTCCGCGACGGCGCCGGCAAGGATCCGTTCGCGACGGCCAAGATCTTCACCGGCGCGAGCTTCGCGGACGCGAACGGGCTCATGAACGTGCGTCTCTGGACGATGAACCTCCTCGCGTGCCACGCGACGAAACCTCCCCTTCTCATCACAGGCGGCGCCGGATCCGGCAAGACGCGCATGGCCAAGGGCATAAAAGAGATCCTCGGCATGCGCCAGGACGGCGCGCTCGATCTCTCCGTGCAGCAGATCGAGGACGGCGACAAAGGGCTCGATGCGTTCTGGGCGACGGTCAACGACGGCAAGCTGGAAGTTTTTGATAACTTCGACACGAAGGTCAAATGGGCCAGCGACACGCTCCAGACGGCGGCCACGGACGGCCAGACGAAGCGCAGGACGCTCTACACGACGTTCGGCGTCTCGATCCTGCGGGCGAACGCGCACATCATCTTGACGTCGAACAACCCGATATTTTCCACGGAGGGCAACGGCGGCCTCGCCGACCGGCTCATCACGATCCCGCTCACGCTGAACCGCAACGTGAGCCAGGACGCCGAGCTCTCGGCCGAGATCGCCGCGAACCGCGACGAATACCTCACCTGGATCGCGCGCACACTCGCGAAGGCGCTGCTCGACAAGGCGCCGGTGGACAAGTCGATCAACCGGCGGCATCCGGACTACGGCGAGTTCTCCGTGCGCGTCGGCCGCGCCATCGGCGACGAGGAGGGCGTCGTCAAGGCCCTGGGCGCTGCGGAGGCCGACAAGGCCATTCTCCCGCTGATGAACGACGCCGTGACGAAGGAGATCATGGGCGTGCTGTCCGATAAGGACTACGAATGGAGCGGGACGGCCGGCGAGATGTCCGGGCTCATCATCGCCAAGCAGGGCGACGACGAGGACGAGAAGACGAAGAGCATCTACTCTTCTCGGCGCGTCGGCAAGGCATTCAACAAGTACATGCGCCAGTTTTCGCTCATTTTCCGCATGGACGAGCCGAAATTGTACGAGGGCCGAAGCCTCTACACATTCCGCGGCATGACCGCTCTCGGTCAGATGTCGGTGGGTTTGGTGGATTCTAAACCCACTTTCGCCAAAACCCGTGAGAGCGCGCACGCGCACGGGTTTGTGGAAAACAACCCTTTTAATCCACCTAACCCACCAGACGAGGAAACCACGGGCGCAGGGGGCGCGGGCGTTAGCACGCGCGCGCGCGGACCCCGCTCCCCTTTAGGCGTGGAAGAAGAAGAAGGAGGAAATGGAGATGAGGATTTATACTGGGATTTGTGAGGCCGAGATTGCGCAGCCGAATGACCGCCGTTCAAATGGGGTGTTTTCGGGAGTAAACGGGAGGTGCCCGTGAGGCGTCTCGGTTTGACACTGATGGAGGAGCGGTTCTGTGCGCTGATGGCCCACGGAAAGACCGCGCGCGAAGCCTATTCCGAGGCATTCAGCGTCGCGCTCGTCGATTCCCGCCGCGAGCATTCGGTGGATAACCGGGCGAGCCGTCTCCAGAAGCGCGCCGACATCATCAGCCGGATCGCGGAGCTGGCAGGGGAAGCGAAACGCAAGAACCGCGAAATGTGGGAGAGGCGCGGAGAAGACCTGGCCGAACGCCTCTACACGCGCGTGCTCGAGGCCGACGGCGCCGGGCTCCTGCTGTCCAAGGGCGCGCTCAAGGGCCTCGAGGTGCTGGCCAAGATGAAGGGATTGAACGCGCCCGAGGAGACCGTGCTAAAGGACGGCGGCCGATCCGACGACTTCGTGCCGCGCGGCATCGAGGGCATGAGCGAAGAGGATTTGCGCGCAATCATCGACCAGGAGAAGCGGACGATCGAGGCGGATGTGGTCGAGGCTGGAGAGGACAGCAAGCGTACTACAGCAAGTGAGGAGGAGGGATGATCGGGGCGAGGGAAGCACAGATCGAGCTCCTGCGCAGGGCCGCGCAGGTGAACCTGCTGGCGTTCCTCCAGTATTGCTGGTGGATGCCTGGGCCGCTACACATCGGACGGCACACGCGCGAACTGTGCGCGCGTCTGACGCAGGCCGTGGTGGACTTCCGCGCGGGCAAGGACACCTACCTCATCGTGAACATGCCCTTCCGGCACGGCAAGAGCGACCTGGTCTCGCGCGCGTTGCCGGCATACTTCCTCGGGCGCTGTCGAGACATGCAGCCGAACGTCATCATGAGCGGCTACGGATCCTCGCTCGTCAAGGGCTTCTCGTCCAACGTGCAGGCGATCGTCGAGGGCGAGGCGTACGCCAAGCTGTTTCCGGGCATGCGGATCGACCCGGACAAGAACGCGACCGACGAATGGCGCATCAAGGACTCGGTCTCGAGCGTGTACGCGCAGGGTCTCGGCGGATCCATCACCGGCAAGGGCGGCAACCTCATCATCGTCGACGATTATTGCAAGAACGCGGAGGAGGCCGAGAGCCAGGCCGTTCGTGACAAGGTGTGGGAGTCGTTTAAGACGGACATCTGCACGCGCACGAACGCGCCAGCGCACATCATCATCGTGTGCGCCACGCGCTGGCACGTAGACGATCTGGTGGGCCGCATCTACGCGGAGATGGGCAACAATCCCGACTATCCGCGTTACGAATCCCTCGTCTATCCCGCGCACAAGAGCGGTCCAGGGGGATGGGACACGCTCTTCCCCGAGCACTACAAGGCGTCCTGGTACGCCATGCAACGGTCGCAGCTGGGGCCGTATCAGGCGGCCGCCCTTCTCGACTGCGATCCGCGCCGCGCCGGCACGACGGTGTTCAAGCGCGAGTGGCTCGAGTACTACACGGGCGAGATCGACTGGCGGCAGATGCGGATCGTGATCCTCGTGGACGGCGCGAAGTCGAAGAAGCAGGGCAGCGACTACACCTGCATCCAGGTATGGGGCAAGAACCGCGACGGGCGCAACTACCTGCTCGACGGCGTGCACGCGCGGCTCAACCTGGCGGAGAAGATCCAGGAGCTGTTCCGCCTCGTCGAGCGGTTCGGAGGCCCGCGCAAGGTGGACTGCGTCTGGTGGGAGCAGGTCGGGCCGATGAGCGACGTGGAGGCGCTGCGCATGGAGATGGACCGCAGGCTCTACCACTTCACCGTGCGCGAACTGCGCCACACCACGAACAAGGACTTCCGCATCATGCGGCTCGTCGTGCCGTTCGCCAAGCGCGAGATCGTGCTGCCGCTAAAGCTGATCCGCTCGCGCGTGGTGGATATCGGTGACGGAACGCCGCCAGATGTCAAGTCGTACGACCTCACGCAGGAACTGGTCGAGGACGAACTCCTGCTGTACACGGGCGACCAGTCATCCATCCCTCATGACGACATGATTGACTGCATGGCCGACCTCACGGACGAGGAGGTCCTGCGTGACTTCACGCCGCCGGAGGGAGGCGCGCCGATCCGCGACGACCGTGGCTCAAGGCGCGAGGCGAGCGGCCGTCTTTTCGCGCGCTGACGAAAACCCTGTCAAGCGCAAAAAACGCGATTTTAAATTTTTTTTGACCCCTCTGTTTCGTTCATTGCGTTCGTTTCGCGTTTTTAATCTTTTTCTTAGACGGTGGAAACAAATATTTTTCGTGCGCGGGTGTATTATGTTCGCGCACAAAGGACAACCATCGAAGGAGCCGAAAATGGGACACAAATCTGGCAGTTCTAAGGTCAAGCCGGTCAAGTCGCAGCAGACCGTCCAGCGGGCGGCCGCGTCCAGCGCGCCCATGGCGCCGACGGTGCAGACTCCGCAGACCGAGGTGGTCACGCCCGCCGTCATGCGCGACATCAGCGTGGACACGCAGACCGCTCAGCAGAACCAGCAGCTCGCGCGCAGCCGCCTCACGGGCATCCGCTCGACGTGGTCGTCGTTCGGAGGTCGTGCGTCCAAGCTCGGATCGTAAGGGGGCGAGATGGACTTCGCGCTCATATCCAAGCATTGCCGCCACAAGGAGAAGAAGCTCTTCACGGCGTTCGAGAATCGCAAGCCGCTCCTCCTGGACGTGGCGCGCGAGTTCTACCCGGCCGCGATCCCTGGACTCCAAAAGGGCGTCGAGGAGATGGCGGACGGCTACCAGCACGACGACGACCACCGCATGCTCACCACGACCCCGATGGACTGCATGCGTCGCGGCGCCGCCGGGTTCCACGGGAACCTCACCAGCCCGACCACGCCGTGGTTCAGGTTCAAGCTCCCCGACTTCATGGTGCCGGACGGCGAGACCACGCACGAGCAGCGGAAGCTCCTCGACGACGTCACCCAGGCGACGCGCTGGACGTTCAGCCGGTCAAACGCCTATCCCATGCTCCACCGGCTTTACAAGCATCTGCTCACGTTCGGCTTCGGCTGCATGATTGTGACTGCGGACGAGCAGCGGATCGCGAAGGTCACGACGCTGCGCATCGGCACCTACGCGCTCGGCGTGGGCGAGGACGGCACGGTGGACACGGTCGTGCGCCGGTTCGCGTGGACGGCCGGACAGATCATCCGCAAGTTCGGCCGCGAGCTCATGCCGCAGTACATCCTGGACGCCGAGAAGGATCCCACGACGCGCTTCGAGGTGTGCAACCTCATCGAGCCAAACGCCACCGGCGACGACAAGGCGCACGATCCGATCGCGCGCGAGCTGGACATGAGCGACGACACCGTCTACCGCTCGGTCTTCTGGCTCAAGAACGCCGAGGGCCACACGAACAACGGGTTCCTGCGGGCCGTCGGGTTCTCGGTGAAGCCGTTCGTCGCGCCGCGCATGGAGTGCGAGGACGGCGACACCTACGGTCTCGGGCCCGGCATCGACGCGCTCGACCTGGCGCGCGGCTGCCAGAGCTTCAAGTTCGACGAGCTCAATATCGTCGGCCGGATGAGCGAGCCGGCCGTCATCGCGGCGGACGAGCTGAAAGACGATGGCCTGCGTCTCTACCGTGGAGCCGTCAACTACGCGCGCTTCGGAGACCAGCAGCGGGCTCCGGTCGTGCCGGTGTTCCCGAATCCGCCCGGCCCGGATGGCGCGCGCGAGGAGCGCGCCGACGCCGCGCAGGAGATCGCGCGCCTCTTCTACAACGACGCCTTCAGCGTGATCGACGCCGTGCGCCGAGGCGAGACGGGCAAGATGACCGCGACCGAGGTCGAGGCGCACGTGCGCGAGGCCATGCAGCGTCTCGCGCCCGTTGCCACGCTCTTCGATTCCGAGCTGCTCGATCCGCTCGTGACCATCATGGCGCGCTACACGATCGCCGCCATGCCGACGCCGCTCACGCCCGACCAGGCCGACCAGCTCGCCGACGTGGACGTGGAGTACGTGAGCGCGATCCACCTCGCCCAGAAGCAGAGCGTCATCGCCGGGATCCAGCAGGTGTATGACGTCGCTGCCGTCATGGCCAAGGGAGGCAATCCCGAGGTGCTTCACCGCGTGGACGCCGACCGGATGATCGTGACGCTCGCGGAGCTGATCGGCTGTCCGGAGTCGTGCATGAAGAGCGACAAGCAGGTCGCCGACGCCATCGAGGCCGACCAGCAGGCCGCCGCACAGCAGGCGCAGCTCGCCCAGGCGCAGGCGCAGGCATCCGCCGCGAAGGACATCGGCAGCATCCCGCTCGACGAGGAGCATGCCGGCAGCGCGATCGCCGAGGCGATGGCGCAGAACGACGGAATGGGAGGCATGGCGTAATGGATCCGTTCGCCCGGACATCGCCTGAAGCCGAGCGCGAGCAGAAGGAGCTCGACGCGCAGCGGTTCTCGGACCTTCGCGCGTCGCTGTCGCGCCTGGTGGCAAACGATGATTTCAGGCAATGGTTCCGCTATGTGAACTGGAACCTCCACCGGGGAGTCGTGGGCTCCTACGAGATGGACGCCTACACGCAGGGCAGGCGCTCGGTGGTGGAATTCCTCAAGGGCTCCATCTGCATCGCGGACGGAGGCCCGAAGTTCCTCGGCGAGCTTGAGGAGAAGCACTTTACAGTCGTCGCGCAGGCCAAGGCCAAGTCGCGGCTCGGTTACGAAACAGGAGAAAAAACATGAACAGACTGTTGATGAAGCTCGCGGGCGACATGCGCCTGCGCGATCCAGAACCTGGAACGGACGGCGCACCGCCCGCGTCCACGCCCGCACCGACGCCCACAGGCGAGGAAAAGCCAGCGGATCCAGCTCCGGCCACGCCCGCGACGGATCCGGCTCCAGCGCCCACCGGAGACGACGCGCCTGCGGATCCGCTCGACGGCGTGACGCTCGGCGAGAACAAGCCGGCCGAGCCGAACGCGCAGCCGGCCACGCCCGCGCCCGAAATCAACGAGGAGGATTACGGCAAGGTCGCGATCGACACCGACATCGCGTCGGACGTCGAGGTGGACCAGGGCGCCATGAAGGCCGTCGCGCCGATTCTGAAGGAGGCAGGCGTCACGCCAGAGACGGCCGGCAAGCTCGTCAACGCGCTCGCGCGCTACCAGGTTGAGCAGTTCAAGGCGCGCAACGCAGAGCGCTTCGCCGACAACAAGCGCATGCACGACGCGGCCGTGCAGAAGTACAGCAAGATGGACTTCGCGCAGATCAACGCCGGCATCGACGCCGCGTTCAAGCCCGGCGGCGTCATGAACTACGTCATCCGCCACTCGGAGATCGGGAACGATCCCGAATTCCTCGCTCTGATGCTTTGGTACGGCCAGCACAAGCCCACGAACACCCAGCCCGCGGGCGGCGGCGGAGGAGGCGGAACGACCGGACAGGCCGCCGGATTCAACGGAATCGCGAAGGCATGGGACTAATGACAATTTGCCGTCGGGTTCGCGGGTGCGACACAAGGCGGCGGACGGACCTGGACGCAACCAGGGGCAAGTAAGAAGGAACAAGAAAATGCAGGTAAACGGAACACGGGTACTCACTTACGCCGATTTCGTCAAGGGCCTCGATCCGAAGGGCAACTTCGTCCACCGGATCGTCGAGCTCGTGGCGAAAAAGGTTGAGATGCTCGACGACATGACGGTCATCGAGGCGAACGACGGTTCGTCCCTCTCGACGACCGTGCGCACGGAGACGCCGAAGCCGGTTTGGACGACCTACTACGGCGGCATCCCCTCGAACAAGGGCAGTAAGGCCAAGATCAAGGTCGGCTCCGGCATGATGGGCACCAAGGTCACGGTCGCGAAGAAGCTCTACGACGACTCCAAGGACAAGGACGCCGTGCTCGAGGACGAGATTCGCGCCAACATCACCGGCATGAAGAACGAGCTGGCGAGCGCGCTTGTCTACGGCCGACTGGCCGACAACCCGCTCGGGATCAACGGCCTCTTCAAGCACTACGACAAGTACGGCAGCGAGACGGCCGACGACACGGAGTCGGCGCACTACGTCTTCAACGCGCTCGGCATCACGGGCAACACCGGCGCCAAGTCGAAGCTCGGCTCCATCGCGCTCGTCGGATGGTCGCCGAACACGATCACCGCGTTCCACCCCGAGGGCCACGGCACGGGCGGCATCGAGAAGAGCGACAAGCGCGTCGTGGACATCGCCGATCCGGACAAGGGCGGCGACGCGACGTACGAGGCTTATCTCCAGTACCTCTACTGGAAGCTCGGCCTCGCGGTCCGCGACTACCGCTACGGCGGGCGCATCTGCAACATCCAGCGCGACCTGATGCTCACCAGGGGCTACGAGGGCAGCTACGTCGAGCTGATCGACCGCCTGTCGCAGCGCGTCCTGGACGACGACGTGAAGCAGGCCTACTACATGGACAAGCTCATGTGGGAGAACGTCTGCGTCATGTTCTCGCGCCTCACGCGCGGCAACGCGATCAAGTTCGAGCACATCGAAGGCCGCAAGGAGAAGCGCCTTTACGGCATCCCCGTGCGCATCATGGATCCGATGAAGACCAACGAGGCGGAGGTCACCGCCTTCTCGGCCTAACCGGAAGAACGCCACACACAGAAACAACTGAAAAGGAACAGGAAAATGCACGACAAGACTCTGTTTTTCTTCGACCGCAAGGCCCTCGCCGCCGCCAACAACACGGAGATCACCTCAAAGCTGATCGACATGCGCTTCAACGGCGACGACGTGGACGGGCGGCTGTTCATCAACGCGCAGCTCGGCGCGGCGCCCAGCGAGGGCGTCGTCCGGTTCAAGGTGCTCACGTCCTACGACGGCAGCTCCTGGGTTGACCTCCTGACGGTCAACAACTCGGGCGCGACGCTGTACAAGGGCCGTCTCCCGCGCGGCATCCGCCGCTACCTGAAGGCGGAGGCCAAGGTCACGACCGAGCTGGGCGAGGCGAACACCGTGTTCGCGGAGATCACCGACGGGATCGAGAACGGCCTGGACATGAACCTTGTCCAGAAGTCGTCCGAGACTGACCAGGCTGCGGCCGGCGATGCCGTCCGCGCGGTGGTCGAGGCGTAATCCTCCCGCCCCTCCTCCGTGCGTTCTCCGTTTCTGGGGGAGGGGCATTTTCCAACTTCCCAAGCAATGGATCCAGACATGAAGATCATCTGCAAATCAGACACGCAGGTCTTCGGCTACGGCATCGTCTCGAAAGGAGAGGCGATCGAATGGCCGGACGGCAGGCCCTTCCCGCCGCACGTTCAGGGCAACTTCAAGTCGGCCGACGGAAAGCCGCTGTGCAACGCGAGCCCGAAGCCGCCGGAAGCCGCCGGGGACAAGCCCCAGCAGCCGGAAGGCAACGGCGGAACGCGCGAGCCGACGGCCGAGGAAAAGGCTGCGGAGCAGGGGCGCGCCGAGAAGACCGCGATCGACGAACTCGTGAAGAGGACGGCCGCGCTCGGCAAGCAGAAGCTGATCGCCGCGCTCGACGCGTCCGGCGTCACATACTCGTCAAAGGCCACGTGCGAGGAGCTTGCAAAGGCCCTTCTCCGCTCGCAAGGCCAGGAAATCGACTGACGGAGGCGTGACATGGCGAAGACGGTCAAGTTCGGGATCGACACGGCTCACTCCCGCCTCTGGATCGACGAGGGACGGCTTTTCCTTGGCACGTCCGCGAAGATCGAACTTCTGGACTGGGAGGTTGACGACACCGGCTACGTGCCGGTCGTGACCGTGTTCCTTCCCGGCTCGCCCGTCCCGCTCGCGCAGTCGTCCTACGCGGACGGCGCGCTGACGCTCGACCTCACCGGCGAGGAGTTGCGCAAGGCGTTCCACTCCTCGCCGGCGAGGCACCAGTTCACGGCATACCTGAACCAGAAGCTGCCCGGCGGATCGTGGAAGCCGGACGTGGAGGCCGTCGGCGAAGTCTGGATCGACTGGTCGCCCGAGGCGTTCAATACCGAGGCCGGCACGGTCGCGACGATGCAGGGCCCGCCCGGCACGGACGGGCAGGACGGCAAGAGCGCCTACCAGCTAGCGGTCGAGAACGGCTACGCCGGAACGCTCCAGGAATGGCTGGCGGCGATGGAGGTTGCGAACGCGCTGAAAGGCAAGACGTTCGAGTTCTCGACCGCCACCTCTGAAAAGATGGCGAACGGATTGAAGTTGATTTTCGAGGCACTGGGAGGAACGGTACTATGAAGCGCATCGCATTCCTTTTCGCGCTCGCGGCGTCCGCATCGGCTTTCGCGGCGAACGTGGCGAAGGCCAGGTTCGGCGACCTTCCGATGAACGCGCAGGTCGTCACGAACGTTGACTTCTCCGGCATCTCCATGTCGGAGGAGGATCCCTACTTCAACGCGTTCACGCAGCGGGGCGGCACCATGTACGGGCCGCTCAGGTTCTGGAACGGCATCGGAAACTACGACATGTCCACCGTCATCTCCTCCAACGGCGTGTCGTTCTGGAAATTTGCGCCGGCTTCAGGCGGCGGCGGAATCTGGGCGAGCGGCAGCTTCGAATGGGGCGACCTGCTGACGAGCGAGAGCGATCCGAACGTCCCAGCATGGGCGAAGTCGTCAGTCAAGCCGTCCTACTCGTGGAGCGAGATCACCGGCAAGCCGTCCGGCCTCGACAACGCCGTGCCGTCCAGCCGCAAGGTGAACGGCAAGGCGCTATCGTCCGACATCACGCTTTCCGCGTCGGACGTGGGGGCGCCCTCGACGGGCATGTTCAACGCCTCGTCAAACCTCGCGTCCACGGCGGACAGCAAGGCCACAATGGCCATCGCATATCTTCAGGGCGACGACGCGAAGGTCGTTGTCACGAACTACGACTCGGCCGTCACGATACCGTCCATGAGCCTACAGCAGCGCATCGCCGACGGCGGATCGAACTACTGGAAAGTCGTCTGGAACGAAATGACGCGGTGGAACAGGTTCACTGGCGACGGCTTCGACTGGGCCGCATGGTGCGGCTTCGGCTGCTTCCGCACGAACGTCCTTGCGCAGCTCGACCAGAAGGCGGACCGCGCCTGGGGCTTCTACGAATCGCACACGGGCAACTACGCTCCGGACGGCTACGCGTGGATCAGCAGCCCGAAGATCGCCATCGCCGCCGGGCTTGCGTACCAGCGGACGATCACGTCGGAGGGGGCCGTGTGGGTGCTGGAGTCTAACGGGCTTGTCACGGAGACGGGCGGAAACATGACAAACGGATTCTTCCGCATCAGCGACGGAGAAAACAACACGCTCTTCGAGATCGTCAAGGGGAACAAGCGCACCGTCGGCGCGCAGGCCGGAAGCGTGACGACCGAAAGCGTCATGGGCATCTCGCACATGCACATCCTATACGCCGTCACGGGCGGCCATCCGACTATCAAGGTCTGCACCGACCTCACGACGGCGGACTGGAAGGCCGAGACGTCCGACGAATGCGTGGCGAACGTGAACTGGACTGGAGGGAGCGGGGCTTGGATTGCAGAGGTCTGGGGCAAGACGGCGCAGCCAAGAATGTTCGTGAACGCGGAGTACGAGGTAGGCGGCGAGACGTACATCAAGAACACGGTTCCGATTTCGGCCGACGGCGGGATCCTCTGCACCGACGGGATCCACAAGGTGCGGCCGGTCTACAACAACGGCTCGATCACGTGGGAGGTCGT
Organism: uncultured Lentisphaerota bacterium; assembly: GCA_900320225.1. GTDB lineage: Bacteria > Verrucomicrobiota > Kiritimatiellia > RFP12 > UBA1067 > RUG572. Next base: position 34,082 of record ONRL01000001.1, read on the forward strand.
TCAGTGAGGGAGCTGATCGCAGGATTCCAGGCGTCGCTGATCTGGATTTGCGTCGTCCTGCTGCTGTCGCTCGCGGGAATCGCCGCGTGCCCGATCGTGCGGGACGCGCTTGCGAAGCTCCGCTCGATGTTCGGCAAGTCGAAGGTTCAGGGCATACTTGTCGCGGCGGCGATCGTCGGCGCGGTCATGTACGGCGGGAGCAAGGGAACCCGCAGCGTCAGCTTCCCGCGCACGGACATCGAAGTCGCGTACCTGGTGGACGCCGGATCGTATGTCACGAACGACCTGGTGCACGTCGCCTTCGCCTCGTACCTGATCCCGCAGGACGCGCCCATAATCCTCTCGTACTGGCCCGACGGCTCGACGAACGAGGACGAGATCGTGACGGCCCTGGCGGCGCCGCTCGCCGACTTCCCGAACCCGCTTGACTTCGCCTTCGAGAACGCTATCTCGAACAGGTGGTACTGCTACACGACGTGGACGCCTGGCCCGGCCGTACACACGAACGGAGTATGGCAGACGATTTGGATGATGGACAGGTGCGACAACTTCTACATGATCCCCATCCGGACATGGATCGAAGCGGACGGCGAAGTCATTGCTCCGCCGGTGTTCACCCTGCCAGAAGAAGGAGAACCAGACGATGAATAAGACAGCAGCACTCTTCGCGCTCGCCCTGGCGGCGGCGATCGCTCCGCTCGAACTCCGCCCGGACGGCGACCTCTCGCAGGTCGTCGCCCAGACGCTCTTCTCGGACGGCAGCACGAACACGTGGACGCAAGCCGACCTGATCGCCGCCTTGCAACTTGTGAACCGCAAGTACCACCGCGACTGCGAGAGGGGGGACGGACGCAGGGCGTGGCACGGGAGGCTGATGCGGCAGACGGTCGTGACGAACGGCACGACGCTCGTCAAGACGGAGACGCACGAGGACGGGACCGAGTTCACGTTCGAGGCGCAGTACGTTCCGCCGTCCGTCGCCGTCTCGAACGCGAACGCGCGCCTGAAGACCACGATGTCGAGGGGCGTGCCGAAGGCGTTGGCCGAGGCGCGGCTCCGGCGAGCGGAGGAAAAGGCAAGCGTGTCGAACGTCACGGTGACGGTCACGGCGGGTGCCGGAACGGAGGTCAAATGACGGATGAAGAAAGACTGAAGGCGCTTGCCGAAGAGGCAAGATACGAGGCGCGTTTGTGCAGAGGTCAGTTTTTCAACTGCTGCTATCAGAACGACGGCATAAACAAGATGCTGTTGAACCACGCAACGCTTTTCCGCCAACTGGCAAGGGCACTAGTCGGCCCTGACGATGAAGACAAGGCCTGGGATAACCTTTCGCAAAGAATAGCGGAAAAGTTTGCCGGAGGGGAAAACAATGGATGAAGTCACGAGAGACATGGTTAAGGCCCAGCTGAAGTCAGCAAAGACCAAGGAAGCGTTGAACGACGCCATGGTCAGCGCGATGATCGCCGTCGTGGACTGCCAGTGCAAGACGGGGATGCGAGTCAAGCGCCAGGGGCTCATCCTCGCCGGCATCGGCCTGTTACTGCTTCTGACGCTTCTGTGCGGCAACGACAGCGCGCTGAAGTTGCTGTGCTTCTGGAGATCGGGAGGGACGCCGTGAAGACGAAGTGGGCGACATGCGCCGCGCCGATCATCAGGCTTCCCATCAGCACGCTGGGAGAGTCTGAGGCGGTGCTGATGGAAGACTGGAACCTCGACGATGTGATCGGATTCTCGTTTTGCGTTCCGGCCGGAACCAGGACGGACGGCGCGAGCATCCCGAGGTTCCTCTGGAGGATTTGCGGCCATCCCCTCATGGCCCCGCGCGTGTATGCGGCCACACTCCACGACTGGCTGTACGGCGAATTCGACCTGACGGCCGCCGCGCTGCATGAAAGCCGGTACTTCAACACGGCCCTTCCCACGGACCTTACCCGCAAGGAGGCCGACGAATGCTACCGCGCCCTCCTGCTGCACTTTGGCGTCGCCGCGTGGCGGGCCGACATCGAATACTACGCGCTCCGGCTGTTCGGATCGCGACACTACAAAGGAAAAAGCAAATGAAGAAGATCATCTGGTTTTGCGCGGCCGCCGCGCTTGCAGCGTCCGCATTGGCCGAATACGATGCCGTCCAGCTGGAAGCCGGCGACAACCTGGTACCGGCACCGTGCTCCGGCGTGATGCTCCATGCCATCAGCACGAACGCGAGCGGCACCGTCGTCCTGAAGAAGGTGACTGCGCTCTCGATCACGTGGAACGAGACGCGGACGGTGACGAACATCATCTACACGACCGCGTGGAGCAACCTCACGCACACCGTCACGAACGACATGGTGAGCGCGTGGCGCACGAACGCCGTCACGGTCGCGGGGACGACGAACACGGTGGTCGAGACCAACTTCCTCGCACGGGCGATGAACGCCATTCCGTCCGTCTATCCCTGGCCCGACCTGCTGATCACGACGAACAAGCTGACCGGCGTCGAGGTGTACACGAACATCCCGTACAAGGTAGAGTCGTCGCGTCGCGTGATGCCCTACACGATCCAGCGCCGGGCGTCGAAGTACGTCACGAACGACGTCTGCAACGTGACGCTGGCCAGCGGATTCAAGACGAACGCCGTCAGCGGCGTGTTCGCGCCCGGCGACTACATCTACGCGAGCGGCACGGCGTTCAACGGCGGACGCGTGCAGCTGATCATAGAGAAGTGACTTCCGGCAATTCCGCCGGGGAAAACAAACAGGAGTAAAAAGCAATGAAGAAACTGATATTGGCGTGTGTCGTTGCCGTGGCCCTCTCGGGGTGCATGTTCATCGTCGCGGGCTGCCGTACGGTGTGCGTCGAGAACGACAAGGAGAAAGGCTGGTCCGTGACCTGCCGCTCCAACATGATGAAGTCCGAGCTGGACAACATGAAGGCGTCCATAAATCCCGACGGGACTATCTCGTTCGAGATGGGAGGCCTCGCTTCTAGCCCGTCCGAGGAGTTCGCGAAGAGCCTGATGACGATGACATACATCGCGCGCCTTGCCGCTGCCATCGCGTCGCCAACTGCGGCCGGCGTCCCGCTCAACGAATCCGCCGCCGACCCACAGGCGATAGCTGCGATCCTTGCCGCCCAGGCCGCCGCAAAGGAAACGACGGTAAAGGCGAAGAGCGCGGCCGCCGTGAGCAAGATCGAAGCCAAGGCGAAGGCCGCGTGCCCGACCGGCACGTGCTCCGACGGAACATGTTCCGACTGCCAGGCGACGGCTAAGTAGGGATCAGCACGACGGAAGGAGCGCCCCATGACCATAAACGCCGACAATATCGCAGTCTGCCAGGAGGCTCTGTACCTTCTGCGGCAGGACGTGGGGCTTCCGTCCGTGGAGGCGGCGCCGACGGACACGTCGCTCGAATGGCAGAAGAGCAAGATCGCGTTCGACACGGCCGTCTCCGAGGTCTGGAACGCGCACGACTGGAACGCCGAGCTGAAGCTGACGGGCGCAGACCTGACGGCGGCGCCCGCGAGCGTCGCGAAATGGACTCCCGCCATGCGCTCCGCGCTCGCCTACTGCGTGGCGTCGGAGCTGGCGATCCCGCTTGCGGGCCGCGTCCAGGACCTCCAGAACTGGCGCGCGCTCTACGCGGAGAAGCTGACGCGCGCCCGAGTCCTCTCGCTGGAGGCCGAGCGCAAGGCCGTCACGAACCAGACACACAACGACATTCTGGCTCTGCTCGTGCCGCACTTCGATCCGGCCGACGGTCACCTGCCGCGCTCGATCAAGGTGCTGACAGACCGGGCCGACGCGCTCGCGGACTCCGCGCGCTACGCCGTCCTCGCCGACCACGCCTGGAACTTCGCCCGCGCAGAGGAGCGTGTCGCGTCGTGCGACGTCCCGCACGGCTGCGGGCCGTACCCGTTCGCGTCCGAGGTCCCGCCCTGCTGCGCTCACCTGGAGGCCGTGTTCACGCACGGCGGGAAGCTGGACGACTGGAAGGTGTACGAGGGCCGGATCATCGTCGCCCGCGAGCCGGTCGTCTCGATCGTCTTCACGCGCGACGACAAGCGGCCCGAGAAATGGCCGCCGCTCGTACGCCGCGCGTTCCTGTTCCGTCTCGCCGCAGACGTGGCGCAGACCGAGGTGCCGAAGCTCTTCGAGGTGCTGGAGGCGAAGGCGGCCGAAGCGCTCGTGGAGGCAAGGGCCCGAGACGCGCGCGAGTCGAACACGCCGCGCGACGCATGGGGACGCAACTACCACGTGGACGCCATGCGCGGCATCCGTCCGGGCGGGCACCTCCCGCCGCACCGCCCTTTCCACGGCCTCATCTAGGAGAACGCCATGCCGCTTTGGAAGAACACGCAGCACGCCTTCATCGCCGGGCAGCTCGACACGCATGTCATGGGCCGGCAGGACATGGACAAATATTCCCACGGCGCGACGCTCCTGAAGAACTTCCTCGTGAAGCGTCAGGGCTGCATTTCCAAGCGCAGGGGCACCGACCTCACGGCGGACCTCTCCGGACTTCTCGGAACGACCTACGACGGCACGCCCATCTCGCCGGACAAGATGCGCCTCGTGCCCGTCACCAACGGCGACGACGGGCGATACGTCATCCTCTCCGGCGGCATCGGATTCGTCGCAGACCGTAGGGGAGTCATGCTCGACAAGGGTGAATTCGCGCGTTCCATCGGCCCTTACGTGGCCGTCGACGCGGACGGGAAGGCCATCGTCTCCGCGCGCTCAGACTCGCGTGCGTCGAACGAGACTCCTGTGGACGTGATCCACGCGATCAGCGCGGGCAACTATTCTGTCGCGCGATACGGCAACACATACGATTCGAACGGCTACATGACGGCCAACGCGCTCCAGAACGCAATCGCCGCCGCGCAGGAGGGAGACACCATCCGCCTGCACGGCGACCTGCTGCTCGAGCAGAAGCGAACCGGCGAAAACACGCTCGCGCAGAACATCGTCACCGTGGACAAGTCCCTGACGATCGACCTGTACGGTTACAAGGTGACGGTGTACGGACGATACGCCCACATCGCCGTCACGTCGCCGGACATCGACCTGACGATCACGTCCACTCGGCCCTGCGCCCGTTTCGTCACGCTCTCGGACGCAAACTCGTATTGGCTGAAGTTCACGCCGTACACGAGCGGTAACACGAAGTCCGGCACCCTGACGCTTGACGGAGACATCTCATGGCAGATGATGGGCGGCGGCTCCAACTTTGGCGGGATTTACGCGGACCACGCCGCCCACGTGGTCGTGAACTCCGGGAGGTTCGAGTTCGACGACGTAAAGGGAGGATACGTGTTCGCGCTCAAAAACGGCGGCGACGTGACGATAAACGGCGGTACGTTCAGGATCGGAAACTCCACCGTCACTGAGGACGACACGAAATACATCTTCTGGTGCGCGTCCGCCGGCGCCGTCACGGTCAACGGCGGGACGTTCGTCAACGAGAACACGAACTCTGGCTCGTCGTCCATCTTCTACGCCGCGACCGTCGCGATCTTCGGCGGAAGGTTCTCCGCGCAGTCGGCCGCGCAATATTCCAGTTCCGGAACGCTCCGCGTGTTCCGCGGGGAATTCGCGCACAACAACATCAACGGAACCGCCCTGGACGCGACGGGCTACTATCTCGGCTCGCGCCAGCCCGCGGCCACTACGATCGCTTTCGACGGCACCGACGTCACCGCGACGGCCAGCGCGTGGACCTTGTCTGATTCCGGGAACCTGACGATCTCGTGGCTCTCCACACAGCATGTGTGGCGCCTGCTCGGCACGATGGCCGGAGGCGGGAACGTGAACGAGACAACGTCCGGCAATCCGGCCGACACCGAGGTCGTTTTCCCGGAGCACGGCGTGACTGCCACGCGGTCGTGGACGATCTCGGGGGACGGCTCGTGGGCGCTCACGTTCGACATCGCCACGACTTACTGGCGGCTCGTCGGAGCTGAGCCGAACGACACGCAGCCGAACGGGGCGGGTTACTACGGCGTCAGGATGATCGGCGAGAACGACTACGCTTACGCGCACACGACGGGATCCATCCCGTACCGCATCGCGATCCCGTACGCGGACGCGGACCTGGCCGACCTCTGCATCCGCCAGTCCGGCGACACTCTTTTCATCGCGCACCGCGACTACCCTCCTGCCAAAGTGTCGTTCGACGCCGACGGCCGCGCGACTTACGAGGAACTGCGATTCGACAACACTTCACTTCTGCCGCCGGTCGTCGACTCGGCGGAGATGGCCGGACAGGACCCGGTCGAAACCGAATGGCCGGACGAGTTCCCGCGGCTGAAGGAACAGAGCGACAGCAACGTGGACTGCGTGAACGTCGGCTCTGACGGAACCGACGAATACTGGTACACCGCGGGGTGCCCGTCATGGCTCACCGAGAACCAGAAAAAGGAGCTCGTCGCGTTCAGGAAGGCCTGCGCCGCGCTCGGGACGGTGACGGACGCGGGACACAGCGCCAACGTGGCTGACGGGAACGACGGATCTTGCAGCTACGCCTGCTCGTACACATGCACGTCTGTCAGCGTCGACCGTGCGATGGGCGTAAAAACGACAACCGTCTCCGTTAAGTCCTTCACCAAATCCGTGACGAAAGAGGAGACGACGGAATTCACGGACGGGCTTGCGACTGGTACGTGCCAGCGGACGATCACCACGGACGGAAGCGCGGAGAACTCCGCGAGCGCGTCGTCCGTCCTCGTGTCTCGCACCGTCAGGTACGTCGCGACCTACGTCAAGGACGGCATGGAGTCGCGCCCGTCCGTTCCTGTCGCCGTGGACTACTTCATGCCATGGGCCAACAACGCCGTCGTGAACATCGTCGTGTCAAAGGGCGACAACGACGACGAGCCTGAATACTACAATGTCTACAAGGACAACGGGAACGGCTACGGACTGATCGGATCCGTGGGAGTAGAGGCGTCGTCCGGTGCGTTCTCCGCAACGGTTGACGAATATGCGACGAACATTCCGGACAACTCGGCGGACACGCTTTCGGCTCCCTGCCTCATGGACTACCTCGACGGCAGGGGCGTCGGACTGGAGACCGTGATGAGGAAGATCTGCTCGGGATCGAACGCGACATTCTCCACCTCGCCGGCCGGTGACGCCTGCCTCATCTGCCCGCCTTCGCGCCAGTCCGAAGGCATGACCATCAAATTCTCCAAGGGGACGAGGTTCAAGCGGATGCGCGTCTACCTCGACGGGCGCATCTACGACAAGGTGACAGGCACGGCGTACCTCGTGCCGTCCGCGCCGGAGATCAAGCTTTACGTCACATACCGTAAGGCCGACGGAACGTCCGCGCCCATGGCGTTCGGATCCGGCGCCTACATCCACAAGTCCGTGTCGATGAACTACGTCGCGCGTGGCGGCTACCTCGGCACCGTAGCACAAGGTGCTTACGGCGACTGGCTCCTCCTTCCGATGAGATCGACCACGCTCCCGAACGGAGACGCGCTGTACATGCGCCTTGTCGGCCCGGGACACAACACCGAATACATGAACGCGCATCCGCGCTACGTAGATTTCGACATTTCGTCCGGAATCTCTTCTGCCGATTCATTCTCCTGCATCGACTCCGTGACCATGAAGTTCGACGGCAGCCAGTATTTCGCGTGGTCCGGGAACCGCCAGACGGGCGTCGTGCGCGCCTTGAAGTTCTTCTCCTCGTCGTCCGGCGGGGTAGACGGCGGGAACATGCAGGACGACTACATCAACCCAGACATGACGGTCACGCCGCCAGTCATCGACGACCCACACTTCGCCGCCGCCGGCGAATATCCAGGTTGCGTGGGCATCTACGAACAACGGCTCGTCTTCGCTTCCACGCGCGGCGCGCCGTCCACAATCTGGATGAGCCGCATCGCCGACCTCTACAACTTCACGGCCCACGAGTCGATCCGGGAGGACGACGCGCTCGAGCTTACCCTGGCCGCGACGGAGTTCCCGAACATCAACCACCTCGTCATGGGCCGCGACCTGATGCTGTTCGGCGACGGCGGCGAATGGTTGATCGCGCCCGTCTCGGGGAACGCCCTCACCTACAAGACCGCATCCGCGAAGCTCCAGAGCATGGTCGGCTCCGACCGCACCCTCCAGCCGCTCCAGCTCGCGGACGAGACGCTGTTCGCGGAGCGCGGCGGCACGTGCCTACGCTCGATCAACTACAACTACACCTCCGACAGCTACCAGTCGGAAGACCTCTCCGTGATCGCGCAGTCGATCTTCCGCGCGAACCCGATCGTCTCGATGGCCTACAAGCAGCATCCGGACTCCATCGTCGAGTGCGTGCTCGCGGACGGGCGCGTCGCGACGCTAGTCTACATGAAGGAGCAGGAAGTCGCCGCCTGGAGCGTGCAGGAGCTCGGCGGCGGGTGGAAGGCCAAGGAGATCGTCACGCCCAAGTGCATCATCGACGGCACCACCGAGATGATGATGCTCGTCGAGAAGGACGGCGTGTACCAGCTCTGGAAGGTCCGAAACGACTCCGACGCGCCGACGGCCGCGAACCAGGTGATACTGGACGGCATGCACATCGAGACGTCATCCGAGCCGACCGGGACGGAAGAAGTCGGCGTCGCGCTCGGTGACGGAACCTACGCGGTCGGCTGGCCAATCGTGTCCGAGATGGTCACGGTCCGGCCAGAACCAGAACGTGCCCAGACCATGCAGATGGAGATCAAGAACGCGACCGAATCGGAGATCCGAGTCATCGGCGCCAGCACGTTCAAGGTCAAGCCATACGCGATCGACACGGGCTGGCGCGACGTCTCGCTGCCGGTCGTCCGCGACGGATCCGCCGTGACGCTCGCGGAGAAGGACTGCAAGAAGCTCATGACCGGCACGAACAACCGCGACGGGCGCATCCACGTCCGCCACGCCGAGCCGTGGCCGCTCACGATCCTCTCCATCAGCAACACCTACCAGGTCGAGTACGAGAACGGAGGAAAGGAGCAGTGAAGCCGTCCGTGACATTCCCGGGAGGGTTCAACCTGGCACCGTCCACGCAGGAGGAGATCGACTACGTGGAGGCGAACTACCGCACGGGCGAACGCCGCGAGTGCGAGATCGAGAAGGCGACGCGCACGCTCGTCACGGACTTCGAGCAGTGCTGGACGGTCCGCGCCGATAACGGCGACATCGTGGGCTTCTTCGGCGTGCTCGTGATGCCGAACGAGTCGTTCATGAGCCGGACGCGCGGGTTCTGCTTCATGTCCTGCGAGAACGCGAACCGGCACAAGATCGCGTTCGTCAAGGCGTCGCGTCCGGCGTTCAAGTGGATGGTCGGCCAATGCCCGGAATGGGCCGACACGTTCCTCACCTGGCCGCTCGAGTCGTACGCCGCGAGCGTGCGCTGGCAGGAGAAGATTCTGAAGATGCGCCGCGTGGCGCGCGTACCCGCACCCGAGGACGGGGAACGGTACATCGTGATGGAACTCACAAGACAGGAGGTGGAATCATGGGCATGGAACTAGGGGTCGCCGGTCTCGTCATGACCGCGATCGGCGCCGGCTACAACGCCTGGGCCGCGAACCAGGCCGGCAAGGCGCAGGCGTCCGACATCAAGCGGCAGTCGCAGCTTCAGGCCGCGAACATCATGCGCGAGGCGAACGCCACGGCGGAGGCCCAGCGCGCGCAGGCCCGCCAGTTCGAGCGCACGAGCCTCATGGACATGATGGAGGCCGGGAACCAGAAGTTCCGCGCAGACGAGGAGTTGCGCCAGGGCGAGATCGCACAGGAGAAGGCAAACATCGAGCAGCTCAAAGGCGAGCGCGAGGCCGCGCGCCGGTCGCGGATGCTCGCGCAGGAGATCGGCGAGCAGTACGCGCAGTTCGCCGGAAACGGCTTCGCCGTGGACGCCGGGCCGCAGGACACGTTCGGCGCGATCATCCGCTCGTCCGCGACGGAGGGACAGGCTGACATCAGTACCATCCTCGACAACGCCAGGATGAATCAGTGGACGTTCGAGGAGGAGAAACGCACCCAGCAGCGCAACGCCGCCAACTCGCTCCAGGGCGCGAACAATCTCGTCTTCAAGGCGCAGAGCGACCTGGCGAGCGGACAGGACGCGCGCCGGGCCGCCGCGCTCACCATGGCGAACGCGCAGTCCGCAGCCGCTGACACGATCGCTTACGGCAGGGCCGCCGCGCGCGCGGCCCGCAAATCCGGACGGCGCGCCGCCTGGGGCGCCGGGCTCGGTGGTGCTGCGCAGACCGCCTGGGGCGCATACTCACTGTGGGGTAAATAACAATGGGCGTCATCAACATCACGCAGCGGAGCGAACGGCTCGGCAACCTCGGCGGCACGTCCGCCGCGCACGGCGTCACCTCCACCGACATCGGCACGGTGCACCACACCTCGGCGCGCACGTTCGCGCCGACCTACTACTCCCGCAACTACCAGGAGGGCAACCGCGCCATCGGACGCGGCCTCGGCGCCGTCGGCGACACCATGCTCCGCATCGGCCTCGCCATCCAGCAGCGCGAGGAGGACCGCCAGGTCGACGAGTACACCAGCGCCATGATGCGCACAATGGAAACCGAGAGCCGAGACGAGCGCGACGTCACCGACTGGAACACGCCGCAGCGCCAACACCTCAAAGGCCAGAAGCGCGGCTACTATCTCCGCACCGGTAAGGGCACGATGAACGTCGCGCAAGAGTGGGACGACTGCTTCGGCGAACGGTTCAACCAGATCGGCGTCTCGATCGGCGCGAACGAGCGTGTACGCGAACGGACGATGAAGAACCTCGCCGGCTACAGGCGTAGTTGCATCAGCCGCCTCATGGACCAACAGGCTTCCGAATATCGTCGCCTGGAGCTGGGCAACGCAACGGGAACACTCCAGACGCAGATGGATCTCTTTGACAGCGGAAACGACGCCGCCATTCCCGAAATCTTCAAGCAATATGACCGCGTGTCGCAGCTGCAACGCCTCACGCCCGAGCAGGCGAAGGCCGGCAAGGAAGAGCTCGCGCTCAAGCTCACCGCGTCCGTCGTGGGACGGCGGGTCACCGGCTGCCAGACGGCCGAAGGCTTCGACCTCGTGGAGGCCGACATCAAGGCCGGCATGAAAGGAAAACTTCCCGACGAGATCGCCGCCAACCTCCCCGGCGGCAAGCGCACCATCGGCGGCAAGATGAAAGACGCCCTTCTCACAGACGTCCGCCGCGCGCGGCAGTCGTTCGACATCCAGCGCGACCGCGAGGAACGCGAGCAGCTGTCCGAACTCGTCGCGTTTTCCGACAACGCCCTCGCGCATGGCGACATCAAGAGTCTCGAGGACGCGTATACGGACATGGACGCGCGCGCGAAGGAGGCGCCCAAGGGTTCGCGCATGGAGACCGTCGCGCTCCAGCAGGCAAAGCGTCTCGACATGGCTGCCGACGCCGAGGCACGTCGCCTCACCTGGGACCACATCATCGCCCACGCCGGCGAGAAGGACGCGCAGGAGCCGGCAGACAACACGCGCATGGCGAAGTTCTACGGGCCGCTGAAAGAAGCGTACGACCGGCAGGCGCAGGCGTACCTGGCAGAGGGCGCGCTCATGGCCGACGCGGCCGAGAAGGAGATGTTCAAGGCGAACGAGGCGCAGATCAGGGCTAAGATGATGGAGATGGGCGCGGCGTCGCCCGGACTTGTCGCCGGTCAACTCGCGGAAGTCGCCGCGAACGGCCACATCACCCTCGACCAGTACAACCGGCTGCGCAAGGAGTACGAGAACATCTGGTCGCAGAAGGGAATGCCCGACAAGGCCGCAGAGCTCGTGCGTATCCTGAAACAGGAATTCTTCTTCGGCAGCGACGACTACGATCCGCAGGCGACCATGGGCGTCAGCTCGAAGACCGGCAAGTTCGAGTACCTCGTCGATCCCGAAACGAGGAAGCCTTACCCCGGCCAGGACGCGGAATGGGAGTTCGAGGAGCGCGTGCCCGGAGAGGCACCGAGCCCGTGGCTGGCGGCCTTCGCGCCAGGCACGGCCTACGCCACTTCAAAGAATCGTTCCGTCTGGCGCAGCCGCACGCTCACGAGCGACGAGCAGCTGAAACTTCTCGACTGGGGACTGGAACTTGCGAAACACGACGGCGAAATGCTGTCCGTCCACCCGCTCACCAACGAGATCCTGGACAAGCCGTTCAAGCTGGACGCGGCCGCCGTCTTCCGCGACGCCTGCGCACAGCTGAGCGCAGCCAAGGACGCGGAAGCCGCGCAGGAACTTGTCGTACAGCGCGCAGACGCCATGTTGAGCATCAACTTCGGCGCGGCAAAGCGCGAGGGCCTGCTCGTCGACACCACGACATCCATCCAGAAAAAGCGAGCCGAAGAGAAGAGCGGCCTGAAGCAGATGAAACGCAGACCATTTACGCCGAAGATGCCGAACGTTGAACCGACGGAGGAGTGACGATGCCGAGACCGAATACCCCAACCCGATGGGACGCCATTCCCGCATTGACGGAAGAGGAGCGCGTCGCGTCGGCGCTCAGCGTCAGCCCGGCCACGGCCACCGACGAGGAGAGCCGCGCGGCCGCGCAGACCCTTTCCAGGCAGGTGCTGATCGCGCACCAGATCGCGCAGATGCCGGATGAATCCTTCAAGACCGAGGCGGAGAAATACGCCGCAGCGTCCAAAATCGTCGAGACCATGACCGGCGCGAAGGACCTCGACGGCCGCCTCTGGAATGGGGGCAAGCCGTTCAAGACCGGCAAAGAATACCTGATGAGCGTCCGCGACGTGCTGACCCGTGGCATGACGGCGGCGGCCGATCCCGACCTCCAGGCGTGGCTGGCCATGTCGGACGAGGAGAAGGACGCGAAACTCGAGCGCGAGCAGGGCTTCCTCTCGTCCTTAGCCGAGGGCGTGGGCGACGCGACGTCGCAAGTCGCCGCGCATTACGGCATCAACACTGAGCTCTCGGAGAGCGAATATGAAGCGGCTCCGGAGGACGTGCGCAACGCGAGCTTCATGCTGTCGCGCGACGACACGCCGCAGGCCGAGCGGGACAAGTACGGCGCGACGATCCGCGAGTGGCGCACGGGAGAATGGCGGAAACTCCAGCGCCGCAGCGAGTACGAGGCGAAGCTGCGCCGCAAGAACGCGCTCCTCTACCTTCCGGACATGATCAAGTCGCTGAAGACCGATGAGGCCAAGACGCTCGCGGGCGAACTTGCACAGGACCCTTCCGCGATTCCGGACAACTGGGAGGCACGCCTGAGGCGCCTGCCCACGCACGACATCGAGACGCTGGCGCAGATTCGCGGCATGACGCGCGAGCAGACCGAGGGCGGCTTCTTCAACTGGCTCGGCGACATGGGCATCGGCGTATACAACGCCGCGCGCGGACTCGTCAACGGGCCGTACCAACAGCTCGAGAAGTACGGCGCGATGGCCATGGGGTTCGACGAAAACCTCATCAACGAGACGATCCGCCGCAAGCACGCGCTCTGGAGCGCGTACGCGGGCTGGAGCTCGCCCGTCGCGCCGCTCTCCGACCAGCACGGGGCCGTCGCGAACTTCACGATCGGCCTCGCGTCCGCCGTTCCGTTCATCGCCTCGATGAAGCTGAAGGCGCTCGGCTACGTCGCGTGCGCGGGCGAGATGATGTCAGAGGCCGACGCCCAGGCCGCCGCAGCCGGCGTCGACACGACGAGCTTAGAGTACAACGCGATCAACCTCGTCGCAGGCGGCACCTACGCCTACATGCTGAAGGCCGTGAGCCCGAAGTTCTTCGGCGCGTCCGCGAACGGCGCGGCCGAGGAGATGGCCCTGCGCACCGCGTTCATGAAGGGCGTGCTGAGCGGCGTCGCGAAGCTCGACACCGTCAAGATCGCGTCCCAGCGCACGGCCGCCGGCTCGCTGATGATGGCCATGCAGCAGTCGATCGCAGCCGTGAACAACGACCTGCACCTCGGCGGAGACGCCTGGAACGACGCCGCGAAGAGTTTCACGGAGACGTTCGTCTCGTCCATCCCGGACATGCTCGCATTCACGGGATACGGGATCCTCGAAGGCCACGCCCGCGCGTCCGGCGGGTTGCCGAAGATGTTCACGGCCGAGGGACGCGCCAACCGCTCGCAGAACCTCCGCGAGGCCGTGGAGAACGCCTTCGCCGTCAGGACGGCGATCGTCGGGAATGAGCAGATAGACAATCTGCGTAAGGCAACCATTTTGAATCAACTCTCCGCCATGAGCCGTGCATGGACAGAGGGGGGCGAAGCTGGACTGAGAGGCCTTGGCCTGAAGCCTGCGGAGATAACCGAGGCGAAGGATTACTTCGAAGCTGAATGCAAGCAGCTTGGCGCGGCAGAGAAGCTGGGGGAACTTGACTCCATCCTCGACGAGCAGGGGGCGAGGGGAGAATTCGATCCGTACGTGTTCGCGGAGCGAAACGAGGCCGCAAGACGCTACGATGAACTGGCGCGCGACTACTCTGTCAAAACAGACCGCCTGCACAAGAGGATCATCGAGAAGATGCTCGATGAGAAAGGCACGCTGCGCGACATCGCGTCCGTGCGCAACGTCTGGGCGCAAGGCCACGCCGTCGGTGCGGGAATGGCCGACGGCACCGACGCCGGCGCCGCCGCGCTCGTCAAGGCCGGCTTTACACCGGAAGACGCCGCGATTCTCTCCCGCGAGTTCGGCGCGGAGCGCAGGAACATGTACTCGCCCGCCGCGACCGAGGCATTGCGCGAGATGTACACGCGCTCCACGCGCGGGATGGTGGAGGCGCACGCCGCGCTCGCGAGCGCGTTCAAGGGCAAGGTGCGCACCGAGAACGGGCGCGTGCTGATCGACCTCCCGATGCCGGACGGCGGCACGGGCACGCTCGCCGTCGAGACGGAAGATCTGTCGCAGAGATTCTACGGCGCGGCGGGAAAAGACCCGGAGCTGGCGCGCCAGATCGAAAGCATTGTCACGCGCCTCGGCGGCCATGTGACAGCTGACGCCTGGATCAACATGACGGACGCCGAGCGGCGCCGGATCGTAAAGGAATTCCATCTTCAGGACGAAGGCTACTTCATGCTGACGGATCCGGCCGACCCGTCGCTGCATGTCGATTCCGGCGACGCCGACGCCGTGATGGGCGTGATCCGTCTCGACCCGACCGCAGACCCCGGTGTAGGCTTCCACGAGTCGATGCACGGTTTCCTGCGTTTCTGCCAGGAGACGGGCTTCTTCGACGAGGCCGACGTCAAATGGCTCACGGACACCTACGGCACGCCGCAGAACGCGAAGGAGCAGTTGAACGAGGAGAGCGCGGCCGACGGCTTCCGCCAGTACCTCGCGAAGCGCATGGCGGGCTCGTTCGCCGAGGAGCCTGGCCCGTTCCGCAAGCTGTTCGGCCTCATCAGCCGCATCCGCCACCTGCGCGACAGCCGTGCGGCGACGGAACGCCTCGCCGCGAACGCCGAGGAGGCGCTGTACGACGCGTTCCTCGCGGGCAAGTACCAGCACGTTCGCGACCTCACTTTCGCCGAACCCGTCGCGCCCAAGGCCGAGACGGGCACCGGCACCGAAGCGCCGCAGACCGGCGCGCCGACGCCAGCGCCGACACCGGCGCCGACTCCGGCACCGGCACCCGCACCGACTCCAGCGCCGACGCCCGCACCGGCGCCCGCGCCCGCGCCGCGCGTCGTCTCGTTCGAGGCGCTGACGCCGACCGGCGGAAAGAAGGTCAAGGGACACTACGAGATCGTCCCGCTCGCGTCGCTGCTGCACTCCAACATGGCCGGCTACCCGATGGAGCTCCAGCAGCGCGACCGCAAGGGCAACAAGGGCGAGGAGCAGACGCGCGAGGAGCACATCGCAAACTTCGAGCCGGGCTACCTGCTGGCGGATCCGAAGACAGACTCCGGCGCGATGGTCGTGGCACGGCGTCCTGGACCGGACGGCAAGCCGCAGCTCGTCGTCGTCTCGGGGAACGGGCGCACGATGGTCCTGGAGGAGATGGCCAAGCGCAACCTCTACGACCGCTACCGCAACCGCATGAAGGAATGGGCGAAGGAGAACGGCGTCGAGAACACCGTCGCGGACGCAGACAATCCCGTCCTCGTGCGCGTGGTGGACGAGCTCGGCGGCGCCACGCTGAAGGAGCTGGCCGACCTCTCGAACACAAACGCGATCCAGCAGATGAACGAGGAAGAGCAGGCCCGCGCCGACGCCGACCTCGTGCGTTCGCTCGACCTCGCGAAGCTCTACAAGCCGAACATGGACGGCTCCGCGAACATGGCCGCCGGAGCGAGCGACGAGTTCTTCCGCGAATTCGTGCGCGCGACGGGCGACACCAGCCTGCTCAATTCCGACGGCACCTTCACCGAAGCCCTGCGCATGAGGGCGCGGCGCGCACTTCTCGCAATCGCATGCGGACAGGGCGAGCGCGGGCGCGACGTCGTGAAGAAGCTCGTCGAGGACACCGATGCGCTCGGCATCGACCGCCAGAAGGACACGGCCGCCGCGATCGCGCCGCACGTCGCGGCCATCGAGACGCGTCCGGAATACGCCATCGGCCCGGACGTGAGCCGCGCGTTCGCGGACTACATCGAGTTCCGCGAGAACCGCGACACGGGCAAGAAATGGGGTACGCTCGATGAGTACCTGAAGCAGGGCGACATGCTCGACCAGCGCAGCGAGATAGCCGAGGCGGTCATGCGGCTCCTGGACGATCCGAAGAGCGCGCCCGTGCTGGCCGAGACGGTGCGCCTCTACGTCGAAGCCGCCAAGGGCGAAACGGACGGCCTCTTCGGCGCTGCCCGGACACGCGCCGAGATATGGCGCGACGCCGCAAAGGCCGTTAACGTTGAAGCCGCAGAAAAGCGCTACTCGATCGCGGGCAAGGTGGCCGCCTCAAACATGGGCATCAAGGGCGCGGGCGACGCCGAGGCCATGGAGAAGGCCGGCAAGGATCGCGAGGAGATATGGCGCACGACCGGATGGTGGCGCGGCAAGGACGGCCGGTGGCGCTTTGAGCTGCCGTCCGTGAAGATGAAGAGCGAAAAGGAGATCGAGGCTGCGCTACGGGAGGGAATAAACGGCCTTCGCGGCGGAAGCAGCGAAACGACGCTTGAAAAAGTGCTGGACGCTCCGGCGCTGTTCGAGGCCTATCCGCGGCTTAAGAAAACAAAGATCGTATTCTCTCCGGAACACGACGACAAGACCGGCGGATGGTACGACGCCGGAAAGAACGAGATCGTCCTGCTCGATACGGGTATAAAGGATCTAAGGCATCGGCCGAAGCACGAACAGGACCTCTACGATACTTACCAGCAGGTAATAAACTCGGACGAGTTCCTTCAGAAGCGGTTCAGCAACATGGATGCGTTCGGCATCAAACACGGAACGGCCGAGGAAGAGAGGGCGCTGGCGAAAGACTGGATCGCGAAATTTGACAAGAGCATTCAGGACGAAAACGCCGCAATAGTCAGAGATCTTGTAAAAGATCGTGGGCCGTACAGCGCATTCGGCAAGATCGTCCACGAGGTGCAACATTCCGTGCAATACATGGAGACATTCGCAAAGGGCGGAAACCCTGAATCGGCAGCCGAATTCGTCAAGAACATGAAGCGCAAGCAGCGAATATGGGCTTACAGACTCGAGGTCGAGGAGACCGCGAAAGAGCTTGGCACGACGAATCCCTACGAGATAGAAAGGGCAATCCTCGAGAAGCTGGGAGTGACGAGCCGTGAGCAAATAGCGGGGCTTGAAGCAGATGGATGGATCCCCGACAGGGAGGGAAGAGACAAGGGATATAATCTGTTTGCCAGGGGATACGACAAGGAAGGCTACGAAGAAGCCTACAACGAATACCTGGGCGAAATGAGGAAGACCGGCAGGGCCGGATGGTGGGAAGGCTCTCCACGAGAGCTTTACAACCGTCTTGCCGGCGAGGTTGAGGCGCGGAACGCATCGCGCCGCGAAGCCATGTCGCCGGAGGAGCGCGCGGCCACGCCGCCCTGGGAAACCGAGGACGTGCCAGCCGACCGCCAGATCGTCAGGTACTCCGTGACGGCGCAGAGAGTCACGCCCGAAGAGGACGCCGCGTATGCGGACGCCGTGAAGCGCGGCGACATGGAGACCGTGCGGCGCATGGAGCGCGAAGTTTACGAGCGCATGGGCTACTCGGACGACTCCAGCTACCAGGGAACGAGCGCGTTCAACGGCGCGGCTCCAAGCAGCAACGCCTACTTCGAGACCAAGGCGGAGCGCATCGAAGCGGCGAAGAACGGCGAGATGGAGGACACTACGACGCTCGGCGACTTCCGCGACGGCATCGACGTCAACAATCTTCAGTTTATCGTGTTTGATCCACGTTCGGAGCGCAACGCCGATCCGATGCGCCAGGAGGCAATACGGAACATTCGCGATGTTCTCGACGGCGGCAAAGACACGATAACGATGTACCGCAGCGTCCCGGCCGACGTGAAGGAGGGACAATTCCGGAACGGCGACTGGATCACGCCGAGCCGCGCCTACGCGGAGGACAACGCCCGCATCCACGGATGGGGCAAGAAGTTCCGCGTCATCGAGCAGGAAGTTTCGGTCGAAGACGTCTGGTGGGACGGCAACGACATCGCGGAATGGGGCTTCGACGACGGTAAGGGCAGCGTGTACAAGAACACGCGGGCGAACCGCAAGCTGCTCGGTCCGACCTACGACAACGCGGGCAACCTGATACCGCTCTCGAAGCGCTTCAACGACTGGCTCATGGACGCGCGCTACTCCATCGCGGGCCGTGTCGCCGCGTCGAATATGGGCATCAAGGGCGCGGGTGAGGCCGAGGCCATGGAGAAGGCTGGCAAGGATCGCGAGGAGATCTGGCGCACGACCGGATGGTGGCGCGGCACCGATGGTAAATGGCGCGTGGAGATCCCGGACTTCACGCTAAAGATGGACACGATTGGCAGGGAAGCCAACGAAAGCGACCCGGATTACTTCGTGCGCAAGCGGAAGTT
This sequence comes from uncultured Lentisphaerota bacterium, assembly GCA_900320225.1. Taxonomy (GTDB): domain Bacteria; phylum Verrucomicrobiota; class Kiritimatiellia; order RFP12; family UBA1067; genus RUG572. Next base: position 53,038 of record ONRL01000001.1, read on the forward strand.
GCCAGACATCATCACCGACACCCGTCTCTTTGAGGCGTACCCGGAACTGAAGAAGATCACGGTCGAGACGCCGCATCACGATACATTCGGCGGGGCCAGCGTCCTGGGTGACTACAACGGCAAGAGGCGCATCCGACTGAACACATGGGCGATGATGTACGATCCGGAACAGGTTCGCAGTACGCTCGCGCATGAGATACAGCACGCGATCCAGTACATCGAGGGTTTTGCCAAGGGCGGCAACCAAGGCCAGTTCAAGGAGGCAGACCCGTGGGCACTGCGCCGAAAGGCGAAGGCGGAGCGCAGGCGCGGCAACGAGACCGAAGCCGCACGTCTGGAAGCCGAGGCCGAGGAGATTGAGGAAAATGCGCTCGAAGGACATGTGATCGAAAATGGCGAGGTGTACGAGGACACGTTCGAGGCTTACCAGTCGCTCGCGGGCGAGACCGAATCACGCAACGTCGAGAAGCGCCTTGCCATGACGCCGGAAGAGCGCGCGGCCACGCCCCCCTGGGCGACTGAGGACGTGCCCGCCGACCGCCAGATCGTCAGGTTCTCCCTCGTCGGCAAGCGTCCGGACGGGATCGAAGTGTTCAGCACGCGCTCCGTGGACGACATGACCAACGCTCAGCGGCGCGACGAGTTCCTACGTAAACTTAAGGAGGATTATAAGGGACGCACGGCGCGTTTCGTTGCGGACGGCAAGACCTACTATGCGACATTCGGCGATGATGATGTCGGCAAACTCGTATACGGAGACAATAAAACATCTCCTCGAAACAAGAAGGTAAAAGATCGAATCGGCGCGGCCGGTGATATATTTGATCTCGTCGAGAACTCTCGTTTCAAGGGACCTGGGAAAGAGCGCGGAAAGAAAACGGATGCTCACAGGAACGTTGAGAGATGGGATTATTTCGTCAAGACCGTCCAGATCGACGATGGCATGTACGACGTGCGAATCGAAGTGCGGAGTAAACCCAGCAGGACGGGTCAGTTGAAGGACGAATTCGTCTACAACGTGTTCTTGAACCACAGCAAGAAAAAAGCCGACCTTCGGTTCCTATCATGGGCAGAAGCCTTAGCAGGCGATGCCTCCGTCCGTAACGCGAACGTCACGGCTCTCAGACCCGAAAAGTCGGATGCGGAAAGTGTACCAAATCCCTCCGACGAAATCAAGGCCGATCCGGAGTCTTTTGCGCGGCGCTCGATCGTCTCGCGCGTAATCGACGGCGACGCCGAGGAACGCGAATCCGCGCTCGTGGCGTTCGTCGCCGAGCGCGCGCTCAGGCACGGCCCGAAGCCGAACGCCTTCAAGACCATCGCGCGGCTCGGGCTGGAGATGGGGCTCAAGACCGTGAACGCATCCAATATCGTCAAGAAAGGCGAGGCTCTTGCCGACCGCGTGCGCGGCACCGTCATCGAGAAGGCGATCCGCAAGGGCGACGTCGCCACGGCCACGGCCCTTCTCGCCCGCGAAAGCGACATCGACCGTCTCGTCGCCGGCGCAGCCGGTCAGGGCGGCCAGCTCGTCCGCGCAGGCGAGGGCAAGATCAAGAGCTTCCTCGACCGCGAGATCGAAAAGCATATCCGTTCGTTCAACGCCGCGTCGCTCGCGGACGTGGAGCGCGACACCGGCATCGACATCGCGGGCGAGATCCTGGCCAACAGCCCGGAGAGGTTTGATCCGAAGGGATCGGCGAAGCGCGAGGAAGCCAAGGCCGAAGCCGGCGAGGCTGGAGGCGAGGAAGGTGCCGTGCCCGGCGCCGGCGCGCCCGACGAGGGCAACATCACCGACTTCGAGCGTGCCCGCCGCGAGCGCGTGCGCAAGGAGGCCGAGGAGCGCGTCGCCAAGATGATCGCCACGGCCAAGCAGCGCGCGGAAGAGGCCGAGAATCAACGCGCGGAATGGGAGGCGCAGCGCGAAGAGCGCAAGCGCCAGGCCGAAGCCGCAGCGGCGGCCGGCGAAGCCGGCGAGGCCGGCGAGGCCGGTGGCGGCGCCGGTGGTGGTGGCGAAGGCGGCGGCGTCGGTGGCGAGACCGTCACGCCGGAGCGTCCGAAACTCTCCACGTTCGCCGACTTCAAGTCGCCCGAGGAGTTCGCCGCGTTCTTCCGCGTCTGGGCCGAGGAGCGCTACAAGAAGGAACACGGCGCATCCACACTCGGCAAGCACGAGGAGAAGCGGCTCTTCCCGGAGTTCTACCGCAAGGCCGTCGTGCGCGAGCTGCAAGACCTGGCCGACAAGCTCCTGCCGCCCAAGGGCGCGCGCGCGACCGTCAACCGCTGGCTCGGCGAGATCCAGCCCGGCGTGAAGCCCGACACCCTCGAGCGCATTTCGGCCGACATCTTCAAGTACATCAACCGCAACGCGATCCGCGAGAGCCGCACGGCGACGATCCAGAAGTTCCGGAACGGACTCCAGGAGTTCATCAAGGGCCCGCAGTTCGACGACCTGAAGCTGGACTCCGACCGCAAGGTGACCGGCTGGGTGGAGGAGGCCGCGCGCTACATCCGGCGCGTGTGCAACCTCTCGATTCAGTCGATCAACGGCGAGCCGTCGCAGCTGGAAAAGGAGCGCGCCGAGCTCCAGGCCATTCTCGACCGCCGTTCGCAGGTGTACGACGAGGAAGGAAAGAACTCGGCCGACGCGCCGCTGTTCGACATGGAGACGCGCCGCGCGCTCGCCAAGCTCCAGCTCCTGGAGAAGTACGGCGCGATGAAACGATACATGCCCGGCCAGATCGCCGACCTCGCGAACGAGGCCATGACCTGGCTGCGCGACGAAGCTGGCAAGCTCGAGGACGCCTGGAAGAGCGCCCGCGAGACCGAGGAGTCGATCCGTTCCGCGCTCACAGGCGGCATCGTCGGCCCGAACGGGCAGAAATACCAGCGCGCCGAGGGCGTCAAGGGCTGGGCGGAACGTCTGTTCGACTCCATGAACGGCATGATCCGTCTCCGGCTCCAGCACCTCGTACGGTTCTCCGATTCCGCGAACCAGCAAAAGGCACGGGACGCCATCAACCGCGTCATCGTCATGCTCGGCGACGGCGAGGTGGCGTTCACGCGGCACACGCAGAACGACCGCAGGGCGTTCGAGCAGGCGCTCACGCGGATATTCGCCACGCCCGACGGCAAGGGCTTCGACCGCCGCGCGATGGCCGACTGGCTCAACCGCATGACCGAGGCGATCCCGGCCGACCTCTCGCGCCAGCTCTCCAAGCAGGGCTACGGCGACAGCATGACCTACGGGCAGATGCTCCAGCTGCTCGTCTCACTCGAGCAGAGATCCTATTCCGAGGCGATTGCGGCGAACAAGCGCGAGAACCAGGCCGATCTCATCCGCACGTTCGAGACCGTCGGCCCGGACGGCCGGCGCGAGCGTGTGCTGACCGACAAGGACATCCTCTTCATCGACTGGCTGCGCTCGTTCTACGAGGCGAAGCGCACCCAGCTGTCCGAGGTGACGAAGCGCATGACCGGCCTGCCGGTTGATTCTCCCGATCCGCTCTACTGTCCCGTGAAGATGTACATGGGCGACCGCGCGCGCGGCATGCACGTGGACGACACCAAGGCATGGGATCCGATCGGCGCCGTGTTCTCGCGCCGCGTGGAGACGCTGCGCGACTTCGACGAGTCGGCGTCCATCCTGGGCCAGTTCTTCGACCGCTCCGCAGAGGCCGCCAAGCTCGCGGCATGGGCCGAACGCGGCTCGATCATTCGCGGCGTGTTCACGAACGCGAGCGTCCAGGAGTCGATCCGGCGCGCGTTCGGCGGCGGCGAGCTCACGAAGATCCTCAAACAGCTCGAGGAGACGTTCAACGGCGGCGAGAACATCAGGAAATCGCCCGGCGAGATCGCAGCCGCCGACAAGGCGATGAACTGGATGACCTACCTCTCGCTCGGCTACAACCCGCTCTCAGCGATGAAGCAGACCACCTCGGTCTGGGTCTGGGCGAACGCGCTGCCGGGTGGATTCAAGGACCTCTGGCGCTACATGACCGACGTGGACATGGCCACGATCAAGCACATCAAGGAGAGCGAAGAGTACAAGGTGCGCTACGGCGTCGAGATCGGCAGCGGCCAGGACGTCGCCACGCGCGCGCTGAATGACGATCCGTCCGAGAACCCGGTCAAGAAGTTCTTCAAGAAGACCTCGATGGGATTGCTCCGGAAAGGCGACTTCCTTCCGGGTGGCTGGATTGCGCAGGGGCTCTTCCGCGACCTCTACAACCGGCACCTGAGAGAGGGCATGGATCCGCAGGCGGCCGACAAGCTCGCCATGACCGAGACGTTCAACATGCTCGAAGAGACGCAGCAGTCGGGCCGCACGTACAACACGGCCGCACTCGCGCGCGAACACGGGCGCCTCGGACGGCTCCTGGTGCAGTTCGCCACCTCGCCGTTGCAGCAGCTCCAGTACGAGACGCAGGCCCTGCGCGAAGTGTGGGATCTCAAGCGCTACAAACCGACGACTCCTGACGCCGACTTCGAGAAGCGGTACTCAGATGCGAAAGGAAAGCTCGTGCGTGCTGCCGTGATAAACCATGTCCTGCTCCCGGCCGCGCTCCACGCCGTCACAAACCTCTACCGCTACGCGATGGGCTACGATCCGGAATGGGAACAGGAAGGCTGGCACTGGACGATGCTCCGCGACATAGTGCTCGGCCAGTTCTCGCGCGTGTTCTTTATCGGCGCGATTTCCACCGTGACATGGGACACGCTCATCACGGGCAAGCCCATGCGCGAAGTGCCGGCGCTGATTCCGGCCGAGGGCGTGGTGAAGCTCACCGGCAACATGATGGTCACGGCGCGCGACATCGCGAAGCTGGACTACGAGAAGGTGCAGAAAGACCTGGACCGGCTCTTGAAATCGACCTCGATCACGCGCACGCCCTATGACGCCTTGCGCCTGCTCTCGGGCAGAGCCTACGCCGAGCGCGAGGAGCGCCGCGAGAAACGCCGCCAGAAAGAGGAGAAGAAAGCGGCTAAGCAGAAGTAGACTCCAGTGCCTGACGGATCTCCTCCGTCTTGTCGGCGTGGTCATATCGCTGCACGGTCGCGTCCTGCGTCCATCCGCCGAGCCGCTTTGCGAGGTCGTTGCTCACGCCGGCCTCGGCCAGGCGTGTCCTGAAGGTATGCCGCCAGCTGTGGAAGGTGATCGTCGGATCGTCCACGCCGGCCGCCTTCAGGATCGCGGCGAAGGTACAGTCTTCCGGATCGCCGGGATAGACTTTCGCAAACTCCGGAAGCACATACTTCCGGCCCTTCACGAACAGACCCTTCAGCGCGTCGCGCAGCACGGCCACCATCGGAACCTCGACCTCGATGTTGTAGCCCTGAGTCTTGATCGGCTTCACGCGGATCACGCCCCTCTCGAAGTCTACTTTGCTCCATTCCAGGAACACGACGTCATGCTTCCGGAGCCCGGTCCACCGTGCGACGAGACACGCCTCATACCAATGCGGCACGGCGCTCGCCTTCGCGGCCGCCAGCACGGCCTTCTCCTGGGCGCGCGTAAACGCGGCGTGACGCTGGCCGTCGCGCACGGTCGGCCGGAGGTCCTTCCACGGATTGCGGACGCCATACAGGGCCTCGGCGGCCTTCCAGATCGTGGATAGATTCCCGATGTATTCTTTCCGGCTTTTGTCCTTCAGCTTCGCCTTGTGCTTTTTGTCCTTCGGCGAGCTCTTCTTCTTCAGGTGCTCGGCATACGCCATCGCACACTCGAACGTCACCTCCTCCACGGTCGTGACCGGGAACTCGGTTTTCGTCCACTCGATGAAATCCTCGAGGTTCTTCTTCCGCTGCTTCACGAGCCGTTCGCCCGGCTTGCGATCGCGCATCGACATGAACCGCTCATACGTCGCCCACAGCTGAGCGATCGGCAGCCCGGCTCCCTCGCGCTCCCTGGTGAAGACGGCGTCGAGAATGGATTTCAATTTCATCTCGGATATCTTGCCCTTAATCGACAGGTGCATGGACTCCTCGATCGACCGCGCATCCTTAATGGAAGTTGTGCCGGTAGACTGGCGGATGAATTTCCCTGGTCTTTTGGGGTCACGGAATGAAACCCACCAGTATTTAGAACCGTTATTTTTGTATAGCATTTTAGCCCGTTTCTTTTATTGCGTTAAATTGAACGATGGTCTATTGTATCATATTCCGTATCATATCCGCAACGATAAAAGAAAACAGAAAAACGCCCATTTTCAGGGCGTTTTCCGTTTATCTTATTGGTGCGACTGACTGGGATCGAACCAGCAACCTTCGGCTTCGGAGGCCAACGCTCTATCCAGTTGAGCTACAGTCGCATTATTTCCAATGGTTTTTGATGTTTGTTGCCAATTTGATGCCAAATCGCGTCGGCCAGATACATCTCAAACCTTCCGAAAACTTGCCTTTTCCTTCGGTTGCGGAGTAGTTTACCACATTCCCTTTCGGTTTGCAAGTCAGTCGAAATCGCCATCCCAGCCTTCCGCCTCGACCTGCCGCTTCGCCCTTCTGTACATCTTTTCGTCATTCGACATCTTCCTGAGCGTCTTCCCGATCGGATCGAACTCGCTTCCCATCTTCGCCGCGATGCCCTGCACCTTCTTGAACGCCAGGCCCTCGATGATCTCCGCGTCCTCCTCGGGCAATCCCAGCTCCGCTACCCTCGCCGCGAGCATCTCGCTGTAGTCGAAGTCCTCGCCTTTCGCCCTCACCGCCTCGATCACCTCGTCCGCCACGCGCTGCGCGGCCGCCCTGAGCGGCGCGCTGTCGTCCCGCCGGTACTTCTCCAGCCTCCGCGCGATCCGCTCGTTGCCGCCGTTCTGGAATGTGATGAGCCCGCTCGCCGCCGCCGACAGGAACGGTATCGAATGCAGCGCCTGGAAGATCGTCTTGCCGCCGATCGGCATGCAGCCGGCCTCGCCCTCCTCCGCTCCGCTGAGCGCCCACTGTCCCTGGTCGTCGTACGCCCCCTCGTCCTCGTCCCAGGTAGTGGCCGGCATGACTACCTGCCCGCCCACGTCGTTCCACAGCTGCTTGCCTACCTTCGTCGCCATGTTGCCCGGATCCGCGAACCTCGACTCGAAGTCCGCCTCGCTGTACACCGTGCGCTGCGTGAACGAGTTGTACGGGTTCCACCCGACGAGCGGGCCGATCGCGTCCTGGAACAGCGACATGAGCAGTCCCCTTCTCGTGAGGTCCGGCACCAGTCCGCTGTTCAGCACCGTGTTCTGCACCGCCTGCGAGCCCGTGTAGTTCAGGTCCGTCGGCAGCGAGAATCCCGCCTCCTCGGCGCGCTCAGACCCCAGCAGGCCGTGCGCCAGCAGGTCCACCGCCGGCATGAGCAGCCTGTCCTCGTCGCCGCGCGGCATCGAGATCGCGAGCGTGCTCCACTTGCCGTACAACCCGACCGGCACGATGTCGTAGTTTCTCAGACGATAGTCGCTGCAGTTCGCGAGGCCGTGCGCCATGCGCCGGCCGAACCTCATCAGCCACCCGGCGTTCTTCTGCTTCTCCTCGTCGTCTCCCGCCTCCTCCCCGAGCATCTTTGCGAGGACCGCGTACCCGCCGCCCATCCACAGCACGCTCGTCGCGAGGCGCCCGGCGATCCGGCTCGCCGCCTTCGTCCACCAGGCCTTCGGATCGTAGCGCATCGCCTCCAGCGTGCGGTACGCGCCCTTCATGCCCACGTTCATGAACGGGCCGCACGCGAACTCGATGTAGTTCATCGCGCGTCCCCGGTTCTCGTACCGCGGGCTCCCGCTCATCGTCGCCACCTGGTAGGTGATCTCGTCCGCCGACCTCGGCGCCTCCCGTCCCTGCGCGCGCGCCAGCTCCGCCTCGTGCTCCGCCGCGAGGAGCGCGATCAGCTTCACGCGCGCCTCCTCGAAGTCGTTGAACCGCTTCACCGTCTCCGCCCGGCGCTGCATCCACCTCTTCACGCGCTTTATGCCGGTCAGCTTCGTGCCGTCTAAGTTCGTCTCCATGCCCAGCGTGCGCATGAGCTCGTCGATGTCCGTCTTGCCGCTTTCGCCCATGATCTGCTTCCTGACGCCGGCGAAGATCGGCAGCTTCATCACGCCCCTGCACTTCTCCACGTCCTCCATGATGCGCTGCGCCTGTGCCGTCTTCCCCTGCCCGGCCAGCCGGTCCGCCTCCGCGATCCTCTGCTGCAGCAGCTTCGGGTCCTGCATCAGCTTCGCGATCCGCGTCGCCTCCGCCTCGTAGTAGATGTTCGTCTTGTCGCCGTACAGCAGGTTCATCAGGCCGTTGCGCGCGAACCTGTCCGGCAGGTGCGCCGCCGCGCGCTCCATCAGGAACGTCGCGAGGCGCGCGATCGGACGTAGGCCCACCAGCCCCGCCGCGCCCACGAACTTCCCCTCGCCCATCCAAGCGATGTTGTTCGCGTTGCTCGCCCGGTTGCGCCAGATGTTGCGCAGCGCGAAACGCGGGCTGTACTGCGTGAGTACCGCGCTGATCGCCCGGTTGATCTTCACGACCTTGCTCACGCCCTTCGCGTCGTGCTCGAACCCGTCCGCCACGACCTTCGGCATGACGAGCGTCATGCGCCTGCCGTCCTTCAGGAACGTCACGCTCCCGTACCTGTTGCTCCCCTTCAGACGGCCGCCGCCGCCCCGGTCCTCCATCACCGCGAACCCCTCGAGCCCCAGCGTCTTCGACGCCTCCGCGAGCGAGCACGCCCAGTGGTTGCGCTGCGCGAACTCGACGATCCGCAGGTCGTTCTCGAGCGTCGCCGCGAGCGGGTCCTTCACCGCCTTGAGGCTCCCGACGAGCGGCTTCATGAACGAGCTTCCCGACGCGCCGCTGCCCTTGAGCGCGTGCATGTCCATGAGCGCCTCGATCTCCGCGATCACCGTGCTCTCGCCCGGATGGCGCTTCATCCAGTCCTCGCGCGCGGCCCTGTACGCCTCCACCTCCTCGGCCGTCCACGTCCGCTCGCTCCGCACGTAGCTCGCGTTCATCCGCCAGTAGCCCACGAGGTCCCGGCCAAACGCCTCCAGCACGAACTCGTTCTCGAGGATGTGCTGCTCGCGGAGCGCCTGGAATCGCTTCGCCGCCGTCTCGAGACGCGTCCAGCCGTCCGCGCCCAGACGCCCCTCCAAATCCTTCAGCACCTTGTCCGCCTCGCGCTGGTCCATGCCCAGCGCCGCGGCCTTGCCCTTCTGGTGCATGCCGTCCCGCACGCTCTTCGCGTAGAGATAGCGCCGCAGGTCGTCCAGCTGCACGCCGTCCTTCGCCACCTCGTCCATGATGTGCTCGGCGAAGTCGAGCGCGTACCTTCTGCCCTTTCCCCCTCCTCTCTGCTTTTCTAGCAGCGCCGCATTTATCTTATTCAGCTCATCCTTCACACTTCTGGCCAGCAGATCGTACTTTTCCTTTTCGATCTTCCCCGCCTTCTTCAGACGCTTCAGTTCCGCCAGCTTCTCGCGTACCGCGTCCGTCACCCACATGACGGCCGGGCCCTCCGTCGAGTCCAATTCCAGCAACAGTCGCGCGCGCGTGCGCTTCCACCAGTTCCCGATCGGCTTGTCCATCTCGGCCAGCAACTCCTTGATTGTCGCCTGCTGGTCTGCATCCCACTGCCGCTCGATGTCGCGCATCACGCGCTCGTGCGGACCCTCCGCGTCGCGCGTGCGCCGGAGCGCGTTCCACGCCTCGGACAGCTTCTCGTTCCCGGCGATCGCCTCCACCATCTTCGCGTACACCTTCGGCGCGTGCGCCTCCAGCCCCACGGGATCCGCCAGGAACATGCCGAACATCTCCGCCCACAGCTCGCTCGCCGCCACCCCTTCGCTCTTCTTTGCCGTCGGGTCCTTCCTGACGGGATCCTGCTCGCGCCACCACCTCGCGGCCTCCTGCGCCTCCTTGCCGAGCTCGCCCTTCGTGTCGCCCAGCTCCTTCGAGATGCCCATGCCGAGCTTGCGCAGGTCCTTCAGGCACTGCGGCGCGCCGGCCGTCGTCGGCAGCTCGCACGCTATGCGCCCGATTTCCTTCGCGAGGATGTTCACGGCGGTGCGGCCGCCGCCGCTCGTCTTGCCCTTGATCCTGGCCTCCGCGAGCCCCTCCATCTCCTCGGCGAGCGCCTGCTCGCTCAGCTCCTTCATGGCCTTCACTTCTTCGTAGCTGTTGTGCAGCCGCCACGACGGATCCTCGTTGAGGAACATGCCGTCCTTCTTCAGCCCGGCCTTGACCGCCTCCAGGTCGCTCTTGTCCACGATGCCGAACGCGGCCGCGTTGAGACGCAGCCTGCCGTCGCGGCCCCTGCCCGCGAGCCACGGCATCTTCTCGAGTATCTTGGGCATGTGCGCGTTCGCCGCGAGCGCGCGGTAGAGGCGCAGTGCCTCGCTGTAGGCGAGCGTCATGCTGCCGTCCTGCGACGGCCCGGCCTGCCCTTCCCGCTCGAGATAGAGGTTCGCGCCCGCGTCGAAACCGGCCTCTGTGCGCTCGCTCCGCCCGGCCGCCACGCGCTGCCCTCCGGCGCGCACGGCCCTCAGCACGTCGTCGTACACCTCGTCCCTGCGCTTACCGCCGCGCGCGTAGCGGATGTCTGGATTTTCCGGATCGAACGTGCCGATGTTGTCCGTTGCGCTCTTGACCTGCGCCCCGCCGTCCAGCGGCACGTAGCTCACGCCTCTGTATTTCACCCCGCTTCCCGTCGGGTCTCCTCCCTCGTCATAGACGATGCCGTCGTACTTGTCACCGAAGTTCTCGCGCAGGAACTCCCCGTCTACGATCGACGCCTCGCCCCAGTCCAGCGCGCCCGACTTTCCTTTTATGAATTCGTGGTCCGGGAAGATGCTCTGCAAGTCCTTCAGGCATTCAGGATCCCTGATGTCGAAGGGCCTGCGGATGTTCAGGTAGTACGCGCCCACCTTTCCGCCGTTGCCCGTGTACCTCTTTGCGTATTCCGGGTCTGCCGTGAAGTATGCCTCCGGCTTGATAACGCCCTTGCCCGCCTCCTGCGCGAGCGGATCGTACGGCGATCCCCGATACACCACCAGCGGCTCGCCGTTTTCGTCTACGACTTTCGACGCGTTCGCCGGATCCTTCTTCACGTCGCCGAAGAATTCCTTGAATTGGCGCGTCTCCGTCTGGCTTGAGATTTTTGCAGCCTGCGCCTTGACCGGCGAACCGGGATCGTGTATACTATGCACCAATCCATTCACTTGCTTTCGTTTGGCATACTTTAGCCCTAGGCTTGCAAGTTGTGGATTTGCTTTGGCCAGCGAGGTGAAAACCCTGCTGGTCTTTGCATTATCCATGTAGAATACTCCGATATCGCCCTTGCCTTCAGCCTCAATTGCCTCTTTCACAAGTCCTGTCCATGCGTTTCTGCGTCCATGTGCGCTTGTCATGACATGTGCCGTTATTTTGCCGCTGTTAATTTCTGGCTCTCCGTTTATAACTATCGGCAGAATCATGTCCCCTTCTGGCGTTGACACAGATGTGATCGCGACCACACTTGTGTCTTTGCCTTTCTTGGACCTCGACGCTATCACCATCACAGGCTTTTTCAACGCACCAGGGACCTTCTTCAAGTTGTCGCCCAGGCCGTGCATGTGCCCGCCGATATTCCAGTTCACGCCGTCCTGCTTCGTGAAGTAGCATGTCTCGATGTGGTGCTGCGTCATCATCACAGGCAACTTAACGAATCCTATTTCCTCTAATGCGCTCGGCGTCTCTCCTACAAACACATAATCGTCAGATATAAGCTTCGCGTTTCTTCCGCCAGCCCTTCTGTTCGCCACGATCTTGTCAACGGCCTTGTCGAACGGCACTTCGTAATATCGCTGATTCTTCCCTTTCTCGCTGAGTTTCGATACAGGCACCCCGCCCCTGCTGTACCTGATCTCGCCGTCTGTCCACTTGTGGTCCACGCGGATGTGCTCGTCCGAGAACGCGACGTAGTTCCAGCCCGCCGTGTCGCCGTCCTTCACGCTCTTGCCGCCGTAGGAGTCGACCGGGTACTTCACGCCGTCGATCCCCGCGCGGTAAAGGAACTCGGAGGCGGCCTGCGGAGAGCCGAGGAGTCTTGACAGGCTTTCGTATATTGCGTCTCCGCTGTTGCCGTTGTCGGTAATGAAATGCTCCAGGTCGCCGTTGAAGCGAAGCCACCAGGCTCCTTTTAGCTTTTCGCGCAGACCTTCCTTCTCCGCCTGTGCGATCACCCTGTCCCAGTTGGCGTCGGAAATAGCGTCGTACCACTTCAGCAGGTGGCTCTCGTCGCCCTCCGCCCGGTTCGTGAAGAACGTCTGCTCGTAGAGGTTGGCTCGCGCCTCGCCGGGTCTTGACTCCCAGCCGCCCTCCTTCAGCTTCTTTAACACGGCCTCTTGTTTCTTGAGGGTGTCTCCTGGGATTACTCCAGCACTGACACCTTCCTTAAGGCGCTTCACCAAATCTGCTGACTCTCTTACGGCCCTTCGGACATCGCCCTTCGTCCTTGCGATTTCCCTTGCTGCCATAACTTCGGCTGAATTGCCGCCCGACAGATCTATTTTCTTGCCGTGCTGAGACACGTCCCAAGCGAAAAATTCTTTAGTGTCCCTGCCTTCATTCGCGTATCTATCCGCCACGCTCCTTACATTTGACCCGTACAGCCCCCAGCCGTAGACCTGGCTTCCCTCGCCGGTGCCGATGTGCTTGACGCTCGGCCCGTCGTCCACGCCGCCCTGCCGCGAGCGGTTCGCGTAGTCCGCCGCCGAGCCCGTGTAGATGCCGCCTATCGACGGCCTGATGTCGCCTTCCGCATTTCCCCTTCCTTCGCCCAGCCTGCGGCCCTCGAGCATCTGCGCGGTCAGCGCCTCGATCGCCTCCTCGGGATCCATCTTCTCGATCTTCTTCAGGTCGACGCGGTTGCCGCCCACCGTGCGCGCCATGCCCTTCCACGCCCGCGCGAGCGCGTGCAGCACCTTCCGCCACCACCCGCGCACCTCCGGGCTCTTCGCGAGCAGTTTCTGGAACCGCTCGCCCATCGTCCGCTCGAACCTCCCGGCGCCGATCTCGTCCATGAGCGCGTCGCCGCTGAAATCTCCGTACGTCTCCTTTATCAGCGCCTTGAGCTTCTGCGGCGCCCGCGCCGCGTACCGCTTCATCTTGAGCAGCAGGTCCGGGCTGTTCCGCTCCGCCCAGTGCCACACCGCATGCCAGCCGATCTCGTGCGCGAGCGTCCCGGCGTCCGCGCCTTCGAACAGTACCACCTCGCCCTTGCCCCGGTGGTAGTAGCCCTGCACCTGCCCCTCGGCGTCCTTGATCGGCTTCGTCTCGCCCGCCGCGCGCAGCGCGGCCTCGGCCTCCTCGGGCGTGCCCGTGCGCACGCGGATCCCGCTCTTCTCGCCGAACAGGCCGTCGACCAGCCGCTGCCCGGCATCGACCAGCTGGTTTTGCGGGCTTAAGCCCGCCTCCCCGACATTGCTTCTTGCCTCCGCCCGCGCCTTCACGCGCGCGGCCATCAGCAGGGCCTCGGCCGCATCAGCCGCCGAAACGTCCGCGAACACCAGGTCCACGTCGCCCGCCATCTCCTTCAGCCGCGTGACGAACTGCACCGCCGCGTCGCGGTTCTCCGGGCGCATCATCTCCTCGCCCGTCATCCCCTCGACGAGCACGATCTCTCGCCCGTCCTCGCTGCGCGTGCGCGTGGCTTTCGCGCCCTCGAAACGCACACACCCCACCGATCCGTCCGCCTTCACCGTGGGCTCGGCTGCCTTGTCCGCGCCCGGCGCCGCCGGCGCCTTCGGCAGCCACCCCGACTCATCCACCGTCTTGCCTTCCGCCGCCGCCTCCTGGGCCTGCGCCGCGCCCTCGGCCTTGGCCTCCGCCACGCTCTTGATCGTGCCGTCCGGCATCTCCACCATCTCCGAGTCGGCGTCCACCGCCACGCGCCCGACGGCGCGCTCGCGCGCGGCGCGGATCGCGTCCGCCGCCTCGCGGTCGGTGTAGTCCGGCTTGCGCGCTGCAAGCTCCGCGATCGCGTCCATGGCCGCGCCCGCCTCCTCCGGCGGCAACTTGCCCGCGATCATGTCGAGGGCCGTGGCCTGCGCCCTCTCGGATGCCTCGCCGAGCGACTTCTTGCCGAGCCTCTCCGCGCATTCCGCCGCCCAGGCGCGCCCCACCGTGCCCTCCGTGGCCGCGCTCTTCAACGCCTCCGAGCCCTCGTTCAACACCGTGATCGCGTCCACCACCGGCCTCTCCGGCACGATGCCGTAGCGGTCGCAGTCCTCCTCGCTGCGGATTCCGAGCGCCTCGACGCCGCGCGCGATCTCCTCGCGCGTGCCGCGCCCCTCGCGCATGTTCTCCACGGCGTCCAGCGACTCGGCCTGCTGGCGCGTCCAGCCCTGGTCCTCGCGCACCTCGACCGCCTTGATCTCCTTCACGCCCGCCGCCGCCGCGCCCGCCGCGCGGCTGCGCCCCGTCACCAGCACGCGCGTGCCGTCGTTGCCCACCCACACGATCACCGGCGGCGCCTTCGCCTGGTCCCACTCGCCGTCCAGCACCGTGCCCTGCTTGAAACTCGTCTCCGTGATCTGGAGCCCTTCGAGCGGCTCCGCCACCGTCGGCAGCTCGCCGCGCTCCAACGCGTCCAGCATGATCGCCGCATTCTCCGCGCGCGTCTCCCCCTTCGGCAGCTCGTTCCCCTCCGCGTCCCTTTGCACATCCGCCTCGCGGTTGGCGCGGTAGCCCTCCACCGCGCCCGTGCGCGCATCGAGGATCGTGCCGTCGGCCACCGTGATCGTCGCCCGGCCGTCCTTGCCCACTTGCCACACGCTGCCGTCGTCGAACTGCACAGCCCCGTTCGGCAGCACGCGCTTCACGTTCTCCGTTCCCTCCATGCCGGCTTCCAGCCATCCCGCGCCGACCTCCCGCGCCCGCAGCGCCAGCTGTGCCTGCCGGTCCATGATCGGCGCGTAGGTCTTGCGGTTCTGCTCGACCTGGAACGTGATCGCGCCTTCGCCGTTCTTGCGGTCCGCCCTCCACGCGAGCCACGCGCCCGACTTCCCCAGCGCGTTCACCGCGTGGAACGCGCTCCCGACCAGGAACTCGCTCATCACCGTCTTCGCCACTTCCCATGCGCTCTTCTTGTGCCAGTTCTGGTCCGTGCCGGCCGTCGCCAACGCCTCGACGCCTTCCTTCGTTGCCGCCACCCCCGCCATCATCGCGCCGCTCTTCATCGCCTCGAGCGTGAAACGCTTCACGATCTCCGTCTTCGTCAACTGCTCGAACGGCTTCGGCATCGCCATGTTCATCTTCTTCCACGGACCCAGCACGCCGAACATCGCCGCCTCTATGCCGCCCTTCGCCGCCGCCGCGAGCTCCTGGCGCCATCCGCCCGGCCCCTCCGGATCCTCCGCCATCTCGGCGTAGCCCTTTCCGCCCATGCCCGCCGCCACCACGGCCTGGCCTATCGCCGCCGCCTTCTTCCCGCCCGCGATCGCCCCTACTCCTTTCGCCGCAAGGCCCATCCCCTTCATCGCGAACACGCTCTCCGCGAACGAGTTTATCGCCCCCATCGTCTCGTGCGCTCCCTCTATGCCGTCGTACATGCCGCGCTTCTCAAAGAGGTCCGGCGTCAGGGCGTCCGTTATCTCGTTGAACGAGTCGTGCCAGTCGCCGAGGAAACCGCTCACCGCGTTGCCGTCCGCTCCCACGAGCGACTCCACCCCGCGCGCCACGCCGCGCGCGAGGCCGAACCCCACGTCCGCCGCTCCCTTGACCATCCCGCCGAACACCTTGCCCAACGCCGTTCCAATGCCACTTGCCACGTTGAGGCCCATGTACGCGAGCGCGCCGTGCTCGCCCGTGGGATCGTCCCAGATTCCGCGCACGCCCGCCTTCGCGTTGTCCCACGTCCAGTAGTCGTCATCGCGCGCCGCCGTGCTTTCCTCCTTCGACATCACGCCCTTCAGGACGACTCCCGCCGCCTTCGCCTGCTCCACCAGCTCCGGCAGCTCGCTTTTCTTCGCCGAATACTTCTGGCCGTCCGATCCCTCGAAGTTGTACACCTTCTCCTGCTCTTCCTCTTCCATTTCGCCTTTCCTTTCCTTTCTGGCTTCCATTGCGCGGGCCCCCTTGCCCGCGCCGCGATCTGCGGGCGTTTAAGCCCACCTCCCTATCTCGCCCTCCCTCTCGCCTTTGATTTCCACCTTCACGCTTGCTCCTAATTGCTGACAAACCTTGTATCTATTCTCGGCTTGCCAGGCATCTGGCTTTTAAGGCGCTCGTCTATTATTTTCGCGGCCTCCGCCTCCGTATATCTCGGCTTGCCATGCACCTTGCTCGAATTGATCAGCTGCGTGATCATCGCCGATCTCCTCTCCGCGAAGTCAAGCGCCGTCTTCTCGTCCACATTCCTTTGCTTCATCATGTTCTCCGCAAACGTCCGCGCCTCCTGCGCCCGCGCCTGAATCGCTGCCGCCTCCGTCGTCCCCTCCTTTCCGATCCGCGCCACTTCTTTCGCCACGTCGCCTTTATCCTTGCTTATCCTCTCTTCACTCGACGTGTTGATGCCCGCGATCTTCTCTGCGCTCGCCGTGTTTATGCCTGCAACTTTCTCCGCGCTTGCCGCCTGGACCTCCGCCGTGCGGATCGCGGCATCCTTGTTGAACTCCGCTGCCTCCCTGCCCTGTTCGGCCATGCCCCAGCGCCTCTGCCTCGCCTCCTCCTCCCGCGTCGCCAGCTCCTTGCCCAGCCTTTCCATCTCATGTTCGCGCGCCGCCCGCATCTCCGCGTCGCGCATCACTGCATGGCGGTAGTTCGTGTTCGCCTCCGCCCCAGGGTTCGCAAGTACATTCAGCCGCTTGCGCTCCATCGCCTCCTCGTGCGCCTTCTTGAACACATGGTTCTGCCTTTCCTGCTCCGTCATCCCAATCGTAAATCCTGCTTTCGCCGCCCTGTCACGCAACTCGCGCTGCTTTTCCAGCTTTTCCACCATCTCTTCATTCAGCCATTTTGCCATTTTCTCTTCTCCTTTTTTTGTTGTTGCTGAAAACTTTTCAACCTTTCCACCCTACCATCCGGGCAGGCTGGTGACGGGCTTGAGTGTTATCACCAGGTAGACTTCCTTCAGGATCCCCTGGACTGACCTCGACAATCTGTGGCTGCCCGCATCGCCGTGCACTTCCGGTATCCCCATCGCCGATTCCACCTGCGCCAAACTCGGCATCCACTGCGTGGCGCCCACGCATTCCGCGAGCAATCTCGCCGGTTTCACCGTTACCTCGTATACGAGCTTCTCGGACGATCCCCCCTTCGCCTCCTTCCATCGCGCCTCTCCCAGATCCACCAACACCGTCGCGTTCGTTGCCCAACCTCGATTAATCGGTTCTTCTTCTATTACTTCGCCGTCTTCGAACCACTTCCTATCTTCATGCTCGTATTCGTCTCCCGTCAGGTGCACCACCCCCCAGGCCCTCGCTCCTCTCACCACCTTCGGGCTCGTTTCCCCTCGCATCCAGTCCTCTTTTCTCCTCACCCCGAACTCCAACCTCACGTCCCCTTCTCCCACCACTTCCTCTTTCTCCGTCCTTTCTCTTTCTCGCGTCCATGTGTTTTCCCATTGCGATCCGTCCCATTCATATTCCCTCCAGACACTTTTGATCCCTTCGCACGACAGCCACCAGCTCGTCGCCGACACCGTCCCCGTCATCGCCTCCGCAGTCGCCGTCGTCCCCTCTCCCGTTTCCGTCTCCCGCAGCGTCCACGCCGTGATTATACGAGCCGTGTTCGTGTCGCCCGGCGACACGGCCTTCACCACCACGTCCATTCCCTTCAACACCTTGTACGCGTTTGTCATCGCTGCTTTCGCGACCAGTTTCCCCATCACCCTCCCCTCGAGCCTTCTTACCTCGTTCGTCATCGCTCCGCCGCTTGCCGCGCCCAGAATCCTCCTCACCGTCCCCCCCGCCGACAGGTCCTTGAGCAGCTCGTTCGTCACGGCCACCGTACTCATGACCGCGTTCGTCCAGTAGCTACCCGTCGTCGTTGGCCAAATCCCCCCTCCCTTCACCAACAGCCCCGGCCCCGCGGCGTTCGTCTGAACTTCGTATTCCCCGCCCAGCGCTATCCGCTCGGCCCACGCCTCAGCGATCCACGCCGCGTCCTCGTACCGGACGAGGCCATAGTCGCCGCTCTCGCCCATGACGCGACCAACTATGTTCGTTGTCTTTGGCAACGTGTAGTAGTAGTCGTTCGTCGTCGCGAGCGAGGTAGTCGCCGCGCCGCACCGCGGCCCTCCCGTTCCGACCGCCGCCACCAGGATGACGGCTCTCACTGCTTTCCTCACCATTTTCCACCTCACGCGTAAATCGGTATGAACGGCATTCCCCTGTAGTCCTTCTTCACTTCCCCGTTCTCGATCGTGAAGAGCTTCACAGCCGTGTGATCGTCGTCGTTCTCTCCTGCCGTCTTCGAGACCGTCGCGCGATGCGGCGCCTCGTGCGGCACGTTCAGGTACCACGTCCCGTCCGCCTGGCCCTCTTCCACATCCACGTCCTGCAGCTCCACCACGGCGTGCGCCGCGTAGAAGTTGCAGTGCGTGATCTTGCCGTCCTCCCAGCGGAACGCGCCGTAGTCTGCGCCGCCGAGCGGGTTGATCGGGAGTCCCACGTCGGCGCCTTCGCCGCCTGCCATTTCGCCTGCGCCTGCTGCCGCGATCTCTGCGCGCAGCGACGCGATCTCGCTTTTCAGCGCTCCGATTGCCGCCTGTGTTTCCGCGTCCATCATGTCGTTCCTTGCTGGTTGGCGTTTCCTTGGCTTCCGCCCGACTCGCTCAGCGGGCCCCTCTCCTGTCCCGGCTGTATCGCCGTATACACGACCATGACCCCGCCCCTCATGCCGCTCACGAGTCCCATTTCGGGGTAGTCCTTCGCTCCGGCCTGCGCCATCTGCTTCGCGAGCCATGCCGCCCCACCTCCCCAGTAGAGATTGTACGTTGCCGTGTAGTCGCGGAAGTACGTCTTTCCGTCGCGTTTCTGGTAGTATTTCCTCACGGTCCTTGTCTTGTCATGGTCCGTGCCGCCCTCCGACTCACTTCCGCTTCCCGACTCCGGCACGTCGCTCACGAGCCTGCGCAGGTGGAGCACGCCGTCCAGCAGACCGAATTCGTTTATTGAAATCGACGGGCTGCACGTCTCCCACCCCGTGAAGTCCGGCACTTCCTCCTGGTTGCGGAAGACTACTATCCTGTTCTGGTATGTGATCGTTCGCGACGCGGACCTCTGCCTGTCCGTCCATTCCTTCGCCTCGAGCGCCGGCTTCGCGACGCGCTTCACGACCGTCATGTTCCGCGCGCCCATGCCGTTTGGCTGGGCGGACGCGTCGTAAACCGTACCCCTCTGCGGCGTGTACTCCGCCCTTTCCTGCGTGTTGAGCTTCTGCGTTCGCTCCTCGTCGACGAGCATATTGCCGCTCTTCGCCGTTTCCTCCATCTCCTCGTGCTTCACTCGGCGCACCGTGCCGTCCACGAGGCCGAACTCGTTGCGCTGGAGCGACACGTCGACTTCCTCGTTGACTCCCGGCGCTTCGGGCGCGATCTCGGCCTGGTTTCTGAGCGACTTGACTTCGACACTCCTTCCCTGCGCCCCTCCCTGCGCCTCGGCCTCTGCCGGCTTGGCCGTGCGCGTTTCGTCCGTGACCTCCCACGCGCCGCGATCGGTCATTCGCACGCGGCGCGTGGCGATCTGGCCTGTCCTCTGCGGCACCTCGGCCTGCTGGGGCTGCGTGCCCATGCCCTCTGTGCGGCTGTGCGCGTGGACGAGCGCGTTGTTCTCGCAGGCCTCGCCCGTGCGTCCGACGGGCTCCACGCTCGCCTGGACGATGGTCTGGTCGACGAGTCCGCCCTCGGTGATCTCGTTCCTGACGCTCTCGCCGATTTTGAGCCCTGCGGCGCTCGCCGCGCTGCGCTGACCCCTGTTGACGGTCGTCAGCTGCACGCCGTCGATTAATTTCCTCGTCTCGACGACTGCGCCCGGCACGCTCTGCTCCTCGCGCGTGCGCGTCTCCACGTCGAACCCGCCCTCGTCGTTGCGCGCCACGCTCTTCTCGGTGACGACGCCTCCGCCTGCCTCCGTGACGTGCTCGAATCCCGGATCCGATTCCACCACTTCCGTTTCCGCGTGCTCGTGCAGGAACTTCGTCTTGCGGCACGACTTGCGGAACCACCCCAAGATCCGCGCGAACGTGGTGATCGTCTGGTTCCAGAGCCCGCCTTCCGTGCGCTCGTTGCGCACCGAGTTGGCCGTGCCCAGCTCGGCCTTCTCCGGCTGGTTTCGGTTCATGGTTACCTTGCGCGTGCCGCGCATGAGCCGTGTCGTTTCCGACACGGCGCCTGACACCGGCTTCTCCTCGACCGTCTCGTTCACCACGTCGGTCGTGCAGTCCTCGTTCTTGCGGAGCTGGCGCCTCACCATGACGCCGCCGCCGACGCTCGCGGGCTTTCCCGTGCCCGCCACGCTTCCCTGCTTCACGCCCAGGTGCTGCTCCTCGGAGCGGTTCTCGAACACTGTCTTGGCCGTGCCATACTCCGCGATGTCCTGCTGGACCGTCTCGCGGCGCTCGATTACGCAGTTCCAGAGGCCGGTGTCGTCGTCGCGCGCCACGCCCTGCAGCCTGTACTGGACGCCGCTCGCGCTCTCCGGCAGGGCCGGGAGGCTGCCCACCTTCCAGTGGAATTCGTGCGTCACCCTCCACTTGCAGCCGTCCTCCATCACGTATGGGCCGTCGCCGCCCTGCGCGCCCTCCTTGTAGATCGCGTGGTAGATGCGCGTGCGCTTGAGCTTCGTGGCCTCCTTCACGTCGCCGTCGCGCGTCTCGTACCAGACGGCCGTCGTCTTCCAGCCTGTCGCATCCATCGGCTTGTTGTGGACGGTGAAGGAATCGCGCCAGGCCTCGCCCTTCAGGAACTCGACGAGCGGCTCGAGGAGGGACGTGTCCAGGTTCGCCTCCTCGTAGTAGCGCACCATGACGCTCTCGTGGAACGCATATCGCCATCCGCGCTTCTCCTGGAGCTGCCAGTAGTGGCTGCGGCACCACTCGGCGCATGTCTGTTCCATTTGACTGTCCATCGCTATCTCCTGAATCTTCCCGCGCGCATGCGGCTGTCGCCCGTGCCCTCGGCGAAACGCGCCTGGAGCTCCGCGAACTCGTTCTCGGCCGCGGCCTTCGTCTGGTAGCGGCCCTGGTCCTCGGATTGCAGGCTCGCTGCCGCGAGCTCGGTGAGGTACGTCTCGAACTCGTCGCGCACGCGCACGCGCCGCCACGCCGCGTTCGCGCCCGGCGCCTCGCCTCCCGGCGCGATGTTCGCGAGCGCGATGTAGCAGTCCCGGTCCGCGGACACGTAGCACCCGGCGCCGCGCGCATACGCGCGGTCCGGCGCCCACTCGACGAAGCTCACGCGCGGCGCCTTTGGCGTGAAGCGCACGTAGACGCCCTCCGGCGCGGGCGCGGGCAGCAGCACCCCGTCCGCGAACCATCCGCATCCCTTCACCGGCGCTGCATCCGGGTGGTACTTCGGATCGGCCTCGAAGGCGAAATCATCCACCACCACGCCTCCCGGGTCGATCTCCGTGGCCTCCCAAGGCTGGTCGAACGCCACGAACGCGCTCACCTGCTCCATCTTCAGCTCTTCCCATCCCGTCGCCGTGCGCCGCCAGTACTTTCCGTCGCACCAGCACTCCTGGCCCGTGGCGTATCGCTCGGCCGCCGCTTCCAGATCCGCCTCGATCGGCCTGTACCTGCGGAACTCCACGCGCCGGAGCGCCGGGAACTTCTCGGCGTGGATCCGTCGCAGCCCTTCGTTCACCGCCGTTCCGGCCATGATGCGCCACCTGAGCGGCACCGTGCCTGTCACGAGCTCGTAACCGGCCATCGCGCACGCGGCCTCGAGGATGTTGCCCATTTGGATTTCCATCGCAATCGCCTTTCCTTTTCTTTTGTGCCGGGACACCAAGCGTACATCAGCAAGTCTTTCGCCCTATCGCTCCGGCTCCCATCCGTTATGCTGCCAGCGGAACCAGCCCTTGCCCGGTATGTAGCGGCGGCTCACCTTGCCCTGGCGGCAACGGTGTCCGTTCGCGCTGTCCGTGCCCTGCGGCCTGCCGTCGAGCGCCTGCCACGGGTACTTGCGCTCCAGGAATCGCCAGTAGTCCTCGCCCGCCTCCGTGAGTATCTCCTTGCCCATCGTTCGGACGGCGTGCAGGACCGCGTGGCGGCTCTTCGCGCCCACTCGGCCCTCACGCCGGCCTTCCATCCCGAGTTCCCGGCGCTGACGGATCAGCCTCTTCGAGGCGTCGATCTCCATCTTCTTCTCGCGCTGCATGCGCGCGTTCTCATCGACCCACTCCGGGCTCACCGTTTTCTTGGACTTGACTAGCATCTACCTCTCCAGGATCAGCTGCACCTTGCCGCCGTCGAACGCCGTGCCCTCGCCGATTAGCAAGTCGCCCGGGAATATCGCCGTGTCCAGCGCGTTCGTCTTGTAGCCGTTTGTGAGCGTCGCGTTCCAGAGCGTGTTCGTGACCGCGAGGCTTGCGACGTGCCGCGTGCGCTCCGTGCGCACTTCCACCGTGTCCACCACCTGGTACGTCACGTTCGACGAGAGCGCGTGCGTGACCGACTGCGACGTGTAGAGCAGGTCTTTCGTCGGCCATCCCGCCACGAACGGCTTCGCGCCCCACGCCTGCCCCACCATGTTGCTCACGATCCCCGTCCTGACGAGCGGCACCGCGTTCGTGAGCGCCGTCACGTTCGTGACCGTGTGCGTGAGGTTCGAGAGGCCCGTCGTGGCGCTCCACACCGTGCCCGTGACGACCGTCGCCACGTTCGTGACATACGTCACGCCCATCACGCTGCCCGTCGCCACGGCGTAGGCGTTCGTGGTCCATGCCCTCCACAGCGTCTCGGTGGCCGTGTACTGGACGTTGCTCGTCGCCGGCCTGTACGTGTAGTTCGTCACGACCGCCTCCTCGAACCACTCCACGTCGAGCGGCGTCACGCGCTTCACCGTGACCGTGCCCGTCGCGTTCGTGGAGACCGCCTGCGCGGCGACGGCGCGCGCCGCCTCGAGCGGCGCCGTCTCGCCCTTCCCCACCTCGACGCCCACGATCGCCGCGTGCGCGGCGCACGCCGCGGCCAGCATTGCCATCGTTGTAAGTTTCTTCATTTTGCCTTCCTCCCTACTTCACCGTGCAGTCTTCGCACGTCCCGTCCGTGCATTTTCCCGTCGCGCACTTGGCCGATGCCGCCGTCCCCTTCTCTGCCGCCTTCGCCGCGATCTTTGCCGTCTCCGCGTTCGACGCCGCGTTCACGAGCGCGGCCGTGTCCGCCGCGTTCGCTGCGCCCTTGTCGAGCGGAACGCTCGCCACGGCCGGATTGAACACCGTCCCCGCCAGCCTTCCGAGCACCGACACGCCGTACCAGAACTCCGCTGCGTTTTTCGCCAGCTGCTCCGACGTGTCGCTCTTGTAGCCGTTGAACTCGACCTCCACGCCTTCTGCCGACTTCTTCGCGCGGAACGAATCCACGTCACGCTTCAGCCAGTGCGACGTAGACGTGACCGACCATCCTCCGTCGGCATTCACCTCGACCTTCGTCGAACTGCATCCCGCGCACATGAACACGCACCCTCCCAGGCTCGCCAACATGCCGCCCAATGCAGCAATCTTGATCATCTTCTTCATTTCTTCTTCTCCTTGTTTCCTTTTTTCGATAATAACCACGCGGGCGGCTTCCACCAAATTCACAACATGGCCTTTCAAAGACTCCGCCCGCTTTCCGGGCACCCGCCCGAAATCTCCTTTCCCTCCGGCGCCTTGTCGACGAAGTGCCGGCCGCCGAACGCGCGCAGCGCGTAGTACTCCACTCCCGCCGCGAACGCCCCTATGCCGAAATGGCGCAGCAGCGCGCGGTAGATCCTGTCCGCCTCCTTGCGCGTGATCCCCAGGCGCCAGGCGTTGCGGTAGAGCCAGTCGTGCGCGAGCGCAGCGTAGACTCGCGGTGCCTGCAATGGATGCCCGCAGACACGCCACAGCACTCTGGGGATGGAGGCACCGTCCGTGGTCGTGCCTGCGGGTATCACGATGTCGAAGAATTCCTCCACGCGGTAGAGCGACCACGGCTCCATGAGAACCGCTTCCTTCTCTCCGAGCGTGCTTATCGGCAGCCGGATGATCGGCGCCGCGCAGTCTGCCCATTCCGTCCTCACGACGCGCCTCCCGAATGCCAGAAGCTGAGCAGCTTCATCGCCGTATCGTTCCCGAAGAGCAGAGCCACCAGCAGCAGAAGGCCGATCCCCGCGACGATGAGCCCCTGCCGTTTTACGCGCATGCCTGTTTTACACTGACAGTCAACGACAGCGATCATCGCGCTCACCATCGCGTCATTCAGGGCCTCCGTGGTCTTTGCCGACTTGAGCTGCGCCTTGACCATATCACGCGTTACTTCGTCCATCACTGACCTCCCGGCCCGACGATGACCGTCACCTCGTTCGTCTCGCCCGCGATTCTCTGCGCCGCGCGAAGAGCGGCGAGATCTGGCGGAAGATTCGCACTCTCCCACGCCGCGCGCGCCTCGTCGGCCCTGCGTTTCGCCTCGGCCGCGGCCTTCGCTGCCGCCTCCGGATCCTGCCTGATCCGCTTGCGGTAGCGCACCATGCGATTCGTCGCCACGAATCCGTCCTGGTAGAGCTGCACGACGATCATCTGAGCCGCGCCGTTCGCGTTCGTGACGCCGGTCGGCAACAGGTACTCGCCGATCCGCTCGCCGTGCCACTTCTGGCGGCCGGCGTCCGTTCCCTGGTCGCGCCAGTACATGCGGTTCATCAGGCCGAGCGCGGCCTGTAAATCCGCCTGCGTCCACGTGTTCGTCGACCCATCGGCGCGGATGGTCGCGGCGACGATCGGCTCGTCTGCCTGCGTGACGGCGCAAATTGCGGCGACTGCGGCGACGGTGAGGAACAGTATCTTTTTCATTGCGTCTCCTTCTTGATGACCTTGGTGTTCGGGAACGCGCTCTTGCCCGTGCCCGGTATCGTAAAGCCTTTCATTTGCCAAACGCCGTTTGTGTGGACGGTCGGCGCGGGCGTGAAGTTCGCAGCGACCATCACGTCGTAGTTCGTGGCGTTGACGAGCGCGTAGTCGTATGGATGATCCGCGAAAGTGAGATGTGGCGTGAGGCGCACCCAGTCGGTCGCGTTCGTCAAATCGACCTGCCGCGCGTAGACGAGGATCTCCGTGTCGTCCGGAAGAAGCTGCGTCCGCTTGGCAAGCGCGACATGCGCCACGTCGTTCGTGAGGTATGAGCCGGCGTTCATGATATACGGGTCGGACACCGTCACCGTCCCCTTTCGGCCGAACATGGTACAGGCAACAGCAAGCGCGAGCATGGCGAGGGTCGCACGGCGCATGCGACGCTTCGCGCGCATGGCGGCCTTGCCCATGTTCGCGGCCGTCACGATCAACGCGATCACCATGAGCACGGCGACGCCGGCATACATCACGGCGTTCTGGATTGCCTGCATCATTGCTTTGTCCAAATCAGGTTGTTGCCGGAGACGGTCGGCACGAACTTCACGCCGTTCACCCAGATGCCGGCCGAGATGTCTGTGGTGGCGCTGTTGCGGATCACGACGCCGCCTTCCTGAAGGAACGAAAAGCGCAGGAACAGCGACGGCGGGCGCGTGCCGTTGAAGTCGAGCGTCAGCACCCAGGCGCCCGTGCCGCCCGTCCAGTTGAAGTCCCATGTCTGCGGTGCGCTGGTCTCATCGCCCCAGCCTACATCGTCAAGCGCATAACGCCAGAAGCACGATGGATGGTCCTGGGACACGACCGGCACGGGAACCGTGACTGATGTCTCGCCCACGGTGATGCCCGCGGCGTTCGCGCCGACGACCTGGGCGTCGGTTTTCTCGATCGAAAAGACCGGCGTTCCGTCATCGGCCGAAATCCGAAAATATGCGTTTGTGTCAGGGTTGAAGTCGGCGGCCATGCCGTTCGAGGATAGCACCCACACCTCGCCGTAGGTGTCCACCACCTTGGCGTACTCAAGCCCGCCGGCGATGACGGTCGTGGGCGTGGAGATCCACGTGGTGTTAGACGGCGCATCTGCGCCGAGGCCGGAGGTGGTTCTGGACCAGGCGCGCGGTGCGGCGTTCGTGAGCGCGGCGTCCGTGTACTCGTTCGCCCGTGCCAGCGTCCGCGTCAGTCCGTTCATCTCCGACCACACCGTGACGTACTCATTCGACTCGTTGAGCTGCATGAGCCGGAGCTCCGGCGCGTGGACCTGCGAGTTATAGTTCGTCACTTCCGCCACGACGTTCGATCCGGAATAAAGCCGATAGACGAGCGTCGATTCGGTTCTGAGGTCCGCTATGTCGCTTTGGATTGATGCCGTGTCTGGGAGGTCATTCGTCAAGGCGACGCGGCCGATAAGATTCGTCACAAGAATGTCGTACCGTGTCCAGTTTGCAACAAGCTCATCCCCCATTGAAAAGTGAAGTGTTGTCGCGTTCGGTTCGCCGCCAAGATCCGTAGGCGTTCCACCAGGCTCCAGAAACCATCCGTCCGTGGGGTACATTTCTCCGTCTGCCCCATGCCAATAAGGGCCGACCCAAGAGCTGATATTTTCTGGTGTGAATCCTGTGTAGCTTGACAAACTCCATCCGGCGTTACGCGCAACTTCCCACACGCACCCCGTCGCGTCCGTGAAGCGAGACGGCGTGCCGTACACGGTCGCACGCGCAACCGCCCCCGTTGATGCGAACGCGCCGAGCGCGCGGTCGGTGTAGTTGGTTGCCGATCGTGCGATCTGCCACACATCCGAGGCCGTCACATCGCCATGTCCGCCGCCTGTCTGGTCCACGAGCCGCGTGGCTGCGAACACCGTGCCCATCTCACCCCACTGGTTGAAACGCTCGTCCACCTCGCCCATCACGACATTCTTCGCCGTCGCCATGTCGTTCGTGTAGGCTACCCGGTTCACGGCGTTGGTGAACCACTGCACCGTGCGCGAGCAGGTCGTCGTGATCGAATGCTCTTGCTCTTCCTGCTCCTCCCAATAGCTCCATTCCACTACTATCTCGCTTTCATACCGATCCTCACTCATCCGCATCGGCGTCAGCGTGCTGCTGCTGATGTACCATCCCGGTCCCTCGTAGTAGTCTTCGCCTTCGCCCTCCGCACCCCACCACCACGGGCCGTACCAGTTCAGGCCGGTCGTTGTCCAGCTGTGCACCACCGTCCACTGGCCTGTCACTACCTGCACCTGCCACACCACACCCGTCGCGTCCTGGTAAGTCGTTGCGTCGCTCGACCAGAGGCGCGTCATGCCGCCTGTGAGCTCCAGCGCGTCGATCTTCGCTTCCAGCCGCGCGTCCGCGCGTGCCAGCTCGTTGCTCGCGGCCCGCACGCCCTGCCACACCCTGTTCGTTGCCGTGTCCAGCCTGTTGCTGAGCTCCGCATCCACTGTGTCAACGCGCTGCGATGTGGCATTGATCGCCAGGTCCTGCGCGTCGATGCGCGCTCCAACGCCCGCTTCGGTCGCGTAGCCCTGCGCGCTGATCCACGCCCGCGTCGCGAAATTCGTGATGTCGCCTTCCGTGAGGTAGTCCGTCGGCAACTCGCTCTTGAGCGCGTAGGGCGCGAGGTCCGGAGCGGCCGGGATCTCGCTGCGCTTGGCGAAGGTCGCGTCCACGCGGTTGGATTCGGCCTCGGCGGCGCGGAGCGCCGCCTGCACGACCGCGTTCGTGGCACCGGTGATCTCGGCCTGCAGCGAGCCCTCTGCCGCTTCCACCCTGTTGCTCACCGCCGCGCCCAGCGCGCCCACCGCCGCTATGGCCACCGCATCCTCCTCGTTCGTCACCACGGGCGCAGTGTTGGGGATGTCCTCGAGCGGCGCGGTGGCGGCGTATGACTGCATGCGTACGACAGCAAGCGCAAGGCACACCGCCGCCGTCGCGATCACGCGCACGATCTGGTCCACTTTTTGCTTCACGGTCTTGAGCGTGTAGTCATCGCCAATCTCGCCCAGGTTCACGCGATCTACCTTGTCGGTGGACGTGCCCGAAGGCACGCCACCCCGACCGTTTCCGCCCGGGTAGAATTCTCCTCTGTCGCTGCGCTCGTCCATCACCCTTCCACTCCTTCCACGCCTGTGCGGCCGATCTCGGCGTTCTCGCCGAACTGGGTGTTCTGCTGCTCGAGCGCCTCCATCCAGCGCTGCAGGTTCTCCTGCGCGACGGGCGACATCTCCGCGATCGCGTCCGGGTTCTCCTCCTGGAGCTGCTGGTAGAACTGGAGCCGCGCGCCGTAGTTCCACCTGCCCTGCGTGTCCATGCGCGGCATCACGCCCGCCTTGATGAGCGCGAAGTTCTGCTTCTCCTCCTCGAGGTCGTTCGCGGTCAGCTGCTCAGGCGAGCGCATCGCCTCCCCGCTCACCTCCGGCCAGAGCTGCCGCATCACGTGGCGTAGCACCGGCAGCGTGTCCACGGCGCGCTCGCGGTCGATCGACTGCAGCACGCCCGCAAACGCCTGCACCTTGTCGAGCAGCGCCTTGTTGTCCAGGTTGCGCGGGTCCAGCCTGAGCGTGATGCCGAAGCTGCCCGTGATGTCCTCGC
This sequence comes from uncultured Lentisphaerota bacterium, assembly GCA_900320225.1. GTDB lineage: Bacteria > Verrucomicrobiota > Kiritimatiellia > RFP12 > UBA1067 > RUG572. The sequence continues at coordinate 81,644 of ONRL01000001.1, forward strand.
GGCGCAGGCCCTGCACGTCGCCCTCGCCCGTCACGCCCGCAAGCGCCTCGTCGCTCGCGTGGTCCTGCGCGGCCTCCACCATGAGCACGAACAGGTCCTGGAACTGGCGCAGGAACCAGTTGACCTCCTCCTGGCGCCTCTCCGTCACGTCCGTCTGGCCGTCGCTCACGCCCACGTAGGCGAGCAGCTCGGCCTTCAGGCGCTCCTCCGTCTCCTTCGCTGCGGCCGGGTACGCCGGCGGCTGCATCCAGAGCAAATCGTCGTTGATCCCCATGTTGATCACGGAGAACGGCTCGATCACGGCGTTGCGCGTGCGCGTGCCCTTCGCCTTGATCGGAGGCAGGCTGCCGACGATGGCGTTGTTGGCCGCCATGTCGCGCACCTCCTTGGCCACGCCCTGGTCCGGCGCGCACAGCGCCGCGAGCCCGCGCGCGGCGAGCAGGTTCCGCCCCGTCACCTCGCGGCGAAAGAACGCGACGCCCCACGTCCCGCGCCGGCTGCGTATCGCGCGCTGGCCGAACGCGCTGCCGTCGGCGTGCCCGAGCACCGTCACCCAGCGCACGGTCTCGCCCGCGTCCGTCGTCACGGCCTCGTAGCACCACACGATGTTGCACAGGTCCTTCACGTCGTCGTTCGGACGCGTCGCCTCGTCGTAGAAGCTCGCGCCCTTGTAACGCAGCTCCTCCTCCACCCATTCGGGATCCCAGCCGTCGCTCTCAATCCGCTCGCGCAGCTGCTCCTCCGTCACCCACTCGCCCCGGAACCACGGGCTCGCGTAGTCGAAGTCGCTCGCCTCCCGCGGAATGCAGAAGTCGTCGCCGTACCTGAGCGCCTTCAGCTCCACGCCCTCGTCCGCCGGTCCCCGGCAGAGGCATTCGCACTCGCCCTCCTCGGCGAGCGCGCGCCGCACGGCCTCTGCGTCCTCCTGTCGGACGCCCTGCGCGACGAGGAACGCATCCAGCTGCTCCGTGGCAGCCTCGTCCTCGCCGCGCAGGCCCATCCAGTATTTTCCCTCGAGCGTAGCCGGATCGGTCTCTTCGCTCCCGTTCGCGGCTACATATTGCGCGGCAAGCTCTTCCGCGTTGAGCTCGCGGACGGCCAGCGAGGCGCGACGGCGCCAGGAAACGTCCATCGCCGCCACCGCCGGGCTGTCCACGAGCATGTACCTGAGCAGGGCCAGGAACTCGGCGTAGCCTTTCGCCCCCAGCCTTCCCATCTCCCATCCGAGAAGCCTCTTGAGCGCATTGGCGCGCCGCTCGGCGTCCGGGCCCGCCCCGCAGGCGAACTCCACCTCGCAGCTCGACAGCGCGATCATGACGAGGGCGATCTTGTCAAGGACCACCTTCTCGCCCCAGCGCACGCGCTGGTCGCTCGCGCCGTCGAAAGGCCAGGCGCATTCGGTCTTGGTGTCGTGCACCGTGCCGTCCGCGTTCTGGCCGTCCCACACGCAGTAGAACGCCTCCTCGGCGGCCGAGCGGCTGCCGTAGAACTGGCGCGAGCGTTCGCGCCACCAACCGAGCGCTAGAAGCAGGTCGTTCCGCTTCTCGTCGCCCAGCGCCCTCTGCGTGCCGATGCGCCTCATTTCGCCCCTCAGACGCTATGCACCACGCGCAGCTGACCCATCGGGTTCAGGCAGGTGAGGCGCAGCGTGGCGTCATGGTAGCCGCCGGGGCCGCCGCCCTCGTCCTCGATGTCGTAGTGCGTGATCGGATCGAGCGTCGCCACGCCCCACAGCTCCGGACGGATGAACGCGCCGGACCAGTACGAGGCGTCCTGCATCGCGAGCGTGGTGGGATCGGCGAGCAGGTTGTCGTCGCACATCACGTGGAGCGTCACGCCGTCGTACACGAAGTCGTCCACGATGAGCTGGATCTTCTTCGAGTCCTGCGTGCGCTGGAGCGTGTTGACGGCGTTCTGCGTCACGGTGGCCTTCGCGAGCCATTCGCTCATGATGCCCTTCAGGTACGTGCCCACGAGGCCCACGAGCTTCAGGTTCGAGCCGCCCACCTGGATCTTCGCCTTCTGGAGCTCGGCCTTGAAGATCGCCTCGGTGAGGCTCTGCACGTTGCCCTCGTAGCCGGCCACCGGGTGGAGGTACTTCGCGATCGGGTACGTCGGGTGGATCGCGGCCGCGTCCTGCGCGTCCGTGTTCGAGCCCGTGTGCGTCCACTTCTTCAGCCAGTTCATGAGGCCGCGCGTCACCGGCGCGCCGCTCGTCGCGGCGTACGTGGCGGCCTCCTGGTCGCTCGAGATCGCGCGCTCGATGTTGATCGCGAGGTCGCGTGCGTCCGCCGCGCGCTTGGTTGCGGCCGCCTGGCCCTTCTTCTCGTTGTGGCCCGGCAGCTTCTGGCGCAGGCGCGTCACGCGCCAGCCCTTCGAGCGGAACTGCTCGATCACCTCGGTCATCACCGCGTTGATCTTCTTGTTCGCCGTCGTCTTGTCGTAGTCCACTCCCTCCGCCACCTTCGGGTTGTACACCTCGGGCAGCGCCTCGACCTCCACGTCCTGCGTGATGTCGATCGGCGCCTTGATGCGGCCGATGACGGTCTGGAGCGGCAGGTCGTCCATGAACGACTTGACCACGCCGTCGTGGAAATCGGGATCCACGAGCTCCCTGTCTACGGTAAAGTATGCCATTTTCTAGTCCTTTTCGCTTTCCTGGATCAGGGCCGCGAGCGAGTTTTTCCCGCTGGCGCTTCCCCAGTCCACCTTGCCGCCCTTCCTCCGCTCCGGCTTCCTTTCGCTCGTCGGATGGTCAAGCGGCGTTTTCTTCTTTGGCGAGCCCTTCGGCCCGCCGCCCTGCGGCTCCTTCTTCGCTCCTGGCTTCCAGCCGGCCTTCATGGCCTGGCGTCCCAGCTCGAAGATGTCCCGCACCTTCTTCTGAAGGCTCTTCTCCTGCTCGCCGCAGCGGCGCTCGATCCTGTCGTTCTCGTCGCGCAGCTCGCGGAGGCGCGCCCTCACCTGCTTCCTGGTCAGCGTCCTGTCCCCGACTTCCAACTCCTCGTTGTCCTCGTCGTCGAGCCAGTTCTCGTAGAACGCGATGAGGCCATGATTCTCGTCGCGCCTCTCGATGGCCTGTGCCAGGTCCTTGGACATCAGGCTGGGCAGCACGCCCGCCGACTTCGCCGCCGCGATGAACGTCTCCGCGTCGTCTCCGCCCAGCTTCTTCGCATCCTCCAGCTCGGCTTCGAGCTCCCTGACGCGACGTTCCGCGTCCTTCGCCCGTCCCACAAGCTTCATGATGCGCTTCTGCGCCCTCTTTCCAAGGTTGCCTTCCTCGCCCTCGTCCTCGTCGTCGTCCTCTTCGTCGTCGTCTTCGGAGTTATCTTCATCGACCTGTTCATCGTTGTCGACAACTTCCTCGTCGGCGTCCGTCTCGGGCGTCTCCTCGTCCTCTGGCGTGTCCAGCTCTGTGGTATCTTTGATTTCGTCGTCTTCCATGGTTTTTCTTTCCCGCAGATTTTCTTTACGCGACTCGGAGACTGCGACCTTCCGCTCGCGACAAACACATTTTCCCAAAAGTCAATAGCCCCCGCGAGAAAAATCTACCGAAAGGCACGATTTTTCCCCCTTGTATTACAATCTGTATGCGCTTTCCGTGTCACTCGCCGCGGCTAAGCCTCGCGCGGCCCCTTCAACGCCTCCTCCCTCCGGCCGCGATGCGGCGCTTCGTGTTTCGTGATTCGTGGTTCGCGGTTCGTTTTTCCTGCCCTTCGCCCGACATGTCCTCCGTCGCCTCGAGGATTCCGGAGAGCACGGCGTAGCGGTCCAGGTCGATCATGTCCTTGCACGCGCCCTTCTGGCCGTCCGCGCCCGTGTACATGCCGTACGCGGCTATCGTGTTCACGCACGCGGCGCTCACCTTGTAGCGTCCGCTCTTCACCAGGTCCTGCAGCACGTCCAGCCCCACGCTGATCTTCTGTCCGCTCGCCGGCGTGAATCCCTCCGCGAGACGGCTCACCTGCTCGAAGAGGCTTGTGTTCTCCTTCGCCCCGATCTTGCTCTGGCTCGCCGCCCGCGCGTCGATCACGCGGTATTCGATCTGCTCCGCCGTGCCGTCCAGCTCGCTCCACTCCTCCACCTCGTCCAGCTCCGCCTCCGGATCGTAGCACGTCCATCCCTCGAGTCGCGCGATCTCGCGCTTATAGGCGAGAAAGCCGAACCCGAAATCTTCCTGTCCGTCGCCCCGCTCGCCGTCGTTGATCCCGCCCTTGCGGTCGCTCGGCACGGCCCACGGCCCCGGCACGCCCACGCCCGGTATCTCGTAGTTGCCCGGCCATTCGCGGTACTTGTACAGCACGCCTCCCTTCACTTCGTAGCCGTACCACCCGAACGCCCAGTTGCGCTCCGGCGCCGGGTCCACCACCATGATGCGCACGAGCTTCTGCGGGATTTCCTCCGGCGCCACCACGTTGCGCTCCCGCTTGAACTTCTTGAAGATGACGCCCCGCACCTGCTCCGCGATGCCGTACACGCGCTTGCGGATCATGGCCGTCGCGTTCGCGTTCTTCTGCGCGTTCGCGATCACCTCTCCCGGCATGCCGTACGGGTTGTCCCTTCCGAAGAACCAGATCGCGGCCGCCTCGCCGCCCTTGCACGACGCGATGCGCGGCGTCACCTCGAACCGGCGCCGCCCCTGCGCGGCCATTGCGGACACCTTGTCGGGCGTTCCCGACATGATCTCCGCGTACGTCTCCGGCCGCGCCTCCGGCACGCCGGGATCCTCCTTGCCGCCGCCGTCGCGCCACGCGCTCAGCCGCGCCCATTCGGCCTCCTCCAGCCCGAGCTCGCTCCACGGCTCCGGCGGCCCTCCGTCCACCGGCTGCATGTACGCCGTGTGCCAGCGCGTCACGGCCATGCCCTCCATGTAGTCCTTCACGACCGGCGTGTAGCCGCTCACCGGCGTGAACGTGCCGAGCAGGAAGCCGCGCTTCGACGCGAGACGGAACCTCGCCGCGTCCAGGAAGCTCTTCGGGAACTCCTCGTCCAGCCAGCACAAGTCGAGCGCGCTGCCCTCCATCGCACCGTCCACGTTCATGTCGTAGCTCACGAACCGGATGTCGCTGCCGTTCCCGAACGTGATCTTGCTCGAGCTGAAGCCGTTCTGCTTCGTGTAGCTGATGTGCTCCTCGTTGTCCTTCGCCTTTCGTCCCGCGATGTTTCGCGCCTTGAGCTCCTTCGGCAGGTAGTGCCACACGCGCGGCATCTGCACCTGCTTTCCCGTCGGCAACGTCTGCATGCCGATGTTCGCGCTGCGGCCTCCGAGCATGCACGTTCGGATCGCGAGCTTCGAGGCGAAGTCCGTCTTCCCCGAACGGTTCGCGCCCATTATCAGGATCTCCCCCACGGGCCGCGCGAAACCGAGACGCCGGCGCGTCTCGGCGCAGAACGCCTCCCAGTCGCCGCCTGCCGCGCGCCGGTCGGCGTCCGTTGGCTCGTAGCCGCGCATCAGCGCGCGCGCCACGGTCCAGATCGGCGGCTCGTAGCCGTGCCGGTACGGATCCTCCCGCATCCTCGCGAGGAGCGATTCACGGCCCTTGGCCAGCCACGCGGCGGCCGTTTTTTCGTCCACGCCGCGCTGCGCGGCGACTCTCCGCACCTGCGCGGCGTCGAACGGCTGGTAGAACTGGTCTCTCATGCCTTTATGCAACGGTTGTCGAATTTCTTATACGCATCCAGGTAGTACTCCCTTTTCCCCGTATTGTATGTCACCTCGTAGTACATTCCATCGTTCAACGTCGTTGATATAAGCCACTTGCAATTTCCAAGGATGTAGCATTGCCAAACCACATAGATTCCATAACCCGGCCTCTCGTCACTCTTATCCAGATGTTCATCCACCCATTCATCGACTATTCTCATCGCGCGTTCGTTTTTGTCTTCGTCCATTTCTTTTTTCCTTTCTTGTTTTTCTCCTTCGCACCGTGCGAAGGAAAACTCATTCCGCGTTCCTCAGACGCCCCTGCTGGCGCATGGCCGCGCAGTAGAGGTCCTCGAACTTGGCGATTCCCGCGAGCATGCCGCGCATCGTCGCCAGCTCGTCCGCGCCCATCTTCTTCTTGCTCCGCGCAAGGCTCCACGTCACCTCCTCGCGCACCTGGCGCGCCACGGCGAGCGGCACGCTCAGGTCCATGTCCGTGTTCTTCTCGAAGTAGCGGCACACCTGCTCTTCGGTGATTCCGTCCACCATTTCGTCCAGCGTCGGCTCCCCTTCCGCCTCCGCCGTGAAGAAATCCACTATCGCCCTCCAGATCCTCACTGCCGCACCTCCCCCCGGTACTCCACGCTGCCGAACGGGATCCCCGAATTCATCTCGTAGAGATTCACGTCCCACATGCCGCTGTTCGAGTTGTGCGCCCTGCGCTCTGCCTTGATGCGCTCCACGTACGCCTCGCGCGTCTCGCCCGGGAACTTCAGCCAGCGCGTTCCGATGCCGCCCGTGCGCTCCAGCACCTCGTCCCCCGCGTTGAACATCCAGTCGTCGCGGATCGCCTCGAACTTCCCGGCCTCGATCCTCTTCGGCTTCTTCTCGTCCCCCACGTCCACCTGCTCGCCCTCCGGGTCTCCCGGACGCATCAGGAAGTACTTGGCGTACATGAGGAACGGCACGTCGCCGCGCCCGCCCTGCTGGTTCTTGATCACGCTCACCCAGATGGGGCGCAGCCCGCCGTTCTGGAAGATGCTCGCCTGCCCGGCCTCCGCCGCGCGGCTCTCCGCCTCGCCCTCCATGTCGTACTCGTTGAGCTTCTCGAGCTTCCGGCGCGGGTCGCCGTAGACGAGCTGCGTGGGCGGCTCCTCCTTCCAGTACGCGAGCACGTCCTCGTCCTGCCACAGCACGGCCACCGTGCGCGCGGCGCGTGCGATCTCGCTGGAGTCGCCCAGGTGGTCCAGGCGCGGCTTCTTCGTGCCCGTCGCGCGGTCCTTCGCGAACTGGTTGGAGAGCTGTACCAGGCACACGATGGGAATGCGCAGCTTCTTCGCGAGACGCTTCATCGCGAGCGTCGCCTCCTTCACGAGCACGTACGGCGCGTTCGCGCTCTTCATCTCCGGGTCCACGAGCTGCAGGTAGTCCACCACCGCCACCTGCCAGCCGAGCGTCTTCACGCCGCGCGTGATCTCGTACTCGAGCGCGCTCACGGTGTCCGACTCCGTGATCTTCACCACGTCCTCCTCTGCGAGACGCTTCATCGTCCGCTCGAACTCGTCCACGTAGCCCGGCGCCGCGCCGAAGTCCAGCTTGCTGATAGAGAGCTGCGCCGCGATCGCGGCGTAGCGCTCGGCGAGCGCGTCGCCCGGCATGTCGATGCACACGAACCCGTGCTTGATTCCCTGCGTGATCCAGTAGAGGCTCATGTTCGCGGCGATGGTGGTCTTGCCCTGGCTCGGCAGGGCCGCGAAGATGTGGAGCCCCGTCTTGAGGCCCTTGTAGATCATGTTCAGGCAGCTCCACGGGAGCGGCACGCCCCGGAACGCGCCCCAGTTTTTTTTCACGAACCGCTCCTCGCTCAGCCAGCGCTTCTCCTCGACGAGCTGGTCCACGAAGTCCCCGACGCCCCGCAGCGGGTCCCCTCCGCCGCGCGTCATCTCCTCGAGCTTCGCGATCTCGGCAGCCGCGTCCGTGATCGCGATCCGCACGTTCTGCGGAGAGAGTCCCTGGAGCTTCTTCATGCACAGCGCGTGGAACCGACGGTACACCTCGCGGTCGCGCATCGCCTCGAGGAACCACTCCGCGTTGGCCGCCGTCGCCGGCGCGCCGTCGATGATCGACTGCACCGCGTCCGCGCCGCCCTCGCCCATGGCGTGCGCGAGCAGTGCCGGCTCGAGCGCCCTGCCCTCCTTCACGGCATCCGCCATGGCCTTCCACAGCTTTTTCGTGGATTCCCTCGTGAACCACTTCTCGTTCACGCCGCTCGCGGCGAACTTGTTGACGAGATGCCGTCCGTACTCGTCGCCGCTTTCGTCCAGGCTGGCCGCGAACACGCTCCCCAGCAGCCCGACCTCGATGTCCGTCTCGCTCGTTTCCATCACTTCCTCCACTCCTTACTTTTCAATTTTTCAACGCTTCACAACGACGCGTCGAAGCTGATTTCGTCGCCCTTGGACGGCGCAGGCTTTTTTTTCTGTGGCGGCAGCTTGCGCCAACCGCCGTTGCGGATCCACGCGGCGAGCGCCTGGACGAACTGGCCCTTGTCCTCGGCCCAGCCGTCGGTGGCGCACCACGCCTCGTGCGCCGACCTGATCGCGTCCACGGTTTCTGGTCCCTCGCCCGGCTCCTCCTCCACGGTCGCGGCGATCGCGCGCACCACGGCGCGCTTCCCGCTCTTCGCGTTCGGATGCCGCGCCATCATCGCCTCGGCCGCCTTCACCACCACGGCCGCCCCGTCCCAGAGTCCCGGCGCGCCGGTTTTTTTTGAAGTAGCAACGCCCCGCGACGCGGTTGGTTGTTCCCCTCGCGTCGCGGGGGTCGCATCGGTCCCCGCATCACCCTTGGTGCGTTTCGTCCCGTTTCGCTTGGTCGTGCCTGTCCTACGGCCTCCTGTGGTAGGGCCGCCCGTGGTAGGGCGTGTGGTAACTTTTCCGGTGTGGGCATGAACGTCGGTTTTCGCCGAAGAAGATTTTTCATCCCCCGCTAGGGGGATTATAGGGGGTATATTACTATTACCTAACCTTACCTTACCTACTATTCCATGGAATTCCATATTCTCTTTTACGCTCTTGAGGATCGCGTCCTCGACGATATTCGCCTTCTCGCGGCGCTTCCTCTCGTACTCCTTCTTGGATTCCCGGCTCGCCTTGATTTTCTTGATTCTGGCCGAATTTGCGCCTCTGTACGTGCCCACGAGCGTGCTGGCGAGCGTGCTCACCACTATGTCGCCCTTTCCGTATTCCATGGAATTCCATAGCACACTTCTTATCAACTGGCCGACCTGCCCGTCCGTCAGCTGCCTGTTTCCGATCGCGTCGACCATGCTTTCCGGCAGCACGACGCCCAGTTCCTTGTCCGATTTCTTCTTCATCTTCCTCGCCTTCCTCTCTGCCTATTCCTCTCTCGTCCTTCCTTCCGGCACCTTCTTGCCCTCCAGGTAGATGGCCATTCCCCTGTCCAGCGCAAGCATCAGCTCCCGTCTCGTCCCGGCCGACCGCTCCCACCCCTGGAGGAGGTAGATTGCGTCGCACTTCGCGAGCGCCGCGAGCTCCTCCTCGATCACCGTGTCCAGCAGGCCCGGCATCGTGACGATGGCGTTCTGATTCCCGAACGCGTCTGCGATCTCGACCGGGTTCTCGACCGTCCATCCCTTTGCACGCAACACCTTCGCCGCCTGGCCGAACTGCGGCCGGTTCCACTGCGCCACGCCGGTCATCGGCCCCGCGACGTATATTCTCCTTCCCGTCATTTCATCTGCCCCACAAGCCACTCCGTGAATTGCTGACACTCTTTCGCCTGCTTGTAGTTTCCCTCGATCGCCCTTCTCTCCGCTTCTGGCGTGCTGGCGTCCTCAAGCTTCATCTTGTACCATCTGATTCCCACGCTGACGTGGAAATGCACGTCCTTGAGCAACGCGGCCAGTCTCTTCGGCGGCACCTCGCCAAGTTCCAGCTTCATGGCCCTGTCGCGCAACGCTTCGTACCTCCTGTGGAGGTCGTCCAGCTTGCGGATGTACATTTTCTCCTTGTCGATCGTCAGCATATCTCTTCCTTTCTCGCGATCAGTTCCGCCGTCCTGAAGACGGCATCTACAATCCTCGGTGAAATGAGTTCCTTCGTCTCGCGGTCGCGGAACTTCGCCGCGCCGACATACTCCAACCTCGCCACGTTGCCCACCGACTCGATGATCTCCGCCGCCACGCGTACGTCCGTCTCCGCCTCGCCGTCCTTCATGCCTGCGGCTATTCCCCGCAGCCTTTCCGCCAATTCCTTCAGCGCGCTCATTTCGCCGCCTCCAGCACGTCTCCATGTCCGCCGACCCCCGAGTACCTTGGATCGCACTCTCGGTAGCGCCTTTTGATCTTCTGCCGGCACCTTTCGCAGTAGGAATGCAACACATAGGCGTCCTCCGCAGCCGATATCTTGTACACCCTCGGCCTCACCGTCTGCTCGAACTCCTTCCTGCACCCGCGGCATTTTCTGACCACCTTGTTCATAACCCTAGCTCTCCCTGCTTCGGCCTCTGCGCGCCGTTCCGCAATGCGTACGCGGCGTCCTCCACCGCCTCGTCGAACGCCGCCTCGGCCTTCTTCGACTCCGCAAGCGCCACCTGCGACCTCGACTTGAAGTATTCCTTCTGCAAGGCCCTCATCCGCCGTCCCTTCTCCAGCGCATTGTTCACGATAGACTTTACCTCTTCTTTCACTTCGCCTCTCCTTCCTCCTCCACGCGCGCTGCGTACCAGTCGGCGCAGCACGTCGCGATCACCTGCTGGCCATGCCAGCGGAGCGCGTTGTCGAACTCCTTGTCGGTGTACTCCTTCCCGACGCCGTACATGCCCATGTGGTAGGTTATCGCCACGATCTCCTCGCGCTCCAGCTTGATGCCGATCTCCGACGCGATCGCGGCCGAGCAGGCGCCGTGCCCCGGATAGACCGGCTGGATGTACTCCCATTCCGGCTTGCCGTCCGTCTCGCCCTTCAGCCTGTAGCACCTGCACTTCACCAGGTCGTGCAGCATGCCCACCAGGTACGGCGACTCCTCGCGCGGCCATCTCACGTTCAACGCCTTGGTCAACTCGACGAGCCTTTCCGTCACGTTCACGCTGTGCTTCGCGAGCCCGCCATACCCGCTCAGGTGGTGTCCCTTGCTCGCCGGCTGGCCGAAGTAGCCCAGCTCATTCAGCCTCATCCACTGCCATTGATCTATTCCGGCCTTGCTCAGATATTCCTCAATTACCACTATCACGCCGCACCTCCTTCCTTTCTTGGCAGGTCCGCCGCGCACATGGCCTTTGCCGTGCGCACGGGGACCGAGTTTCCGATCTGCTTCACCTTCTGGCTCCTGTTGCCGGTGATGATGTAGTCCTTCGGGAAGCTGTGCGCGGCTGCCAGCTCGTCCGGTCGCAGCATCCGCATCCTGATGTCGATGATTCGCCCGTCCGCCAGCTGCGGGAAGATGCCCCGTATCGCTCCTCCGCACGCGATCGTCGGACACGGCTCGCTGATCGGCCGACATGCCGCGCCTCCCTGCTGGCCGAGCACGAGAGGGGTACATAGTGCCGTCCGGTTTCCTCCTGCTGTCTGCTTCGGCATCGGTTCTCCAAGCGAATGGATCCGTTGACTGTCACCATCGTTAGATCCAAGCATGTCCATCACGAACGGCTGGACGATGCTGAACCTGTCATGCGTCGTCTGTGCGCCGATGGGTCTGCTGCCGTCCTGTACTTCTCCGCCCTTGAAGTGGTCGAGCACGATTGGGGTGCAAAGCGCGTGGTGTTCTTTTACCGTGATACACGATATTGGTTCGTCAATACTCTCCGCGTCGCAGTTCCTGTTGAACCGCACGATGAACGGCTTCAAGTCTATTCCCCAGTACCGCTTCGCTCCTGCGGCGATTCGCCGCATGGTGTTCTGCGCAAGCGGGTTCTTTCTGTTGAAGATGCTCGTGCCCGTGTCCGTGAGATCGAGGCATTCCCTTATTCCCCGCCACCTCTTCGGCGTCCGGCCCCAGAGGTCGGTCTGCGGGTGTTCCGCGTGCGTCGGCTCCGGCCAGCGGATTTTCCCGCATCCCCGTCTCACCGCCTTGAGGAAGAACCTGCGCCTGCTCGTCGCGTCGCCGAAGTCGGCGCAGTTGACGATACGCCACTCCACCATGTAGTTCCGTGCCACCAGTCCTCCTACCCATGCTCTGAAGCATTCGCCCTTCAGGCGCTCTATCGGCATGCCGTTTCTGTCAAGCGGTCCCCAGTCCGTGAACTCGGGCACGTTTTCCACGGATATGGACGGTATGAAGTGCTCGTCGATCCATCTGGTGATGATGTCCGGCTGGCTTCGCAGCTGGTTGCTTCTGGGGCGTCCGCCCTTCGCCCTGCTGTGATGCGTGCACGACGGGCTTGCGTGGAGATGATCTATCCTCCACTCCGGCACAACTTCCGATGGCACAGCCACATCAAGGTCCATCTCAAGCGTGGTCACGTCCGCATGGTTGGCCCGCATGGTTGCGACGGCGAACGGCGAATGGTTGATGGCGTAGCCCTTGTGCCTTATTCCGGCGCATTCAAGCGCCTCGCACATTCCTGTGGCCATGCCTCCGCATCCGCTGAACAAGTCTACCCAGATGTACATCGTCATTCCTCAACTATCACTCTCTCGCCGATCAGCAGCGCGTATCGCGCTTTCTGGAACTCGCCCAGCTCCTTGTGCTGCACTGGCACGTCTGCGCCCCTGTACGTGAATACCACGTCCTCGCCTCTCCCTGCGATGAACCACATGCGCGGCGAGAACCTTCCGTAGCCGTTTTGGAACTCCAGCACCGGCGTCTTACCTTTCATCCGATTCGCCCAATTATTGATGCGAACATTCCAATATGGCGACGCCTCCCGGAACTCCACTTTCTTCACGCCGCTTTCGATCATCCGATACCAGTAGTGCTTCAAACCGAGATGCAGCACGGCACACTCGCTTCTCTTCAGCTTCTTCATTCAGATACTCCTTCTCCGTGTTCGCTCGGATCAATCTCATCTAGCATGGCCAGCACTTCGTCTCGCGTGTATTTTTTCGTGTTCTTTTGTTCGCGCAACCGCTGGTCTATCTCGATCAATTTTTCGCACATTTCCTCCATCTTTTTGTCCCATATTTCCGCTGGGTTTTCCTTGATCGGCTCCACCGTTACTTCTCTGTAGAGTATTTTACCTGCAATCTCTTGAAGCTCTTCTCTTTGGGCCTCTATTATAATTCCGCACTTGACGCCATTCGCCGTCCGCAGGTCGCCTATTTCTATCACTGTCATCTTACCACGCCTCCTTGTTCAAGCTTTCCTTCATCACCAGTCGGCCGCCTTCCATCCGGCAGTCGAACACCTGGCCGATCTCGATCCGATGCGAATCACGCACCCGGCACACGACCTGCTCCACCGACGCCAGCGGCTCCACCGTGGCCATCTGCCGGTTCGGATGCCTTCGCTTCATCTCCACCGTCACGATGCCGTCATCCCGCTCGATCCGCTTCAGTCCGTTCCGTTCCGCCCATTCCGACCACTCAGCCTCACTCACACCTTTGATCTGACGGATCCACTTGCCCGTCATGCCTACGTGCATGCCCACGACATCCCACTCCTCGCCCCTTGTCCATGGCAGACGGCTCTCTGCCAGCTTCTTTCTCCGCCACCCGACCACCCGGCACACGTCGGTGTCGTCGTAGATTTCCGGCCACCAGCCGATTTGCAGCGGCGCCATCTCGACCGTGCGCAGCAACCGCCCTCGCCAACTCTCTGCCGCCCCTGATGGCGGCTGCGCCGCCGGGGCTTTTTTTTGAGCCGCTTGCGCGGCCTCTCCCTGCGCCGCGCCTTCCGCGCTCATGTTCTTGCGCTCTTCCTTCGGCGCGCTCCCAGGACTGTTTTTCGCGCCCTCTTTCACGCCGATCTTCTCCTTCAGCTTGTCCGTGAACCTTTTGGCCATAATCCTTGCCTCGCTTCCTTGAATCAATTTTACTTCTCCCCCGGCGCTGTTGGTGGGGTGGGGGTCCCCCCCTCCCCGTGGGGGGGCTCAGTCGCGGTGGAGGGGGTGGCGAACGGCGGCTCCGCCGACGATTCTGCCGTTGTTTTGTCAACGGATTTGGCAACGAATAGCGAATTTCCCTTTGTTTTCTGCATACCTTCGCTCTGTAGCACAGACTCCGCAGCCGGATTCTCGACGGCTCCTGGCATCGTCGCGGCGGTCAGCTCGGCGTTCGCGGCGCTCGGCTCGCCGGTTGATTCATCGCCATGCGGCGCGGGATTTTTTTCTCGCCAGAACCCATCGGCAGACTGCTCGTAGACCTCGATGTAGTCATCGGTCGCCTTATCTTCCCTACCTTCCGTTTTCGGCTTTTCCTCTTCCGATCCTCCATCTTCCTTGCCAGTCAATGCCTTGAGCGCGTTCGTGAGCCCGACGATTCCCGCTTTCCTCACTGCTTTAGGATCGTCCAGCAGTTTCTGGAGTTCCGAGACGGTTCTAAGCGCAACGCTCGCAGACTTGGCCCTAATCCTCGCCTTAACAGACGAAAAACCCCGCGCGGCGCATTCCGTCTCGACGAGCGCGTGCATTGTCTGCGGTGAGATTTGAAGGATGTCGCAGATAGATTCCGCTGAGCGGTTTTTCTCGAAAAAGGCCCGCGCGGCCAGGGCGTACTTTCCCGGATAGCGGACGCGCAGCATCTCGCCCGTGAACTCCTTGTGCCGGATGTCCGCGCCGATGTCTGCGAGGTCCTGCTCGGCCCTCGACACGATCTCCAGCTCGAAACCCGGCAACGCCTGTTCTGTGCTCTCTACCGGCATGCGGCCAGTTCCTCCTCGCGGTCCAGCCACGACGTAATCGAACGGCGGCGTATCTTCCTGCGCTTGCCCGGCAGAAAAGCGAGTCCGCGATCTCCGTGCGTCTGTGCGTACAAGTCCATGGCTCGCGTGATTTCCCTGTCGCCGATGCGCAGGATGATGCTCACTTCCTGAACGCTCAAAATCTCGTCCGGGTCGCCGCTGAACTCGCGGCGCCTCTTCTCCTGTACCGCTTCTGCTTCCATGACTACCTCCAGATGATCCTTTCCAAAACCCTCGACGCGATATGCGCGAACGGCGTGGCCAGTCCGACGCCCACGGCCAGCACGAGTACCGGCTGCAGGAATCCTTTCCACAACGCGGGCGCGATCACGGATGTTCCGTGCGCCACGCAATCGACCGTTCGCCGCCAAGCGTGGTAGACGCGGTGTTCACTGATTTTGTAGTTTCGTCTCATGTCAGACCCTTTCCAGTACTCCGATAATTCTCAGTCCGTTACGCACCAACACCGATTCGGATACTCCGTTCTGCGCGGCAACTTCCTCGATGCGCTTCGCCTCGCTCGGCGTCACACGAAACGACTTGCAGATCGTCGTCTCCCGCTTCTCGATCGTCACTTTGCTCTCTTCTGGCATTTTCCCTCCTTTGCTGGTACTTCTTCCAGCCATTCCTTCGGCAAGGAAAATGGCAATGCCCACTTTCTGTCCGCAGGCTTTACCATTACGACGTGCTTGTACTCTCGGATCACACGGTACACTCGCCGTGTCTCCTTGTTCTTCATAATCTTTTCGCCTTGCATTTCCGGTTCCTTTTTTGTACCCTGTATGCGGTTCTGTCTTACAGAGACGCGTGGAAAGGGAGGAGAATACTTAATCATCAGAGTCGGATGAATCATCAGAATCGGAATCAATTACGCGACCAGTCCAACGGTCGACTGTAACTGCCCATTTGGGATGAGAAGTATAGCGAGTAGCAAGACAGTAAATGATAACAGACACAAGAATAATCAGAGAAAAGAATACTAGTTGATTGTCGTGAATCCACGAGAAGAATCGCGAGCGGGAAGAAGGAGGTGGTAAAGGCGGAATGGATTGCACATTAGAAGAGGGAAATCTAGAAGCTGGTGGCGAAGAACGAAAAGAGTTAAAAGAATGTTTGGGTTTGGAATCGGATTTAAAAAAGGTATCGTAAAGGTAGAAGAAAATGCCAAGGGGGCAAAGAATAAAGACTGGCCAAAAGTACCATTCAAATGTGAACTTGGCGCGCTCAAGAACATTCTGCTTTGGATTAAGGGGATTATAGAATACTTGGACGGGAAAGTTGTCATATTCTGGCAATTGACGTTTGCCGCCTGGAATCCACCGTGGTGAGGCTTTAGAATTGAAATGGGCTTTACCAGTGTATGTATCATCACCAAGTTGAAATTCATAAGAAACATCAATAGAAGTTTGATTGACATTACGCCGAGCCGGTCCAGAAGGCGTTACAGTAAAATCTGATTCATTCCAGGAGGTAATCTTTCCCTCAACGGAAGGCCAGGAAGCATGTTTCTTCTCAAGTCGATATTGATGAATGCAAGTAGCAATCGAAAAGACGAGCAAGCCAAAGGCAATAAGACAAGACAAGCCATTAGAAAAGGTTTCGCGGTGGTTCATTGAATAATCCTTTGCGATTAGAAGTTAGTCGGATTGGAGTAAATCTTCATCAGAAGGATTGACGGAACCACCATCAATAAGATTGATAGGATGCAGGGGATGCAAAGATTCTTTGTCAATTTGTTTCTTTACACGATTGATATCCAAACGAATACCAATAGCTAAAAAGCGCGCACCAGCAGGACGAGGAAGGGCCGAATAAGGGGAATCCTCAAGAGAAAAAGAATCGTCAAAGTGCTTCTCAAAACAATGAGCAATGCGGCGATCGTAATCAAGGCGCAATTGTAATAGAGCACGGTTACGTTCACGGAGCAAGTCGCAGACGTCACCAAATTTTGTTTCACAATAATCGGCAAGATTAGTAGCCAACTGCTTAGCATTACGAGAAGTGGAAGAAGATGAAGTTTTTGCAGAACAACCATCATGAAAATACGAGACAAGAACACCGAGAGCAAGGCAAACTACGCAAGAAATGGCGCAACCAATTTTGTCATTGTCAAGGAGATTACTCACGGGAAAGTACTCACGCAGTTTTGGTAGCAGACGAGCCACCAGTTTTGACAGGATGTACATGGTGCCCCCCGACAAGGGCAAGGGCCTTTTGAAGAGCATCATTAGCAACTTCAAGGTCGTGGCATTTTCGCTGCAAGGCGTCGCTCACCGAGCCGGTACCGGGCGCACGCTCATCGGAAAGGCCGAGGAGCCAGTCGGCAGAAACACCAAGTTTAGTGCAAATAGAAATTACGGCATCAATAGTGGGACGGCGCTGGTAAAGAAGCCAATTGGTATAAGTGTTCAAGGGAATATCAAGCAACGCAGCGAACTCCTTTTGGGTTCGCTCGCCTTGAAGCTCCTTAAGGTGCTCTACAACTTTTTTCATAAAACATTCACTTTCGTGTTGCGCATACACCCAGAAAGGTGTATACTGTCCGCGTCTCTGTAAGACAGAATGCAACCCTTGAATTTTCCTTTGTTTTTTACATCTGCTGCCATTATTTGCTGTCATTTTTGTCAACTACCCACCCCGTCCGCTAAACCTTGCGCAACTCCGTCCAATTTGTGATATACTATTTGCCGCGAAAGGAAAACTGTCTATGGGCAATCTTCAAGCCATCATCCATAAATGCCGAGCACCTGAAACTGGTTACTGGGCCGAAGTCCCTTCTCTCCCTGGTTGCGTCACCCAGGGCGAAACGCTCGAAGAAGTTCGCGCCATGATTCAAGATGCCGTTCACGCCTGGTTCACCTGCGCATGGGAACTCGCCATGCGTGGCCGCAAAAAGCGCCTTGCGAAAACCGACATCATGGAGCCTGTTTTCGCATGAAGGCTAAACCTTATTGGCGTGTCGTCGAAGTCTTGAAGGCATACGGTTTTGTCTACATTCGTTCCGTTGGATCCCATCGGCAATTTCACAAGCCCGGCCTTGTAATGATCGTCACCGTTCCCTTTCATGGACGCAACTGCATGATCAAGACCGGCATTCTCAAAAGCATTGCTCGTCAATCCGGCATCCCAGATTCCGCTTTCTGATTTTCATCTTTCCCCACAAATGAAAACGGGCGCGGGATTTCTCTCGCGCCCATCTTGCACGGGGTCAGGCCGTGCGCCGGGAAGTTTACCAAATCCCCTTCCGCGCCGCAATCCTAAATCAGATCCTCCGCGCGCACTGCCTCCGGCGCCATGTCCGCCACGTCCGCGTAGTAGTAGCTCAGCGTCCTGATGTCGTCGCCGCTCAGCGCGCTCGCGCGCTCCGCCCCGAACTTTCTGTACTCCGCGTCGATCCGCATCTTCCGCAGCTCATACGCGGCCTTCTCGATTCCTTCGAATTCCTTCACCTTTTCACGCAGCATCCTGTTAAGCCGCGTGAACGTCCACGCGCCGGCCGGCACGAGCTTTCCGTCCTCGCTCGCGATCGACTTCCGAGCCTCCTCTATTTTCGCCCACACCTCGCCGTGGATCGGCCACATCACGTTTCGCCCGCTGCTCGATGCCGTCTTGTGCGGCGTGTAGGCCAGGTACATCTGCTCGCCCCTCCTCACGAAACACGTTCCCTCCGCCGCCACCACGTCTCCGTTTCTCATCGCGAACTGAAACATCATCGTCGCCGCGAGCCAGTACCGCTTGTCCTCGAGATCCCATAGTCCTGCGTACCATTTCTTCACCGCCTCCCGCGTCTCGTCCTTCAGACGCTGGTAGCGTCCCGGCTTGTGGTTCTTGATCGCCGGGATCTTGATCTTCTCCACGCAATATCCCTCGCGCTCGTAGTAGCGCAGCGCCCACGACGCCGTGACCGACTGTACCCCGCTCACGTACGTCCATGCGCTCACGCGCTCCTTCCCCTTTCCGATCAGCTGCACGAAATAGTTCTCCAGCTCTTCCGATGTCATGTCCGTGTACGGGCTCTCCCATCCAATCCCGCATCCCTCGACCGCATACCTGAAGTGCTTCAGCGCGTTCTGGATCGTCCTGTCCTGCGGCGTTCCCCCGTTCTTGAGCTGCTCCTGCCTCGCCGCCACTTCGTACATTTTCGCGAGCTGGCGACATGTCGGCACTTTCTTCTCCTGGCTTGCGCCCTCGGCCGCCTCGTTCTGACGCGACAGCACCCAGTTCGCGTATTCACGCCGTAGCTCTTTCGTCGGGCGCTCCCGCGCGTCCAGCGCCTGCGCGCCCTGCAGATTCGCCTTGCGCATCTGGCGCTTGCCATCGACCATTACGCGAAAGAACACGCTGCCGTCGCAGAGATAGATGCCCTTCGCGAGCTTCTTCTGTTTTCTTGCCATGTTGACACCTGACCTGTCTCGTTGACAATTCTGTTGCCACTTTACGTCACACTCTAGCCCAGTTAAGCGGAGTTTGGCGGAAAGTTTGTCAACAGTTTATCACACCTTTCAGGCGTAGTCAATGGCCTTTTCACCCAAAAACACACAAAAGCAGAGGTTGGATTGCGCTTTCGCGCGCTCCACCTCTGCTCTGTTGCTTGCTCTATCCAGTTGAGCTACAGTCGCATTGCTGCGACCCTGAGGCCATTAAGGTCAATCGCCGATGGGGAAGTAGCAGTTGAAGATCGGCAGGAAAGGAACCTGATTGTCCATGATCAAGTTCACGAGGCCGATCTGGAAGCCGGCCGAGCAGGTGGCGGCGTAGTTGACGATACCGATCTGCGCGCCGCGGAGCTCGTCCGTCATGTTGCAGATGCCGACCGTCTGGAAGCCGTGCACACGGCGGGCGAAGTTCGCGCCGAGCGCGACCTGCCAGCCCCACATGTCCTCGCGCACCGCACTGCCGAGGCCCGCGACGGAGAGGCCGTAGAGGGAGGTGTCGGTCATCGACGCGAGGAGGTCGGCACGAAGGCCGAGGAACTCGCGGTTCATGCCGAACGCGTCAACCGTGAGACCGTAGGCCGTGCGGTTGCATGCCGTGCCGACGGCCACCTGCGCGCCAATCGCGTCGCGGTTCGCGTAGCAGAAGCCAAGCGCCGCCTGAAGGCCAATCATGTCGAGACGCGCCGTGCTGCCCACGGCCGCCGCCTCAAGACCATACATCTTGTTGCAGTCGCTGTACGCCAAGTTGGCGTTCAGGCCGTACACGTCCCAGTCGAAATCCCACGGAAGGGAAATCGGCGTGGCGAGACCAATCATCAACACCGTGTAGCCATAGCTCTTCGGGTCCGGCGCACCGGCAAACTCACGCTCCTGTTCCTGCGCAAGGACAGGCTGAGCGGCCAGCGCGGCGAGCGCGCCTGCAAACAGACCACACTTCACGATACGGTTCATCTTCTAGCTCCTTATTGATTTCTGAAATCGGTAAGACGGCATTATGATACCGAATATCCGCCGCTTAGTCAATCCCCCAATATGGGGAATTTCAAGTCACCTCCAAACGATCACGGCAAAGCTCCAAACTGAAACGTGCCGCCCTTCAGCAGATCCGCACGGCGGATACGCGGCACAGGAGCCGCGGGAAAGCGGCGAGACTCGGCCCCCGGCGCCCGGATTTCCAGCGCGCGGCCATTCGGCAGCGCCACGTCGATGCGGTCGAACAACGGCACGCCCGTGGCGTACTCACCAGACCCGGGGCACACGGGGTAGAGCCCCATCGAGCTCCACACGAACCACGCCGAAGTCTGGCCGTTGTCCTCGTCGCCACAGTAGCCGTCCGGCGTGGGCGCGTAGAGGCGGTCCATCACGTCGCGCGCATGGCGTCCCGCCTTCTCCGGCGCGTCCGTCCAGTCGTAGAGGTAGATCATGTGCTGGATGGGCTGGTTGCCGTGCGCGTACTGGCCGAAGCCCATGACCTGCATCTCGCGCATCTCGTGGATCACGGTGTGGTAGTACGTGGACGTGAACTTCGGCGGAAGCGTGAAGATCTCGTCGAGCCGACGCTCGAACTCCTTCCGCCCGCCCATCGCCGCGCAGAGTCCCCCGACGTCGTGGAACACACTCCACGTGTAGTGGAGCGCGCAGCCCTCCGTGAAGTCGCCGCCCCACGCGAACGGATCGAAGTCCGCGTTGAACGAACCGTCCGCGTTGCGCCCCGCCGCGATACGGCGCGTGGAGTCAAACACGTTGCGCCAGTTGCGCGCGCGCGTTGCGTAGAGGTCGACCTCCTCCTGCGGACGCCCAATCGCCCGCGCGAGCGCGGCGATGCACCAGTCGTCGTAGGCATACTCAAGCGTGCGCGCCGCGGACTCCTTGATGCCCACGTCGCGCGGCACGTAGCCCTTCGCGTTGTAGTGCTCCACGCCGAGGCGCCCGATGGACTTCATCGTCGGATGCGCGTTGTTCGCACCGTGCACGAGCGCGCGGTAAAGTTCGTTGATGTCAAAGCCGCCGCGCACGCCGTCCAGCCACGCGCCCGCCACCACGCTCGCGGAGTTGTTGCCCACCATGCAGTCGACGAGACCGGGACTCGACCACTCGGGCAGCCAGCCGCTCTCCTTCCAGCAGTTCTCAAGACCCGCCATCATCTGCGCGCTCATCTCGGGATAGAGGAAGTTGAGGAGCGGATACAGCGCGCGGAACGTGTCCCAGAATCCCGTGCCGCCGAAGTAGGGTCCCGGGCGCACGTCGCCCGCCTCCGGACTGAAGTGCACCATCGCGCCGCCCGCGTCCGTCTCGCCGAGCGAACGCGGGAAGAGCAACGCGCGGTAGAGGCACGTGTAGAACACGCGGAGCCTGTCGACGGAATCCGACTGCACGCGCACGCGCCCGAGCAGACGGTTCCATTCGGCGCGCGCCGACGCGACCACGGCGTCAAGCCCGCCATCAGCCTCCGCAAGACTACGCACGGCAAAGTCATCCGAAATGAGCGACGTGCCCACACGCAACTCCACCGGCGCACGCGCGGACATCGGCGCGAAGCGCACCCAGAGCGCGCCGTCGGGGAGGCGCTCCGCCGCAGTGGCCGCGCGATCAAGTTCGAGCACAAATCGCTGCACGAGGTTCGTGCCCGTTTTCTTCGGCTGCGTGTAGCCGCGCGTCCAGCCCGTCACGCGCAGACCGTCCGAGGAAAGCGCGGCGTCGCCAATGCCGAAGGTGTCCACCACGAAGCCGGGCGCGTCCGACGCCGGGTAATCAAAGCGGAACGCGGCGCCGTGCGCGGTGGGCGCGAGCGCGGCCGTGACGTCGAACTCGGCGAGGTACACGCGGTAGAGCGCGGGCGTCATCGTCTCGGCTTTGTGCGAGAACCAGCTCGCGCGCGCGGCGGCGTTCGTGCCGGGACGTCCCACGAGCGGCAGGATCGACCACGCGCCCCAGTCGCCAATCCACGGACTCGGCTGGTGCGTGTGGCGCAAGCCGTAGATGCGCGTGTGCGTGTAGTCGTAGAACCAGCGCGCACGGCCGTCGGACACGGTCTGCGGCGTCCACAGCCCCGCGCCCCAGGGACGCGCGATGGCGGGATAGAGGTTGCCCGTGGAGAGCGCGTGCGTGTTGACCGTGCCCATCTCCGGCAACACATAACGCGCCCAGTCGCTTTTTTCCGCAACGGGAGGGACAAGCTCCTGCGCGTCCGCAACCAACACAACACATGCAATTGCAAAAAACCAACAAGCTTTCTTCATCGTGGAATATCCTTTCTCATCTCACGATGTAGCAAGGGCGCCCTCGCCCTTGCAGCAAGGCCGAGGCGGCCTTGCCACATCGTTCGTATCGGGTTTTGATCTATGCGCTTTCATAACGCTACGTCGCGTGGCGGCAGATCCAGACGAGCAAGTCGTCGTAGCGCAGGCGGCGGTTCACGAGCGCGCGCGCGGTGATCACCACCTCGTCGTGCGGCGCGTCCACGGCGAGTCCGTTCGCCTCGAGGAAGACGAGCGTCACCGCCATCGCCATGCGCGCGCCGTCCGCGCCGAACACGCGCTTCGCGGCGAGCTCGTAGCCGAGCTTCGCGGCCTTCTCCTCGCGCGAGGGGAACACGTCCGCGCCGTCCGCGCCGCGCGCGAACGGCGCCGCGAGCGCGGCCTCGAGCGCCGCGGCGTCGGGCGCCGGCGAATCCTTGCCCGTGCGCTTCGCGACGGCCTTCTGCAGCGCGAGCACCTTGTCTTTCGTGAGACGCGTCATGACGCCAGTTCCTCCAGCGCGGCGCGGTAGCGCTTCAGCACGCGGCGCACCGCCACGTCCACGCGCTCGTCGTCCGTGAGGTCGAGCGGACACGACTCCACGCCGTACATCACGTAGGCCGGACGGTTGTTGCGGAAAATGAGCACCCGCCCGCGCGCGTCCACCTTCCGCGCGACGGCCGAGAAGTTCTGGTTGGCCTCCGTGACGGAGACGATCTGCCCTGTCGTGACTTCCATCGTCCGCTCACCTCTTCGCCTTGACGGGCGGCTGGAAATCGCATTTCGTGAACGTCACGCCCGTGCAGTCGTCCTGCACCACGGCCTCGCGCTCCTCGTCGCCGCCCGCCCAGCGCAGCTTGACGTTCTCGAAGCGCACGCCGTCCGCGTGGCGCACGTAGAACCCGTACGCGGGAAGCGGCATCTTGAACATGCGGTTCTCGGGGTAGCACTTCTCTACCTCCGGCACCTGCGCCGCGGCGTGCGCCGCGCGTCCGCCGCCCTTCACGGTGAGGTCCAGGTTGCGGAGCGTGACGCCCTGCGGACGCAACCCCGGCACGCCGGTGATGGAGCTCGCGATGATGCTCGCCGACGACTTCGATGTGACGTTCTCGATGAGCACGTCGCGGAGGAAGCTCGTCGCGCCCGACTTGTGCGTGCGGCGGCGCGCAAGTCGCACGAGGACCGGCGTCTGCACGCCGTGCAGCATCGTGATGTCGTGCACGTGCACCTTCTCCATCACGCCGCCGTCGACCATTTCGAGCGCGATGCCCGCAAGACCCGTGCAGACGTCCGTCACGCCCGGCAGGCCGCGCCACTTGCGCAGACGCGAGGTCTCGGACGCGAGGAGCGTGCAGTGGTGGATGTGGCAGTTCCGGAACCCGCCGCGGCTCGCGGTGCCGAACTTGATGAAGTTGCAGTTCGAGGAGAGGCGGCAGTTGCGCACCTCAACGTTCTCGCAGACGAAATCGGGGTTGTCGCTCTTCAGGCAGATCGCGTCGTCGTCCGAGTCGACCGTGCAGTCCTCGATGAGCACGTTCTTCGAGTCGATGTCGAAGCCGTCGTTGTTGAAGTTGGCGTGCCCGTGGATCGTCACGCCGCGCGCGACCACGCCGTCGCACTCCTTGAAGTAGCAGGTCCAGGCCGCGGGGGAGGTCAGCCGCACGCCCTCCACGCGCACGTTGCGGCAACGGAAGAAGAGGCAGTCCTTCCAGCGGTGCGGCGCGTTGTCGCGGACGGGCGCGGCCCAGCCGCGTCCGTCGACCGTCCCCTTCCCGACGAGCGCCACGTTCGCGGCGCCGGTGGCGCTCACGACGGCGAGCGGACGCCCCGCGTAGTCGAGGTGGTTCGTGGCGCCGAGCAGCGCCGCCCCCTCGTCGAGCTGGAGTGTGACGTTGTCCTTGAGGCAGATTCCGGCGACGACGTACTTCCCGGCGGGCACGCGCACCGTGCCGCCGCCGGAGGCGGAGGCCTTGTCCACCGCCGCCTGCAGCGCGGCTGTGGCCGGCGCCTCGCCGTCCGCCGCGAACTCGAACGTGACGTCGGACGCGAGGCACGCGCCCGCCGCGCAGATCAAAAAGGCTAGTTGTTTCATGCGGCTAGTATACCACAACCGCCCTTCCGCGCGCCAATGGAAATCCGAGGGCTAGCGGAACAGCAGCAGCGTGCCGCCGCCTTTCATCTGGAGATACAGGCGGCCGGACGCGAACTTGAACTCGCCGCGCAGCTCGCCGCTGCCCGGATCGCCCGCCGGCTCGAACGCCCAGCCCGTGGTATCCGCCGGACCCTTGTACGCCGCGCACTCCGCGATGAGGAACCGCTTGCCCGGCCATGCGCCCGCGCGTGTGGCGCCGGCGAGGCGCAACGTGCCCTTCGCGGGCAGACGCACCGCGCCGGGCGTCTTCGCGAGCGCCGCCGTCTGGCCGGGCGCAAGCTCGATCACGTCGTCCGCAAAGCCCACGTCCGCCGTCACGGACGCCGCATGCGTGAGGTCGAGCGTCGCGCCCGGGACCGCCGCCACGAGTCCGCATCCCTTGACCGTGCCGGTGAAGCCGCTCCAGTCGAGCGCACGCGCGCACGCCCAGGCGCTTCCCTCCACGCACACCGTGCCCGCGCCCGACACGCTCTTCATCGTCCCGACCGCGCCGGGGCGGATCGCCAGCGTCGCGCCGGCCGCCACGGTGACGTCGGAATCGCCGGGAACGTTCGGCTGGGCCGCCAGCAGTTCGTTGTCGGAGTGGACGCCGTCGTAGAAGCGCACCACCTTCGCGAGCGCCGCCACCTGCTCGTCGTCCAGCGCGCAATCGTAGATGCGCAGGTCGTCGAAGCGGGTGGTATGCGCGTACTCCGCATTGCTCGTGCGCCCGTTGCCGCTTACGGACACCTGCTTTGGATCGATCGACACGGTCACCCCCGTGTTGCGGCCCACGCGCTTGCCGTCGATGTAGAGGCACAGCACCTTGGTGGACGGATCGTAGGTGACCGTCTGATGGACCCATCCCGCAGTGGCGGCGATACCGTACAGATAGCTGGTTGCGAAGTAGCGCCTGGTGTCAGACCCGACCCTTGCGCCCATCCTCGGCGGCGTTCCGTCGTCGCAGAGGCGGATGTTCTTGGACGGGGTGTCCGGATCTCCGAAGCAGAAGAAGTCCGTTCGCGAGTTGGCCCAGCGGCGCAGCGACACGGTGAACGCCGAACCGACGGGGAACCGGTCCGACATGTCCACTCCGTCTGCCAGCTCCAGATGGCCGCCCATTGCCGCGTCCCACCCATGAGATTCCTTGCCGGGCTTGATCCAGAATGCCTTGCCGCCACGGTTATCAGGATACGTGACGTTCTCCATTTGAAGCTCCACATCCGGCGTCATCGTGGAGGTGGCCAGGAACGCGGCCTTGAGCGTGTATCCGTGGCCGGTTACGTCATCGAAGTAGTACGTGCCGCCCGTCTCGCGCTTCTCGTCGAACGTCCAGTGCGCGACCGGTGCGGGCAGGGACACCTTCTCCATCCTCGGCCGGCGCGCCTCGTACTCGGCCAGCACGTCGGCCTCGCTCCACGCGCCGCGCAGCCACTGGATCTCGTCCAGATCGCCGCTATAGGTGTGTGGGGTATCGGTGGAGTAGTTGCCGAGGGTGATGTACGGCTCGGTCGTGATGTTGATGTTGGCCGTCCGCACGCGCTCGTCCATCTTCACGCCGTCCACGAAGAGGCGTATCACGCGATTGGAGTAAGTCCCCACGACGTGGTGCCACTTGCCGTCGAAGAGATAGTTGCCGTCGGAGAATTTCGCGTAGGCCACGCTGTTGTCGGTGGACTTCGACGTCCCGCCGTCGTTCCACACGCCGGCGCGCGTCCAGCCATGCTGGACGTAGAAGCAGAGGTTCTTGAACGCGCCCAGGGACGTTGAGGGATTGTCCTCGTCGTACTTGCACGAGCCAAAGTAGAAGTTGCCGCTATTCCAGCTCGGGCCGTACACCGTGTTCCCGCATTCGTTCGTGACGGGACTCGTGGCGCTCTTTGGAGCGATGTGGATGAAGTTCGAGCCGTTGCCGCACTTGCCCTTCGTGGGACGCATCCAGAAGCTGAACGTGAACGCGTCGTTCCCGCTGGGGAACACGCCGGCCGCAACCGGGGTGTTGTTCGCGCGGAAAAACATTCCGCCCTTGGACAGGCTACTGCCGTCGCCGAAGTGCATGGCTTTACCCGACACGCCGTCCTCAACAAGGTAGGGCCTGAAAGTGGGGGCCGGGTTCGTGCGCAGGGCGACCGGCAGCTGGCCGACGTTGGAGGAGTCCGCGCCCCAGTCGTCGGGATTGTCGAAGTTCCAGCACGCCACGAGCCCCGAGCGGTACTGCCCGCCGCCCAAGGCGAGCGTGCCGGCGGAAACGGCCGTGGCGCCGGTCCACCCGCCCGCGCCGGTGAGCGCGAGCGTGGAGGAGCCCGCCTTCACGAGCGACCCGCCCTTGATGCGCCCCGCGAAGACGTTCGTCGCGGCCGAGCCGCCCACCGTGAGCGTCTGGCCCGCGTCGAGCGCGATGCCGCCGTCCACGCCCTCGCCGGAGATCGAGGAGAGCTCCTGGTCTGCGTGGAACCGCAACCAGCCGCCGCCGGGGATCGAGGCCGAGGCCGCCGCGTCCACGCCGAGCGGCGCGGCCGCGGTGCCGAATACGATATCGCCGATCCAGGGCGAGAGCAGGCCCGTGAACGGCATCGCGCCGACATGGTCGCTCTTGAGGAATTCCTGCACGGCGCCGCAGTTAATCGAGAACGTGCCCTCGCCCGCGAGGGTTCCGTAGAACTTCTGCCTTTCCGCCTTCACCGTATTCCAGCCGCCCACGATCTCGCAGGTGGCGCCGGGATCGACTTCAAGCCGGGCGGCGGAGTGGGCGCTGGAGCTTGTGTAAAGGCTGCCGAACCGCGAGCCGCTCGTCCCGGCCTCCACCTTGAGCGTGGCACCGTCGTCCACGCGCCAGACATAGTTGTGCGTCGAGACGTTGTTCGTAAACGCAAGCGTTCCCAGCTGCACGGTGCCATCCGACTCCCAGAATCCGGCGGCGCTCGCGAATCGGAACACGCCGGCGCCGCGCTTGACCGGCTTCTTGTAGGGATAGCTCTCGCCGCCATCTCCATTCCAGACCACCGTGCCGCCGAGGATGTCAAGATAGCTGGGCGCCGTGAAGAAAAGGCCCTTGCAGCCGTCCGCCTTGACGAAAGACACCTCGTCGCCGTCCTGCCCG
>ONRL01000061.1 GCA_900320225.1 uncultured Lentisphaerota bacterium
ACCTCCTCCAGCAGTTCGTCCGTGCGCGCCTTGACGGTCTGCTTGTCCATGCCGCACACGCCTCCGTAGAAGGAAAGAAGTTCGCGCACGTTGAGATAGGGATAGTAATAGGCCATCTCTGGCATATAGCCGATGCGCGCGCGCGTGGCGGCCACGGTCGGGTCGCCGCCCAGCAGACGCACCGTGCCGGATGACGGCCGGAGCAAGCCGATCAGCATCTTGATGGTCGTCGTCTTACCCGCCCCGTTCGTGCCGAGAAAGCCCGTCACCTCGCCCTTCCCCAGCGAGAGCGTGAGGTTGTCGACGGCCTTTAGGGCCCCGAACGTGCGACTGACGCCATCTAACTCAAAAACCTTGTCTTCCATGGCGAAGCGTAGTATAGCACATTCTTCTGAAATGTTAATAAAGAAAACTACGAGCAAGTATTTTATCAGGTTCTGGCGTACGCAAGGACATCTGCCGCGACAAGCGGATTCTGAAACGTAAACGCATAACGCAGGGCGTTCGACACCTCAAAAACCATACCTCCAGGCGTAACGGTGGTCTTCTTGAGATCGGCGAAGGGGAGGCTGATGTTGAGATCCTTCCCCGCAAACACGATGCGGCGGTTCGTGAAGGAACAGTGCGTGCGCTGGCAGACATGCCCGTCATGCTGGTGGCCGGGAAACGCCACGTCGCTTGGCCGCCCCACGGGCCGCGAGGCCATATTGCCGACAGGCGGCGCACTCGACAAGCGCGAACTGCCAATTTTTACATCTGACGCCACATAAAGTGTGCCCTTCTCATGGAAGAAGACCTGCTCATCGGGGTCAATAGGCTCCAGCCGGACCTTCCTTGCCGGACGAGGACGAATCATCGCGACACCTCCCTCTGCGAGCCACTTCTGGTACCGCTCCTTGTTCTGTTTGCACCTACGGCGAATGCGCAACCGCACCACGATCATTGGAATAAGCAGCCAGAAAAAGGCGAAGACGATCGTGATCAGACCAAGGGCGTGCATGAACCACGGTTTGTCGAGATTGTCCAAGTCCTGATAGATGAACCAGAACATCCCGCCGAGGAACACGAACGCGATTAATTTTCTCAACGAGTAAATCACGGCCCTTATTATATCATAAATCGCCGGCACCGTGGGGGACAAAGCCGATTGGCACTTTCACTCTCTCCGCCATTGTGTTATACTAAACCCGTTTTGGAGAAATGCCGTGATGCTTGACAAATTGACCTCAAGAAGAACCCTCACCGCGCTCATGCTCTGCATCGGGCTCCTTCAAGTTGCCGGATATTATCTTGCCGGAATGCTCGCCTCGGCAGACGGCAACATGGCCGTGCCACAACCCGACACGCTTCTCTACTGCCAGGCCGCGCGGCGAATCGTTGAAGGCCACCCGTTCTCCTTTTCGACCGGGACGGCCGTCAGCACGGGTACGACTTCCGTACTCTATCCGTTCATTCTCGCCATCCCCTACGCCTTCGGCGCCACGGGCGACGCCCTCTTCATGGCGGGTTTCTGGCTGAACGCGCTTTTCTATCTCGTGTTTCTCTTTGGATGGGGACAAGCCCTCTGGTACTGGCTTGAACACCCGTGGGCCCGCCTCACCGCCACGGTCCTACTCGCCCTTTCCGGACAACCAGCCTTTTGTGCGATGGCACAAAGCGACATCGGATGCTGGATGGCGGCAAGTGCGCTTCTTGCCTGGGGCCTCGCCGCCAACAAGCCCGCGCTCTATGGTCCCACCCTTATTCTCGCCCCTTGGGTTCGCCCCGAAGGAATGGTGTGCACAATGGCATTCGGGCTGATCCTGTTTTTCCGTTCATGGCTTGACCATAAAAGAAAGTCCCCTTTCAAGACCCATGGTGATTGGGCCATCCTCGGCCTCTCAATTCTCAGTATTGTCGGCGTATTCGCGCTCAATTACGCACTTACCGGGCACGCCCAATTCTCAAGCGTCGCGAATAAAGGCTATTTTAAGACCCTTCCCCTTTCGGCGGCGGTCATTCGAACCGCGAATGACATCCTGCAAATCCTCAACGCCTACCTGTTCGGGTTGTCCACATCTTCTCCGCGACAATTCATATTCCCAGTACTTTTGGCTGCTGTCTTCATCTGGATCGGCGTTCTTGCCTATCCCTGGCGACAATCTAAAGTTCAAGGGCTCTGCGTCATGCTCATTGCGGTAACCGGAGGGATGCTGACTGTTGCCCAAAGCGGGTGGCAGGGGACGAACTTCGACCGTTATCTCGCGTGGAATTTCCCGCTCTACATCATTTTCCTTGCCGAAGGGCTGACCGCATTCGCCCGACGGTCCCGTCACAACATTCCGCGCGCATTCATTCCCAGTGCCGTCTTTTTCATTTTTTTCATTGGAACGGCATTCGTTTCCGCCTGCCAATTCCACCACGGAGCTTCCGCCTCTGACCGACTCCGACTTTTTGCCCACGAGATCAACGCCGCCCTTCCGTCCGACGCGTCCATCGCCTCGTTCGGCAATTGCGGAATCGCCTATGAACTCAACCGACGCCCTTATCGCCATCTCTCCGGAATCTACTCCCCAGAGTTCTTCACGAAAACGAGGGCTGATGTCTACGAATCTCTCAAATACAGTCGAAAATTCCGTTTTGACTACTGGTTCCTGCAGCCTGACCCGTCCCTCGACATCCCGGCCCGGCATCGCACGACATGTTACGGCGAGAATGTGCTGACGGGCCCCGATGGATACGAAGTCCGCAAGGCTAACTGGGCGGCGTTTGACCACTCAAGCGTTCCCCATGCGAAGGTGCCGCGAGACAAGCATCTCGTCCAGCATGTCGACGTGGGGTACAGCGAGAACGAAAAAAAAGTCAACTATGAAGTCATCGATCGTTATGAGCGCCCCCCCCAGGATCCATTTCTCGTCATTGACGACCTCGCCGGCAAACCGGCCGTTGACGCGGCCCGGCTCCTCGTGGGCGGAGATGCCATGACCCTTCCCCTCGAACCCGGGAAAGACGCCATCGTGGTCATGCGCACTTATCCCACGCGGAAAGACTCGCAGAACCAAGGCGAACGGATTTCTTCCAACTACGCATTCGCCAATCCTCTTAAACTCAACGTCCTCGTCAATGACAAAGCCATCGACCCAGTCTCCATCGCCTATGCCACAAACGGTTTTTCAGACGTCACGTTCACCTTGCCGGGATCGGCGATTCGGCAATCGCCTTGCCGCCTCGCCCTTCTCGGGGACCATATCAGCGCAGGGTATTGGTTCTACCAATGAAAAAGGGAACGGCTGAACCGTTCCCTTCCTGACACGAACTCAAGGTTCGGATTACTGCTTGAGGACGTGGTCCGTATGCGTACCAGCATTCGGGCAGGTCACCGTAATCGCACCGCCATCGGCCGTACCAATCACATAGGCGCCACCTTCCACCTCAGGACAAACGAAATCGGTCGCTTCTTTACGGATATACGCATCGGAAGCCGTGCTAACCAAATCTGCAATGTTCGGCACATCCGTCGCATGGTTTCCGGTCGTGCGCCAGCTCTCCGCAGCCGTCTGCAGCTGCTTCATGTTGCTGACACATGCCTGAGAACGCGCATCGGCGCGGTACTTCAGAAAGTTCGGGATCGCGACAGCGGCCAAGATGGCGATGATGGCGACCACGATCATGATTTCTACGAGGGTAAAACCCTTCTTCATCTTCTTCATGGTTGTGCTCCTTTTTGTTTTTTTGTGCCAACCGACACCTTGCCGATTGCGCATGAAAAAACAAAAGCATTTATCGTGCCAAAACGCCGAGACCGGGTGGTTTTAGGATAAAACAAGGCCTTGCACGGTAAAGCGGACCATTGATTTTCTCATTTTTGCAAAGCCTTTTTTGCACCACTGCGAATTCGCAACGCCTTTCCCCATGGGGTCATGCCAGTGAATCCAGGGTTTCCTGGAGTTCGGCCAATGTGTAGGGTTTGGCGAGAAAGGCATTGAAAGGTTGTGAGGCGAACTGGGCGTGGACCTTCTCGGGGGCGTATCCAGATGAAATGACGACTGGGATGGCCGGGGCTATTGCACGGAAACTCCCCAGCAACCGCACGGCATCCGTTTCGCCCAGATTGGCATCCATCAGCACGCACTTGAGGTTGGGCGCATGACTACGGAAGATGTCAAGCGCATCACGGTGTCCTGTGGCGGTGAAGACACTGTACTTCAGGACCTTCAACAGAATCGATGTCGTTTTCAGCAATGTCGTGTCGTCATCCACCACGAGAATCTCCCGCGTGCCGCCTTTGGTCAAAAGTGACGGACGGCGCATGCGAGCGGACTGCGTCATCTTGATTTTCTGCGATTCCGTGGCCAAGGCCGTCTTCGACGCAGGCAGAAAGATCTCAAATGTCGTACCGACCCCCAACGTCGACGTCACGTAAATGCCGCCGTGGTGGGCGTCGACGATCGAGGCGACCGTCGCCAGGCCAAATCCGCGCCCAGACGCCTTGGTGGAGACATACGGATCGAACATGCGCTTCAGGAATTCCGGCTTGATGCCGGGGCCCGTGTCGGCAAACTGGAACACGACGCCGTTGCCCGGCTGGATGGGCTTTGAGGCGACGAAATCCTCGACGAGGTCCTCCGTCATCGTAAACGCCTGCACCGAGATGGTTATTTCACCGCTACCTTCCATCGCCTCGTTGGCGTTCTTGACAAGGTTCAGGAACACCTTCCAAATCTGGTCCGTATCAACATCCACGGCAGGCAAACCCTCCGCAACGTCGTAGTTGACCGTCACGTTTTCGCCGATGATGCCTTCGATGAGATGCTGGGCGTCGCGCACGATCGCAACGGGGGCGACGGGCTTGAACTCGACCTTCGTCTCGCCGGCAAACGTCATGAGTTCGCGCGTCATGGCCGTGCCGTGGCTGACGGCGTCGCGGATCGTGTTGATAGCATCGACGATCAGCGGATCCTCCTCTTCCAGCCAGGTGATCTCGACCGTGTTGTTGATGGCGGCGAGCACGTTGTTCATGTCATGCGCAATCGAACCCGCGAGCAGCGTGAGCGACTCCTGCTTGCGCGTGTGCGACAGGCGCGTTTCGGCGGCAAGGCGGCGAGCGTGCTCCTGCGTGTATTCCGTCACGTCGCGCACAATGGAAAGCGCGAACAGATCGTCCATGCGGACCAAGCGCACGTCGAAGTATCGCGCATGGCGTCCCCGTCCCGTGTCGAGCAGGAAACTCTGCACGCCGCCGGCGGAGAACACGATGTCGATGGCCTGCCCGATCGCGTCGACGCCCGGACGTCCGAACACGGTCACGTCAATGGGCTTCCCCTCCGTCAGGCCCGGCACGGAATCGACGAGGTCCGGTTGCTTGATGACCGAGACGAGCCGGTGCTGGCGGTCGAAGATGAAGAGTCCGTCCGGAAGGCCGTTGATCAGCGCCTTCTGACGGTTCTCCACCTGGGCGATGGCCATCGTTCGGTTTGAAATCGTCTCGATCAGCGCATTCACCGAAAACGCCAACTCTGCGAATTCGTCGTCCCCGCGCCAGTCAAGGCGCGGGCAGTCAGCCTCTCCGCAATGCTCGCGGGCATGGCGGACGCATTCCGTCATTTTCGTCAATGGATTGAGCAGCAACCGGCTCTGGAGCCAGAATATCGGCAAGACAAGGATGAGGCCGACAACGCTCACGAAGAGCGTGAGCCGTCCAATGGCAGACGCCGCCGCGTTGGAAAACGTCTGCGGCAACGAAACGGACAGGCGCGACACGGGCTGGCCCGCGATGTCGCGGATCGTGTAGACGGCCTCGAAGGGGTTCTCGCCCAGTTTCCAGAAGCCGCCCGAATAGAACTCAAACGCCTCCGAGACCATCGCCGACAGGCCAAACGACTGCGAGGGGGGCTGTTGCTTCGGCTTCACGCGCGCCTCGGGAATGCTCGCCTCCGGACGATTAGAGGAGACGTGCAGCTCCATTCCCGCGAACACCTCGTTCATCTGGGCCGTGAACCGCGACGTGTCGAACGGCGAGCCCAACGCGAGGAAGCGTCCGTCCGCCCCCCTGACCAAGGCCACGTAATACGATTTACCGCGCAGACGGAGAATACTGGCGGACAACGGAGCGGACACCCGGCCGTCTTTCTCGACGCACGACTGTACCCAGAGCGGGAAATGCTTCGTGTACTCGGCCACGTCCGTCGCGCGAATCGCGGATCCCGCATGACCTCCGGCCACAAATCCCTCAACAAAGCGGCCGGAGGCGTCCAGCCTCAAAGCCAGGGCCACATGGGTGTCGCCGAAAAGGCCGAGATACGTGTTGATGGGAAGCGTCGTCTGCTCGGGCACCAGCGTATCCAGGTGCCGCTTGACCTTCTCGGCGTTGCGTATCGCCAGACGGTTGATGTCCGTGCCGATCTCCCGCACCTGCGTCTCGGCGTCCTTCACGAGATGGACCAGCACGATGCGCCCGCCGACATAGAACAAACCCAGAATCAACAGCAGGAAAAAAGCCGTTGCCAGGGAATAGCGCGTGCGAATCGAGTGGCGGACCTTATGTAACACGCCTTTTTTCTTCCTGAGCGTCTCAAGAAACATCGTCTACCTCCCCGCCCGTTTCTGCCAGGTCCAGACGACGAACAACAGAAGAACCAGACCGGCGGTGATGGCCAGTCGCGTGTACCGCCACGCCGCCTCGGGATTGACCGGCGGCGCCTCCGCAGGAACGGTCGCGGTCGCCGCGACCGATTCCTCCTGGCGGGTGGCGCCCGGCACGGCCGGGGGCGGCGCGACGACGAGCTGCGATTGCTGTTGGACGCGCGGACGCACGGCCAGCCGCCCCTCCGCGACGGCGCGCTGGTAAGATTCCTGCGCGCGTTGCAGTTCCTGCTGCCGGCGTATCGTCACCAAGTCAATGTTGTCGTTTGCCTCAATCATCGTTTAATCCGCGCTCCAGACGTCCGGCACCTCCTGCCAGAATTGGACAATGGGTCTGCCTGTTCCCAACGGCATGCCCACGAGTTGGTTCATGACGTTCTCGGGCGATCCCGAATAGAGCCGATAGTCCCAGTTCAAGTAGAGCTTGCCGCTGAAGATCATGCCCTCGTTGCGGCACACGAGCGAACCGTTGATCGTGCACTGTCCCAGTTTGCCGAATATGCCGTGGTTGTTGTAGAGGACGGCGTCGATCTGCGTAATGGCGGTCTTTGCGCGATCGGCAATCTCTTTGGGCGCCACGACGCTATCGTAGTACCGACGGCCTGTGGCGGACTTGTATTCATAGTGGTCAAGTACATTCTGCCAGCGCCGACCGTTCCATTCCTGCCTGTAAACTGGCTCCTGCGCCACCTTGTTCCCGCCGTCGGCGGCAGTGTAGTTTCCCGCAAACTTCGGGTAATGAGCGTCACCGGCTTTCGGGTAGCCGATGTCGCCGTCAATCCACGACCCGTCATCCGCCTGTGCGCAGGCGTAAGGCTGCACGTAAGGCGCCTGTGTCAGCACTTTCTTGAGCGTGTTGTCAAGCCAACTTGACGAGGTACAGTCGCCCATCACGATGTTGCCCTTTGCGGCGAGGCAGAGCAGGTCCTTCGTGGAATTCCCGTTCCCCGAAGCGGCATCTTTATTCGACCAGTTCGGCGCATTGACGTATTGGATGTTCCCCACGATGTGGATGTTGCGGCTCGAATAGATCGTCCCCTGTCCCGTCACGTAACCCTTGATGACTACGTCGTTCGACACCACGACGGGCCCGTTGATGCGAATCGGATTCGATTGCGTACCCTCCAGTACCAGCGCGTAGTTGTCCGGCAGAGAGGCATCGCCAGAGGGACCCGCGCCTTGATAGTAGCCATAATTGGCCCCGTTCTTGTTTGACAACCGGTTGTCGATGTAGTAAATGCCCCCCTGCGAGAGCGTCGATTGCATTTCGGCCTCCTGCCCATATTCAATGTATTCGTTGAGCCCCGAAATCCACGGCATGTTGATGCCTTCCGAGAGATTGCCGTGGAGTCGCGTGGTAAGGACGTCGGAGGTCACGGTGGCGGGAGCGTTGTAGCCGCCGTCGTCCGGCGACTTCTGGAGCGGACGAGCCCGGTCGGTCGTACCGTACTGCGTGCTGCGGTAGGTGCTCTTGTTGTCCATCGTACCCGTACCGTTCTTGATGTCGCCGGGCACACCCAAATCTGTGTTCACGGCGGCGTAAACGTCACCGTTCACTTTCGGACTTTGCGAGAGGGACATGTCGCCGTTCGCGCGCACGCCCCCGTTCGCGGTGATCGTGGACCCCTCGAACCACCCGTAGTTGTTCACGAAATAGGCGTAGTCGAACACTTTCGAGCGGTCAACGCCGAACGCCACCCGTTCGGCGATGGTCACGGACACGGGCGTTCCGCTCCCCGTCACGCGCGACGCCGTGGCGAAGAAGGTGACCTGCGCGCGGTTGCCGTCGTTCACCGGCGCCGACCGAAGGCGCACGCGCAAGTCCGTGAGCGCCGGAAATTTGTCGTTGGTGCGCAACGGCACGAGCGCCGTGTCAAAATCCACGCGGAAACCGTCCGAACCGACCCCCGTGGCAGACCATCCCGTGGTAAACCAGTCGTAGACATGGGTTCCGAGGACGGATTTGTTCCCCATTCGTTTCTTAAAGGCCAAATAGACGTCCTCCTTGACCTTCTCGATGGCGCTCATCGCCGCAAGCCTGCAACTGGAACGCGCCGCGGCAACGGCGCTCTGCCGCGCGGCGTAGGAAACGTAGCCGAGCGTTCCCGCGAGAATCATCCCCGCGCAAAAAGCCAGAACGAGCGAAAAAACGAGCACGAAGCCGGAGGAAGAACGTCGGTCCGTCATTTGTCCAGCCCTCCCTTTCCGTCCGGGCGCGTCTCCTGCTGGCAGCCGAACACGGGCACGACGATGCGCTCGTCATGCCGAATCGGAAGTCCCGCCACATCCATCCGACCCGCCAGGCGGATGTAAAACCGCGTACGGTCCTCTGCGTTGTCCTTGTTTTTCGCCCAGGACAGCACCGGCGCCGTGTCGGAGGCCTCCGCCATGAGGTTCATGCCGCCCGGATTGAGCCACCTTTCGTCAACCCGGTCCCTGTTGAAGAACCTGCGCTCCTCCTTGCCGTAGTCCTGAAAGGTCACCTCCATCGTCTGGTTGACCGTCTCGACCGTCTGCCCGTTGATCTTCATCGCCGTACCGTCCATCTGGATCACAGGGGGATTGGCGTGGATGTTCAGCACGTCTTCCCGGTTCTGAGGATTCGTGGCGGACACGCGGTTTGTGCCGGCCAAGAGCCCGGTCCAGACCATGCCGTCGTGCGGCGGCGTGACGTGGAACAGAAGCCGATCGCGCAATTCACGCGCCTGAAGCGACATCTCCGCCGTCGCGAACGTCGCCTTCAGCAGACGAATCCCGCCTAGGAAGGAGCTCGCCAATGCGGCAGCAATGATGACGAAAACCGTCATCGCCAACATCAGCTCCACGAGCGTGAAGCCGCATCTTGACCTGCCGCGCGCCATCATCCGTCCTCCGATCCACCTTTGAAGACGACCGCCCGATGCGTGGACGAGAGCTGGCGGCGATCGCCCGAAGGCCCCCACTCCACATCCACCGAAATCAAGATTCCCATCTCCGTCGCCCCGTCACTTGGATCGGTCACGCGCGTGAGCGTGGTATGCGATACAGCCGAAGAGCCGGGGCGATAGAGCAGAGGGGCGGCATCCTCGACGATCTCCTCGTCGACAACCCGCTCAGGAGATGACGCAGGCACAAAATTCCGAAGCGCGCCATAGCTCTCGTTGTACCGCTTCCAGGCGAGATCGAAGGCGTAGGCGTCCGCCTGCAGGTATTCGGCGTTCTCGCGGGCGATACGGGCCGAGACGGCGATCCCCTCGAAAAGCGCCATAACCATCAACGCGAAAATGGCCGCCGCGAGCATCACCTCGATGAGCGTGACGCCGCGCGAGAGAGAACGATCACGTCCTCTCTTCCCTTTTTTCGGGCTCTGTCCGGTCCATTCCGCCATGGCAAACTTGCTTGCTCCTACATGTTCTCCGCAAAGAACTTGTCCAGAAAATCCTCGGTGGTGTGCGGTTCGGCGAGGAAGAACCGGCACGGGCATCCCGCCAGCCGCTCGACTTCGGCGTGGAATTCCGCGTCCAGCGGATTCAGCACCGCCACCAGCAACGTGTCGCCCAGACGCCCAAACGGCACGGCGCCGCGCACACGCACGATTTCCTCCGGAAGTTGTTTCACGAGCGAGGCGGGCGGCATGAACCCCTGCAGGGGGATGGGCGGCGCGGACGCGGCGTCCGCCATGTACACCGCCGCCTTCTCGCCGAGTCCCCCGCTCTCTTTTTCAAGAATCGCCAAGGCGGAAACGAGAAAAGGGCGCGTCGGCTCCGGCAATCCGCCCAAATGCCGCTGCACCACCTCCGCCGCCGTGGCATCCACCACGTTCTTGGCATACAGGTCGCGAATGAGCGCCGCCTCCGCCTTCACGGCCGCCATCACCACTTGCGCGAGAGAGACCCCGCCGCGCTCGCCCGCCGCCTGGTAGGGCGCGGGCGCCGAACGCGTCGCGGCGCGCATCGGCCGCACGCTTGTCCCCGGGCGAACCACGGCCTTCAACTGGACGGGATTCCGCGCGGCCTTGATCCGGCGCACCATGTCTTGGGCATCGGCCTCGGCAAAGACCGCCAAGCGTTCGCCAATTGCATCCGCCGCCTCGTAGTCCTTTTCGCGCAACAGCGATTCCGCCAACTGAATCAACGCCACACGCTGCTTCTCCAAGTCGCCCAACTGCTCGTAGGCAACGGAAAGGAACTCCAGCGTGGTCCGGTCTCCCGGCATCACCTTCAGCATTTTCTCAAAATAAGCGATGCCTTCGAGTAATTTAGAGTTCGCTTGTTCAGCCATTTGTCCTTTTCTCCAACAGTATTATAGCAAAATTCGTGCCGACAGGCGGCACGGATTATGCTAAAATATTGAATATGATTTTGAAACCGATTAAGAAGGCTCAATCCAACACGCACTTCGGGAACTTCTCCGAGGCGTTGTTGGCCTGCAAGGTGCTGGAGGCGGAACAGCTCAAGGAAGTCGCACGGCAGGCGGCAGAAGCGAAGACGCCGCTGGAACGGTATTTGGTGCAGAAAGATCTCGTTGATCCGGCCGCGTTCACCTTGGCGGCGGCGGCCTATTTCAACATGGCGCCCTTGGCGCTTCCTGACGGTTTCACGGTCAATCAGGACCTGCTCTGCGGTAAAACGGAAGATTTCTGGATCAAGGTCAAGGCTATCCCCGTCGCCAAGCTCGGCGGCCGTTTCACGATTGCCCTGGCCGATCCCTTCAACCTCCCCGCGCAGGAAGAGGTCACGCTTGCGGCAGGCGGGCACATTTGGCCGTGTGTGGCGCCGGAGAAGCAGATTTCGGACGCCCTTGCGCGCTTGAAAGCGGCGCGGGACGCCACCAATCCCGCGCTTGCGATGGAATCCATCATGAAGGGCGACGAGTCGGAGCTGGAGGTCCTCTCCGAGATGAAGACCGACGTGCTCGACGCCTCGCTCACGTCGGACGAGGACGCCCCCGTCATCCGCATGGTGAATTCCATGATGATCGAAGCCCTGAAGACGAAAGCGTCGGACATCCACTTCGAGGCGCTGGAGCACGCCTCGCGCCTCCGCTACCGCATCGACGGCGAACTCGTGGAGCGTCCCGCCCCGCCGAAGGCCCTCCACAACGCTGTCGTGAGCCGCATCAAGATCATGAGCGCGCTCGACATCGCCGAACGCCGGAAACCGCAGGACGGCCGCTTCAAGATCAAGGCCATCGGCAAGGAGGTGGACGTGCGCGTCTCGATCCTCCCCACGGTGCACGGCGAGAAAGTGGTGATGCGTATCCTCGACAAGTCGAACCTCGCGCCCGGCCTCGCCTCGCTTGGTCTTGACGAATACGCCTACAAGGCGATGAAATACGCCATCGAACAGCCCCACGGCATCATCCTCGTGACAGGGCCAACGGGTTCCGGCAAGACCACGACGCTCTACTCCTGCCTTCAGGACCTCAACACGCCCAACGTGAACATCATTACGGCGGAGGACCCCGTCGAATACGAACTCGCGGGCATCAACCAGGTGCACGTGAACGCGGCGGTGGGCCTGACGTTCGCCGGTGTGCTCCGCAGCGTGCTGCGTCAGGACCCGGACATCGTGCTCGTGGGCGAAATCCGCGACGGCGAGACGGCGGACATCGCCGTCAAGGCCGCTTTGACGGGCCACCTCGTGCTCTCCACGCTCCACACGAACGACGCCGTGGGCGTGGTGGCGCGTCTCTTCGACATGCAGATCGCCCCGTTCATGCTCGCGAGTTCTCTGATTCTCGCGCAGGCGCAACGTCTCTTCCGCAAGCTCTGTCCGTTCTGCAAAAAGCCCGTGGAGGTCAATGCCGAGTTGCTGCAGGCCAACAAGGTTGACCCCGCACCCTTCGAGGGCCTGACGGTTTATGGCCCCGGCGGCTGCCCCAAGTGCCGCGGATCGGGTTATAAGGGGCGCGGCGCGTTCATGGAGGTATTGCCGATTTCGCCGCGCATCCGCGGCATCATCGAGCGGGGCGGCGACGCGGAAAAGCTGAAGGCCCTCGCGCTCGAGGAGGGCATGGTCACCTTGAAGGAAGCCGGCATGCGCAAGGTGCGCGCGGGCGTCACTTCGCTGGAGGCCGCTTTTGAAGTGACGGGAGGTGAATGATGGGCAAACCGATCAAGGTCAAAGGCGCCAAGCGCCTGCGCAACAAAGAAGTCATCCCGTTCACGCGGCAGCTCGCGTCGATGCTCGGCGCCGGCATGACGATCCTCGCCTCGATCCAGACGCTCGGCGAGCAGAGTTCGGACCCCGAGTTCAAGAAGGTCCTCCAGCATTTGAGCGAAGTCATCGAGGGCGGTTCGCCGATGTCCATCGGCCTCGCGGACTTCCCGCAGCTGTTCGACGACATGTACGTGAACATGGTCGTCGCGGGCGAGCAGTCCGGCGAGTTCGCCGGCATCATGAAACGTCTCGCCAGCATCCTCCAGTCGTCTTCGCGCCTGAGGAAGAAGGTCAAGAGTGCGATGACCTACCCGACCGTGATCGTCAGCATCGCCCTCCTCCTCTCCGCCGGCCTGATCCAGTTCGTCGTGCCGGTGTTCGCGGAGATGTTCAGCGGCTTCGGCAAGCAACTGCCCTGGCTCACGCAGAAGCTCGTGGACATCTCGAACTTCGTGAAGGCCTGGTGGCATGTCATCGGCGGCGTGATCATTGCCGGAGTTTTCATCTTCAAGCGCTGGAAGGCCACGAAAGCAGGACACCTGGCGTTTGACCGCTTCAAGCTCAAGCTTCCGGTGTTCGGCCTCCTGAATCAAAAGGCGGCGATCGGACGCTTCTGCCGCCTGCTCGCGCAGATGGTCGCCTCCGGCGTGCCGATCCTCAAGTCGCTGGAGGTCGTGGCCGGGTCCCTGGACAACTTCGTGCTCGAGAATTCCGTTCTCGCCGCGCGCAAAGAAGTCGAGCAGGGCAACCAGCTGAGTCCCTCGCTTCAGGGCAAGCCGTTCATGCCCATCCTCATGATCCGCATGCTCGCCGCCGGCGAGAAAGCCGGCAAGGTGGAGGACATGCTCGAATCGGTGGCCGATTCCTACGACGAAGAGGTCGAGATGATGCTCGCCACCCTCACGTCGCTCATGGAACCGTTCCTCATGGTCTTCCTCGGCGGCATCATCGGCACGATCGTGACGGCCATGTTCCTCCCGATCTTCAACCTCGGCTCCATCGCCAAATGACAAATCAAGTACTATGAAAAAGAACCTGCTCGCCTGTGCGGCGCTTTCATGCGCCGCCCTCTCCTGCGCCGCCGGCGAACGCGGCATCTTCGGACTCTACGGCGACACGCCCGACGCCAAGCACGCCTGGGCCATCCACGACTTCAACCGGCCCTACCCCAAACAGGTGGAGACGCCCGAAGGCAAGCCGCCCTCCGACGCGATCGTCCTCTTCGACGGCACGCAGAAGAGCGTGGACGAGAACTGGTGCGACGCGAAGGGCCAGCCCACGAAGTGGCGCGTGAAGGACGGCTTGTTCGTCTGCACGCCGCGCTCCGGCATCGCCTGCACGAAGCGCGCGTTCGGCGACGCCCAGTTCCACGTCGAATGGCTCAGCCCCCTCGAGGACGCGAAGAAGCACGGACAGCTCGGCGGCAACTCGGGCGTGATCCCGATGGGCATGTACGAAATCCAGATTCTCAACTCCTACGATCCCGACCCCGACGCGAAGGTCGAGCGAAACTACCCCGACGGCATCGCGGCCTCCGTCTACGCGCAGAACCCGCCCCTCGTCAACGCAAGCCGCCCCGCCGGCGTGTGGCAGACCTACGACATCATCTTCCACCAGCCCATCTGGAAGGACGGCAAGGTCCTCCATCCCGGCACCGTCACCGTGTTCCACAACGGCGTGCTCGTGCAGGACGCCTGGGAACTCGAGGGCATGGGTACGCACCGCGTGAAACGTCCGCTCGTCCAACACGCCACGAAACTCCCGTGGCGACTCCAAGACCACGGCGACCCCGTGCCCTTCCGCAACATCTGGATCCGCGAGATCCCCTCGCGCTGGGACAACACGACGCACTCCGAGATGTCCGCGAAGGAAGAGGACGTGCGCGCCCTCCGCGAGCAGACGGCCGCCAAGCTCTTCGCCAAGATCGACGTGAAGGTCCCCGACGCGAAGAACGTCAACGGCATCCTCGAAGTTCTCTCCTACTCGAAGAAACCCGCCTACCTGGATGCCGCGAAATCGCTCTGCGCCGGCTACGACGCCTGGTTGAGGTCGCTCTCCCCGAAGGACGTCGCCGCGAACCGCACCTACATCGCCGGCACGCTCAAGGGCTTCGAGGTACTGATTCGCAACAAAGTGATCGGCCCAGGCGACTACCCGCTCCGCGCCACGCTTGAAAAACTTAACAAACAGCTTAACAAGAAGAAATAAGGAATCCCCAATGAAAACATCTCGCCGCTCCTTCCTCGCCTCGGCCACCGCCGCCGCCGGACTCGTTCCGTTCTCCGGATTCCCCGCCGTCGTCTCGCGCCGCAGTCCCAACTCGGTCCTCTCCCACGCCTGCGTCGGCACGGGCAACATGGCGTTCGGCGACTTCAACGGACTCCGCAGCCATCCGGACATCCACATCACCGCGCTCTGCGACGTGGACGCCAACTACCTCGCCAAGGCCAAGAAAATCTGCCCGGATGCGCGTACCTACCGCAACGCGCACGAGATGATGGAGAAGGAGGGCGACCGCATCGACTCGGTCAACGTCTCGACGCCCGACCATTCGCACGCGGGATACGTCCTCGACGCCCTTGCGCGCGGCCTGAACGTCTACGGGCAGAAACCCCTCTGCCACGACATCGCAGACTGCCGCAAGATCGAGAACCTCGCCGCCGAGAAGAAGGCCGTCACGCAGATGGGC
>ONRL01000005.1 GCA_900320225.1 uncultured Lentisphaerota bacterium
GGCACGCTCGAGGTGAACGGCTCGTTCAACGTGGCGGCCGGCCGCACGGTCACGGTGAACGGCCCGCTCGCGCAGACGGGGCCGCTCGCCAACCGTCTCGTCAAGGACGGCGACGGCACGCTCGTCGTCAAGGGCGACTCGACGCTCGGCTACTTCGCCATCCACGGCGGCACCGTGAAGTTCGACGGCGGCATGCACGCCATCACCAACGTGTCCACGGGCGCCGGCGAATCCGTGCAGGGGCTTTCGCTCGCCAAGGGCACGATGGTCGTCGAGGGCGGCGCGACGGTCATGACGACGGCGAACTCGATGTACGCCGCCAACTCCGGCGTCGACATGTACGTCACGAACGGCGTCTTCGACGTGTGGTCCCTGAAGAGCGATTACCTCAATGCGTTCAAGGACAACATCGGCTCCTTCGCGCCGAGACGCTCGAGGCTCACCCTCAAGGACGAGGGAACGTTCGTCGTGAAGGCGTTCCGCATCTCCAAGGCCGCCAGCAACAGCTACCCCGACAACCCGGACGAGGTCTACCTCGGTCCGGGCGGACGGTTCGTGTTCCGTAACTTCTGCATGGACGAGTCGAACGGCAGCAAGTTGTACGCCACCATGAACCTCGACGGCGGCACGCTCATCACCACCAACACGCCGACCGACAAGGCGAACGGGGCCAAGCTCAACCGCTTCAGCACCGGCGACAGGCACACCAACAAATGCTGGCAGAACGTGCACCTGTACGTCAAGGAGGGCGGCCTCACCATCGACACGCAGGGCGACTGCGACTCGTACTTCTACAAGGCGTTCGAGAGCGGCGCGGAGCACGACGGCGGCATCACGCTTACGGGCAAGCACTGCGCCTACCTGTACGCCACCAACACCTACAACGGCGGCACGACCGTGACGGGGGGCGTCTACTGCGCGATCGACACCGACCGCTCGCTGGGCGCGATCCCCGCCGAACCGACGGACAACGTGTTCATGCAGTCCAGTTCCGCGTTCTTCCACATTGGCGCGACGTGCGACGTCCACCCGAACCGCACGTTCCGCCTGGCGGACGGCGTCGATGCGCAGTTCGGGACATTTGAAGGTAGGGTCGGCCGCATCCGCGGCCAGGTCCTCGGCGAAAAGGCGCTTCTGAAGGTCGTCTCCAGCTGGCCCGGCACCACCGCGCTCGCGCCGAACGAGGGCGTCACGAACCGGATCGGCAAGCTGCTGGTGAACGGCGTCCTGCGCATCGACAGCGGCACGACGCTCGTCACGAGCAACTGCGCGGCCGGCGTCGGCACGGCATGTCCGCTGCTGGTTAGCGGCAACGGCTCGAGCTTCTCGGACACGCGGGGCTGCCTAGTCGTCGCGGGCGGCGTGCTGAAGGTGACGCAAAACTGCTACATCACGGTTGGCAACTACGGGCAGGTGATCGTCACGAACGGCGTTCTGGACCTCACGGCCACGCGCGAACTCCTGAGCGGCATCAACGGCGCCAACGTTGCTAACGGAAACGGGCGCACGACCGTGGCGCACGGCGGCGAACT
This sequence comes from uncultured Lentisphaerota bacterium, assembly GCA_900320225.1. Taxonomy (GTDB): domain Bacteria; phylum Verrucomicrobiota; class Kiritimatiellia; order RFP12; family UBA1067; genus RUG572. Next base: position 1,533 of record ONRL01000005.1, read on the forward strand.
CAGGTGCGCGGCGTTGCGCATCAGCCAGTGGCGGAACTTCAAGGACGGACTGCCGGTCAACTCTGTGAACATACAGACGGGCGGTGTGGTGCGGCTCAACAACTTCTACATCGACACGAACCCCAACCAGTGCGGACTCCTTAACCTCGACGGCGGCGTCGTGGTGCCGCGGGCGAACAACGTAAACTTCCTCGGCACGGACCACCTCAAGTGGCGGACGAACATCATTGTCCGCGCGTGCGCGGGCGGCGCGATCTTCGACACGACCAACTTCAACATTTCCGTCAAGAACTCCATCTACAGCGGCGCGGAGCAGGACGGCGGCCTCACGAAGCGCGGCGCGGGCACGCTCACGATGGTGAACACCAACACGTACAACGGCGTCACGCGCCTGGAGGGCGGCACGCTGGCGTTCACGCACGCGGAGGGCTACCCGGGCGGCGATATCGAGATCGCGGCCGCGGCCGTGCAGGGCAAGACGCTTGCCGCGCCGCTCCTCACGGCGCAGGCGGTCACGTTCCGCGAAGGGAAGGGCGTGCGCGTGACGGAGGCGGACACGCTCGACGACAAGACCTACGGCCGGATGAAGACCGTGGCGACGTTCACGACGCCGCTCGCGGCCGTGCCGTCGCTCACGCTCGTGAACACGGACGGCACGGAATGGACGGATAGCAAGCAGTGGTGCCTGCTGCTGGCCGACGGCGGCAAGACGCTGCAGTTCGGCGCGCTTCGCGGCACGCAGGTGATTGTCCGGTAGTCGGTCGCCGCCGGGACGGCGGCTCCCCATGCGGGAGGGTCGCCATTTATTGCGACCGTATGGAGAGCCGCCATCTGGACGGCTCACGAGAAGGAAGGAACATAACGGCAATGAAAAAGATAATCGGCATCGGATGCATGGCGGCGAGTGTGTGCGCGTTCGGCGCGCCGACGATGGGCGAAGACGACGGCAAGTACGTGATCGACGTGCCGGCGGGCGAGACGTACGCCCTCACGGCCGACGACGTGGCGGCCATCGGCACGCTCCCGCTCGTGAAGGCGGGCGAGGGCACTCTTACGGTCAACGACGTGCTGAAGGACTACACCGGCGACATCTACGTCACCAACGGCATCTACCGGGCGGATACCGCCGGAGCCGTCGGCACGACGAACGGCGTGACGCGCGTGCTGGACGGCGGCACGTTCAACGGCACGCGAGAGGTTCCGTCGAGCGGAGGGCTGGCATTTGCGGGGGGCGAGAGGTTCTACATCTGCGGCGAAGGCTACAATCGACTGGGTGCGATCCGGCAGACATCCAAGGCGTGTTGTCGCTTTGGCGGCAAGACCACGCTCACCGGGGCGACGCGCATCTCCGGCACCAGCCGCCTGGACTACCGCTATGACGGTTTCGACATGGCCGGTTACCAGTTGACCGCCGCAATGGAAGATGGCCAGTGCCTTTTCCTTGTGGGCGTGTCTGTTGCCCATCCCGGAAACATCGTGGTGGAACGCGGCAGTTTTGAGTTCCAGGCAGGCGTCAGCGGGTTCACGGCCGCGCAGACGGTCACGGTGAAGTCCGGCGCGGCTCTCAGCCAATGGAACTCGACCCAGAAGCAACAGGCGACGCTCGTGCTGGAGGACGGCGCGAGACTCACGTCAAACAACGGCACTTACGCCCCGGGCAAATATGAGAAAAACGTCTGGGAAGGTCCGATCACCGTGCAGGGCGGGACGGTAAATGCCCTCGCATCCGGCAATCAGGTGACGTTTGTCGGCAAGATTTCCGGAGCGGGAGGGTTCAGGGGCGGGAGCGGCGGCTGGCTGCAGTTCTACAATGCGGCTAACACGTTTACGGACGGTATCGGCCAGACCAGCGGCGGCGTGGCCGCGTGGAACACGAACTCCATTCCCGTCCAGGGCGGTGCGGTGGCGCTCACGAACGCGAGCCTGCACCTGATGAAGTCACCGCCGTACACAATGACGCTCCCCGATCTTGCGTTCCATGGAACAGGGGTCGTTTCCGGCAAGTTGGCGAGCGTGTCGGCGAAATCCCTTGCGAAGACAGGCTCGGGCATGCTTGATCTCTGGACCCCCCTGCAAGTGACGGGCCCGTTGTCCGTCCAGAATGGCGGCATCCGCATTCGCACGCGCGTGCCGGACACGCCAAGCGGTCTCCACTGGTATCAGAAGGACGTTACCGGAAACATCAACGCGATCACCGTGCCGCCGACGATTCCGTACATGGGCATCGACCAAGCCGGCGTTTCGTTCGCCTATCGCGCGTGGCCCGCGGTCCCGACATTCAACACATGCTACTACTACACTGGCTATATCCGCGTGCCGGGCGAGGAGGGCGAGACGGTGACGCTCAACTGCATCTCCAGCATCGCGCGCACCACGCACCTGCGCATCGGCGACACGGACGTGATCAAGTTCAACGACCAGGCCGACCTGATCGACAACGAGAACCTTGCCGCGAACGACTGGTCGCGCTTCCGCATGGGGCGGCAGCGGACGCTCACCGCCGGCTGGCATCCACTGTTTCTCGAGATGCACAATTGGCATGACACGACCCGAGGACCGCAGCCCAATACGGGCAAGGGGTGGCAGGCGAATTTCGGCATTGGCATCGACTGGCAGGGACGGTGTGTCACGAACCCCGTGTACTACGCCAAGCTCGTCGATCCCGGCGACGGCTCGTTCCTGCGTCCGGCGATGACAAAGGAGGAAGTGGATCCAGCCGCCTACCGTCCGGCGTTCGACGGCCCGGCGACCTTCGGTCCGGGCACGTCCATCGACTTCGGCGACGTGGCGCCGTACGTGCCGTTCGTCTTCAACGACCTCTCGGGCTGCCCCGCGATCGCGAACGGCGAGCTTGTGGTGAGCAACAGCTGGACGGCCTCGCACGCGCAAGCCACTGCCCAGCCGCTCACGGTTGCCGCCGGGGCGAAGCTGACGTTCGCCGCCGGTACGACGCTCGCCATCGAGGACATTGATCTCTTCAGCCGCAAGCCCGCCGGCACGCCGCTCGTTGTCGCCGCCGACGCGGATGCCATCACGGGGCTGCCTGAATTGATCGGTGTCAACCACAAGTGGAAGGTCGAGGCGTCAGGGGACGGCAAGTCGCTCGTCCTGCGCGACATCAGCGGCATGGTGCTCACGATCAGGTGAAGGAACGAAAGGTCGGATTGTGAAGAGTCTAACGATCATCGGATGCATGGCGATGGTTTTTGCCGTCGGTGCGGCGGACTACACGTGGCTGGCGAGCCCCGTGAGCGGCAACTGGCTCACGGACGCGAACTGGGACCAGGGTGCGTGGGACGAGACCGCGACGGCGAACGCGGCCATTTTCGGCGCGTCGTCGCAGACGTCCGTGGACGTGAACGGCGACGTGACGGCGGCGTCCGTGACCGTGGACGGCGCGGACTACACGTTCGGCGGCGCGGGCACGCTCATGTTGAACGGCCCGTTCACCGTGGCGGCCGGGCATACGGTCACGGTCACGGGTGCGGTTGCGCAGACAAGCGGCGTGCTGACGGAGCGCTTCAACAAAATGGGCGGCGGCACGCTCGCGCTGACGGGCGGCGGCTCGTTGGGGCGCATCGGCGTTGCGGCCGGCAAGCTGGAACTGCGCGGCGGCACGTTCGACGTGACCTATCCGGACGGCGCGGAAGGCCAGAACGGCACCATGTCGCCGCTCATCATGCACGCCGAGAACGCCGAGCTGCTCGTCACGGACGGCGCCACGTTGCGGCTCTACGGCAATCCTCGCACGGTCAAGGCGACCGGAATCCTCCGCATCGAAAACGGCACGGTGAGCGCGGAAGGCCAAGTCCCGTTCTGGAACAGCTCCTACACGGACAGCCGAAGCGGGCAGGTCATCGTCGGCAAGGGCGGGCGGATGAAGGCCTACACGTGGCTCAACGCCGGATTCAGCATTGCGGACAAGGTCACGACGCTCGTGACGACGGGCGGCGTGATGGAAGTGGAGCAGGGACTCGCAAGCAACAGCGGCAGCTTTTCCTCGACGATGCTCTTCGACGGCGGCACGCTCATCTCCCGCAACTTCAATTTCTCCTCGTACAAGACGAAGACGCTCGTCAAGGTCGGTCCGGGCGGCATCCATCTCGAGGTGCCGTCCAACCTGCAGTCGGTTGGCGGATTTCTCCACAGCAACGGCGAGAGCGACGGGGGCGTGCACGTGAACGGACATCCTGTGGTCTATTTTACTGGTACGAACGACCACAAGGGCGGCACGTGGCTGGACGGCGCGAACAACGTCTACCTCTGCCTGGACGGGGACGGTCCGCTCGGCGCCGTCCCGTCCACGCCCACCAACAACATCTTCTTCGTGAAGAGCACGGACATCCTCGTGGGCAACGCCGCCAACGTGCGGACGCACGCGAACAGGACCGTGTCGATCGCACCCAACGCCGTCGCCCAGTTCGGCGTCACGGCCGGTTCGCCGTTCACGATCGGCGGCGTCCTGAGCGGACCGACGAACAGCAAGGTGCGGACGGTCCACAACTGGGCCGGCGGCCCCGTCGTGTTCGATCCCGGCGAGGGGAGGGTCAGCTCGTTCGGGCAGCTGCGCGTCAACCACTCCACGGTCCTTGCGAGCGGCAGGATGGAGATGACGCAGGCCCGCAACGGCGCGGAGACAGGCGCGTCCGTGCCGGAAGAGCAGAAGGGCGGCAGCCTGTGGGTGGCGAGCGGCCACACGTTCTCGATCACGGGCGGCGTGTTCATGGCCAACAAGAGCAGCAAATACGTGACGCTGCAGGGCAACCTGACGGTGACGGACGGCGGCGTGGCGGATCTTGACGTCAGCAGCGAAGTGCTGAACGCGTTCGGCGTGCCCGGCACGACCACCGTGGCGCGCGCGGGCACGCTCATCTGCAGGAGCTTCCGCGTCGCGCAGTCGATCGGGAATCCGGATTCGGCGCGGCTGCACCTCGTCACGGGCGGCGTCTTCATCGCCAACAGCCTGTACATCGACGAAGGGACGAAGCCCCACGCCCGCCTTGACTTCAACGGCGGCATGCTCGTGTCGCGCGTGAACAACGGCTCGTTCATCGGGGCTTCGGCGATGTGGAAGACGAACGTGTTCGCCTACGTCCAGGCGGGAGGCTTGATTGTCTCCAACAACCACAACATCGGCATCGGGATCCCGCTGCGCTCTGCGGCGGAGCAGGACGGCGGCCTCGCGAAATACGGAACCGGGACGCTCACGGTGTCGAACACCAACACCTACAACGGCGCGACGCGCCTCGGCGGCGGCACGCTCGCCTTCACGCACGCGGAGGGTTATCCGGGCGGCAACATCGAGATCGCGGCGGCGGCCGTGCAGGGATCGCTCGCCGCGCCGCTCCTTACGGCCCAGTCTGTTACGTTCCGAGAAGGGAAGGGCGTGCGCGTGACGGAGGCGGACACGCTCGACGACAAGACGTACGGTTCGATGAAGACCGTCGCGACGTTCACCACGCCGCTCGCGTCATTGCCGTTGCTCACGCTCGTGAATACGGACGGTACGGAATGGACGAGCAGCAAGCAATGGCACTTGAAGTTGGTAGACGGCGGCAAAACGCTGCAGTTCGGTGCCCAACGCGCCACGCAGCTGATTCTCAGGTGAGTTTGACCAAGGACAAAGGACAGATGACAAAGGACAAAGTATGGAGGTGCCCCATTCGGTCGCGCAGGAGCGCGACCCTCCCGCCTTTGTCTTCCGTCTTCTGTCCTTTGTCCTCCCAACAAAAGCGAAAGGACCAATGACTATGAAAAGGCTAGCGATTATCGGATGCATGGCGGCGCTGGGCGTTTTTGCCGAGGTGCCGGAGGACTGGACGGGAACGACGCACGACCTGACAACGGGCGCGCTGACGGCCGCGGACGGCGGCGCGTACTGGGTGACGGGCTCGGGGAACGTGATCGTGGTGCCGGACAACGTGGTCTGCACGGTGGCGCTCGACACGGTGACCATCGTCGCGCCCGCCGACACGACCCCGTTCACCATCGGCGCGGGCTCGACCGTCCACCTGCAGCTGACGGGCACGTCCAAGCTCACGGGTGCGCCGGGTTATCCCGGCCTCGCGCTCAGCGCAAGCGGCGCCTCGCTTGTCGTCGATGACGGCAAGGGCCGGCTGGAGGCGCAGGGCGGCGTCGCGCGCCCCGGCATCTTCGTGCCCGAAGGGGCGTTCTTCACGCTGGATGCCTCGAATGTCACGGTCAAGGCGACAGGCGGCGCGAAGCCGGGCGGAAATGTTGCGAGACCAGCCCACGACAATTCCTCCACGTCTGCCGCCGGCCTCGGCTCCTACGCGGCCATCAACAGCGGCACGGTGACGATCAACGCCGGACGACTGGAGGCGAAAGGCGGAAACCAGGGCGCGGGCATCGGCGCCGGCACGGTGGACAATGTCGGCGCGGGCGACTGCGGCGACGTGATCGTGAACGGCGGCACGGTGATCGCGACGACGACCAGCTGGGGCGCGGGCATCGGTGGCGGCGTGCCGTGGATCAAAACCGGTGGCAACCTGAAGAGCTACACGCAGACGGGCGGCGAGGTGACGGCACATGGCCGGACGAGCGCCGGCCTTGGCGGCGGTGGCGGCGGTGGAAGCGGCACCTACTCCACTCAGAGCCAGGGCGGTCGCGTGCTCGGGCGGATACACATCACGGGCGGGTTCCTCTACGCCACCTCGACGAACTATGACAACAAGGTCGTGCTCAGCGCGGCCATCGGCGGCGCGGGGACGCGGCTGGCGGCGTCCGGGATGTCGACCTCGGGCGGCGAGATCCTCATCGAGGGCGGAACCGTCTGGGCCATGGGCGACCACATCGGCATCGGCGCGGGTGGCGTGACGAACACGGCGCCGATGGCCGTCCACGGCGGCAACACGACCGTTACGATCACGGGCGGCACCGTGTACGCGCAGGGGGCGGACTGGGCCATCGGCGGCCCCGAGCTGCCGGCGTCGCCCGTCACGAACCTCGCGTCCGTCACGATCACGGGCGGCTATCTGCAGACGCGGAACGGCTTGCAGGTGCAGGCGACGAACGGCGACGCTCTGGGGAACCGTCCGGTCTACGCCGCGTCGTTCCATCCGAGCGACAAGGGGCCGGTCTTCGTGCCGGCGTCCGGAGAGGCTCCTGCATACGATTATCCGCTTCCCGGCATCGGAAGTCCCCGTTCGCCGGCTGGATGGGCGTGGTGGCAGTTCGCCTGGCTGCCGGAAGGCGAGTTCACTTTCTACGATGCAAGTGACAGGTTGCTCCATTGCGACGTGTCGCCCGTGCACGAGGTGGTGCACGACGTGGCGACGATGGGCGTCATGCGCCTCACGACCGCCAGCTCGAACGCGGTTCTGACCGGCACGTGGAATGCGAAGGCGGATGGCAGCAGCCCCTACATCCTGGGCATGGGAACCGCCGCCTGGCCCATCACGACGTACCTGACGGTGCGCAACGCGACGATCACGAACAGCGCCAACGTGATCTCAACCTCTGCGGGCAGCACGCTCAACCTTCGTCTGGAGGGTGACAACAGAATCATTTGCGACACTGACAACATCACGCCCATCAACGTCAATTCTCTGGCCACGCTCGTAATCGACGGCCCCGGAACCTTGACCGCCATGGCTCAAAGCTATGCGGCGGCCATCGGCGCAGGCGGCAAGGAGAGTAGCGGCGCGATCACGGTCAACGGGGGCACGATCTACGCGTACGGCGGCATGCAGGGCGCGGGGATCGGGTGCGGCAAGTCAGATAACGTCGTCGTCACGTGCGGGCCGATAACCGTCAACGGGGGGACCGTGCGCGCGTACGGCTTCCACCGGACGGCGAACGGGGGCGTGTTGGGCAGTACCGGCTGGGCCGCCGGCATCGGCTGCGGAACGGGTTACAGCCAGAACGGCGGCAGCTTGACGAGCTACACGCAGACGGGCGGCGACGTGGAGGCGTACGGCGAGACGGCCGCCGGCATTGGCGGCGGGGGCGGCGGCGGGAAGTCACGCACGTGCAACGGCGGCTGGTGCGGTCCCGTGAAGATCACGGGCGGACGCCTCGTGGCGGACGCGCTGACTTACAACAAGAACAGCGCCTACTGCGCCGGCGCCGGAATCGGCGGCGCGGGCGTGCGCTACGACGGTTCGCAGACGCCAGGTACGGCGGGTTACCTGGCGAGCTACGAGCAGACCGGCGGCGACGTGACGGTGCGCGGCGCACGTATCGGCATCGGCGGTGGCGGGCAGAACTGGGGCTGCGCGACGATCGGCGGCTATCAGCCGTTTGACACGACGGTGAAGATCACGGGCGGCACGTTGACCGTCACGACGGGGCAGTACGGCGTGCATGCGATCGGCGGCATGGAGGACGCATCGTTCGAGAACGTCGTGCAGTCGGTCCCCGAGAGCATCAACCTCAAGAGCGTGACGATCACGGGCGGCAGCGTGAAGCTGGGCGGCGACATCCAGGTAGCGCCGTCGAACACGGTGGGCGAGGCGGTTTTCGCCGCGCCCACGAAGATGAAGAAGATCGACCGCGCGGCACCGCCGCTCGACGTCTCCTTCGCCGTCACGAACGGCCTCGGCGAGACGAGCTACACCTACGCCTACCAGGGAACCGGACACGCGAATGACGAAAAAGTCTACTTCTGGCTGCCGAACGGTCAGTTCAAGATCGGTTCCGCCGGCGGCGACATGGTCGACGGCGTCTGGACCCCCTGGAGCGGCATGTGGCTGATCTTTCGATAATGAGAATGAGAGCGATATGCCTTTGGGTGATTGTTGCGGCGCTTTCCGCGTCCGGGGCGACGTCGTTCAGCGTCACGCCGTATGTGCAGCATCCTTCGACGAATGCGATGAGCGTGATCTGGTTCGTGAAGGGCGGGTCAGGCGAGGCAGCCACGATCTCGTGGCGTCCGGCGGCGGGCGGCACGACGCAGTCCCGGTCCGTGACGGGCGCGTGGGCGGTGGCGCTCACAAACAACGTGGCGTCGGGCGCCGACTCGGCGGCCCACGGCACGCAGTATAAGTACCGCCACCGCATCATGGGCCTTGAGCCGGGTACGGCGTACAGCTACACGGTCACGCTTGCGGGCGGGGCCGTGTACTCGAACACGTTCCGCACGGCACCGGACGCGGATTCGTCCGTCCGCTTCATCTACTACAACGACAGCGAGACACAGCCTGGATCGACGGGCGCGTACGAGACGTGGGACGTGTCGGACACCGTGGTCGTTTCCAACACGGTGACGGGCGTGACGAGTTCGCGGACGAGCCGTCCGGACGGCGTGACGAAGTACTACGTGGACCAGACGGTGGGCTACGCCTCGAACATCGTGCGAATGGTCGAGCGGCAGCCGGATCTCTACGTGATCGCCGGCGATCTGGCGGCACAGGGCGGCAAGCAGCAGAACTGGGACGAGTTCTGGCGGCACAACGCGGGCGCGTACAACGATCCGGCCGGTTCCGTCCCGATCCTCGCCGCCATCGGGAACCACGACATCCAGGACTCCACGCCGCGTCCACCCGGGTGTCCGTCGCAGTGCGAGCATGCGTCCGGCGGCGAAGTGGCGCTGGAGAAGTACCTCTCCTATTTCGAGGTGGAGCCGAACGGCGTGGATTTCTCCGACGTGGACGCGCGCGACCGAAGCCAGATGTTCCACCGCGTGGACTACGGTCCCGTGACGTTCATCTTCCTCGACACGAACAACGGCGACGACAGCGATCCGGAGAAGGACACGAACATCTACCTGTTCAGGGGCGCGAACCAATGGGGCCTTCCGTCCGGACGCTCGCCCGACTTCAATCCCGGCTCGCGCCAGTACACGTGGCTCACGAACAACTTGGCGGACGCGCAACGCAAGGCGAAGTTCACCTTCGTGGTGAACCATCACTGCCCGTATTCGGTCGGCTACCACAACCGCACGAACGTGACGGAGAGCGGCGAGTGGCTTTCGGGGCGCGCCGTGCGCGCGCTGACGGACACGATGCTCAAGTACGGCGTCTCGGGCTGGCTGTGCGGGCACGACGAAATCATGGAACATTCGCGCATCTCCGGCGTCGAGACGCTGCCCGACGGCACCACGCGCGCCAAGGTCCTGAACGTCTTTGACATGGGCACGGCGGGCGACGGTCTGCGCGGCAAGCAGATCACGAAGGAGGCGAACCGCTACGAGGTGTTCCGCGCGCAGAAGGACGCACCGGAAATCTACAACCAGAACAACATCCTCGTGGACGGCGGCAAGCACTACGGGCACATGGAGGTGAATGTGCGTGAGATTGAGCCGGGACTCTGGACGGCCACGATGGAGCCGGTGTACGTTTTCGTCCACAAGGACGCGAACGGCAAGGCGACGGGCTTTGAGCGGCGGGTGTACGCCGACGTGACCGTCCTCACGAATGACTTGCGCACAAGCCTGGGCGGCTATTTCCCGCGCACGGCGACGGCAGGACAGAACGGTTCGGCCGCGCATCCGTACGAGATTGCTGACGTGGACGATCTTCTGGCGCTCCGGGACATGGTGGCAGATGGAATCGGCACGGACCGCTGCTTCCGCCAGGTTGCCGACATCGACATGTCGTCGGCGGGCGCGTTTGAAGGAATCGACACCTTCTCCGGTGTCTATGACGGCGGCAATTTCACGATCTCGAATCTCACGTTCACGCAACGCACGTACGCCGGACTCTTCAATGAGGTGACGGGCGGCACGATCCGGAACCTGAAGATTAGGAATGTCGGCTTCCCCTCGTCCGCCACCGGAAGCTACGGCGGTGCCCCGTTTGTGGGGAAGGCCGAGAAGGGGACGGTTCTGCGGAATCTTGTCGCGCAGGGCGCGATCGGCAGCGCGGCGCGTCCGTTCACGCACAACGCGGCGGGCATCGCGATCCGTCTGAACGGCGCACAGGTGTTTGACTGCACGAACGCCGCATCCATCTACGGTTCATATACCAAGGCGGCCGGCATCGCCGCCTTTACGCAGAACGTGGACGGGAACTCATGGACGACGACGATTACGCGGTGCGCCCATGTCGGCTCGGTGACGTCAACGGCCAGCGGCGTAGACGGCGTGGCCGGCATCATCGCTTACGTGAACGAGCATCTGGAACTGAGGGACTGCTCTGTCACGGGTTCGATCTCCGGGCCGAGCGGGGCACGTGTCGCGCCGTTGGTCGGACGCGCCTACGGCATGCGCCTTGACGTGTCGGGAACGACCGTGGCACCTGCGGACCGGTTGCCCGTCGCGCTCATTGGCGGCCAGACAAATGCGGCGCTGGTGCCCGTGGTCACTGGTCTCACGTACGCCACTGTCGCTGACGGTTGGGCAACATTCGTGTCCGATGCAAGTCTTGTGTGCGGGGGGACCTACCGGGTGATGCTTGATCTGTCATCGGGTACCACGTTTACCTTCACGCGCCCTGGCAAAATTGCGTTTGACACCGTCCTTTGTCCGTTCAACGGCACGGTCACGGCGGTGGCGGGGTTGCCGCTCACGCGCACGACCTCCGGCACGATTACGACCTACACGGCGGGCAGACTTTACCTATTGCTCCGGTGAAAATCCGGTTCACGTGAGGCCGTTTTTTTGATAAAATAATGGCCCTCAATGTTAGAGGTCAAACACATATCTTTTTCGTGGGGACGCGCGCCGCTGCTGGACGACGTCTCCTTCACCGTCGCGCCGGGCGAGACGGTGGCGCTGGCTGGCGCGAACGGGGCGGGCAAGACCACGCTTCTGCGCATCCTCGCCGGCGTGTGCGTGCCCGCCTCCGGCACCGTGGTGGGGGACGCGGTGGACATGCTCCGCACGCCGTTGCGGTATCGTCGGTTGCTGGGTTACTTGCCCGAGTCGGCTGCGGTGGAGCCCGGCATGACGGTGAAGGATTACCTGAAGTACCGCGCGAACCTGAAGGGGGAGGTGCCGAAGAAGATCCGCCACCGGGTGTTGGAGGCGATGGATCTGTGCGGCCTTTCCGCACGCGCGGATGCGCGCGTGGACGCGCTTTCGCAGGGGCTCCGCAAACGCGTGGCGCTGGCGGACGCGATTCTTTTGCGCCCGCGTTTCCTGTTCCTGGACGATCTGCTCGCGGGACTGGACGCGGGGACGCGTCTTTCCGTAGGGCGAATCCTCCGTTCCGTCTCGTCGTTCGCGGCCATTGTCGTCTCCGGGCACGAGTTGGACGAACTGCAGGAACTGTCGACGAAGTTCCTCGTGTTGAAGGACGGGCGGCTGTTGGGCGCGAAGACGGCGGCCGGCGTGCGGACCCTGCTGACGGCGGTGCCGTCGCGGAAGGGCGTAACGGAGGCTGACGGATGAGGGCGGCGCGCGTGGTCATGATGCGCACGTTCGGCGCGCTGGCCGGGTCGCTGTCGACGGCGGCCGCGGTGGCCGTGTACCTCGGCGTGTCGGGCGGGCTCTTCGCGAAGGCGCTGTTGGGCGGCGAGGGAGGGCTCACGCCGGTGGCGGTTCTGTGGGCGCTCTCGGCGGCGCCGGCGCTTCCGATCCTGACGGCCGTTCTGACCATGCGCCTGGTGGCCGACGAGCGGTCCTCCGGACGGCTCGAGCTGATGCAGTCGGTCGCCGTGCGTCCGCGCGAGATCGTGTTGGGCAAGTTCCTCGGCGCGTGGCTGCATGCGGCCCTTGCGCTGACGCTGTACCTGGCGGTTCCGCTGATGCTGTTGCCGCCGTGCGCGCCGGCGCTCGCCGCGCATCTCACGTGGGACGTGTTCCTGCCTGCGTACGGGGCATTGCTCATGCAGGCGGCGCTTTGGTGCGCGTGCGGCCTGTTCGCAAGCGTTTGCTTCCGGCCCGCCGCCGTGGCGGCGATCGTCTCGATCGTCCTCACGGTCGTGTTGCCCAGCGCGGCGTACCAGGCGGCCTTCACGTGGGTGCGCGCATTCCGCATGCGGTTCTCCGAACAGCCGTTCACGGGCCATCTCGTGGACCTCTCGACGGGACTTGTCCAGTTCTCGACGATCTTCTTCTACTTTGCGCTCACCGTGTGCGCGCTGTTCGCGGCCTCGAAGGCGCTGGAGCTCCTGCGGCGGACGGGTCGCGGCTGGCGGGCCGCGCGGCTGTCCACGGCGTGCGCGATCCTGCTCGGCTTTGCGTTCGCCGGCTGCGCGTTCCTGTTCGTGGACCGCTTCAACTTTTCGCTGGAACTGCCGACGCGGGGCGGGTACTCGGCGTCCGACCGCACGCGGCAGATCCTCGCCGAGACGAGCGGCGAAATCGTGTCCGTGACCTGTTTCCTTTCGCGGCGCGCGCCCACCTATACGACCGTCCGCCGGCTGCTGCGCGGCCTCGAGACGACGGCGCGCGGCGTGGCGGGCGTGCAACTGGAGGTGACGGGCGTGGATCCGCGCTGGGACCTCGGCGCAGCGGGACGGCTCGTGAAGGCGGGGGTGCCGGAGGGGACGCTCGTCTTCAGCCGGGGACGACGCAAGGTGCTGGTGCCGGTGGACGACCTTTTCGCCGGCGCGACGAACGGGACGCTCGCCGTCACGACGGAGGGGCTTTTCGAGGCCGAGAGCGCCTGCGCCACGGCCGTGCAGCGACTGTCCGTGGCGGGTCGGCGCGGGACGCTGTACTGGACGACGGGGCACGGCGAGTCGTCGGCGTCCTCCTACGACGTCGTCTACGGCATGAGCGACATCGCGCGTGAACTCCGCCAGAACGGCTACCGCATCAAGGCAATCGACCTTTCGCAGAGGGCGACGGTGCCGGAGGACTGCGCCGTGCTCGTCGTCGCCGGCGCGCGCGAACCGTTCTCTCGCACGGAGGCGCAGCGCGTGGACGGCTTCTTGCGCGGCGGCGGCCGCCTTCTCGTGTTGGCCGCCCCCTCGCCCAACGCGGGCGTGGGACCGTTGCTGGCGGACTGGGGTGTGCAGCAGCTGCCGTGCACGGCCGTTTCGCCGTCGCGCACGTTCAACGGCGCGGACGTGCTGGTGACGGATTTCGGCGACCACGCGTTGACGCGCCCCCTCGCGGACTGCACGCTCCTCTTCGAGGGCGCCTCCGTGCTGCAGCCGACGGCGGCGGCGGACACGAACGCGGTGGACGCGGCGCTGGCGGCGGCCGTGGACCGCACGGAATTCACGGCGCTCGCGCGCACGGACGCCGAGAGCTGGGGCGAGTCGGAGCCGGCGGTGCGGCCCTGGTCGTTCGACCCCACCGTGGAGCCACGGGGCCCGCTCGTGCTTGCGGCGGCGCTCGAGCGCGGCGGCGGCATGGCGAAGGACGTCGTGTTCCGTCCTACGCGCATCGTGGTGGTGGGCGACGCGACCTTTGCCCTGAACGGCGCGTTGGCGCGCCGCGCGAACGCGAACCGCGACTTCCTCCTCAACGCCGTCGCGTGGCTCGCGGGACTTGACGCGTTCACGGAGTCCCGCATGCCGGGATGCGTGGTGGCCACGGGCATGGACCGCGCGGGCTGGATCCGCTTCGGCCTGCTGGCCGCGGCGGTCCCCGCCGCGTGCGTTCTGCTGTTGGGACTGGTCGCCGCGTTCCGGAGAAGGAGGCACGCATGAACAACCGGCGGGCCATACTCTTCTTCATCATCGGCATCGTCCTGCTGGGCGGGTCGCTCGCGTGGCTGGAGGTGCGGGCGCGTCGTCCCGCGCCGAATGCGCGAGAAGGCGTGTTGTGCGCGTTTGCGCCAGAACTTGTTGACGCCTGCTTCATCCAGTGCGCGGACCGGAACGAGGTCGAACTTGCGCGCGCGCCCGATGGCCGGTGGCACCTCGTGCGGCCCTTCGCCGTCGCGGTGGACGCGGCGGCGGTCGCCCGCCTCGTCGACGCGCTCACGCTCATGCCCGTCGAGGACATGCGTTCCGAGGGCGAGCTCCTGGAGATGTCCGAGACGCTCTCCGATTTCGGAATCGGGCCGTCCTCCTTTACCGTCTCCCTCGGCGCGGGCGGACGCCGCACGACCGTCGTTTTCGGCAACCTCTCGCCGTCCGGCGCCGAAGTCTACGCCCACGTGGAAGGGTCCCGCAGCGTCTGCACGCTGCCCCGGGACGTCTTCGACCGGATTCCCCGCGAAGCTGACGACTTCCGCGAACGGGGCGTGTTGGTCTGTCCGCGCGAAGACATCTCCGGCCTCGACATCCGCGTGCCGGACAAGCCGACCGTCCGCCTGGCACGTGTCGCGGGCGGCTGGACCATCCTCTCGCCGGCGGCCGCGCCGGCGGACGACGCGGCCGTGGGCGCGCTCGTGGACTGCCTTGCCGCCGCGCAGGTCCAGGCGTTCGAGATTCCATCCCGCGCCCGCCCGTCCGTGCCGGCGGGCGGCATCCGGGCGGGCGATCTCGTGCCGTACGGACTTGACGCGGGGCTGTCGGTGACCGTGCGCGGCGCGGCGGACTACACGGAGCAGGTCGTGTTCGGCCGTTCGGCGGGCACGAACCTCGTGTGGGCGCTCGTGCGCAACGGCACGGCCGTGGTGTCGGTCGACGCGGCGCTTGCGGAGCGCTGCCGGGCGGACAGCGAGTCGCTGCGCGACACGCGCGTGTTTCCGTTCGCCGAGGGCGAGGCGATCACGTCCGTGTCGTTCACAGCGGGACCGGCCGTCTACGTGCTCGCGCAGGACACGAACAGCGTGTGGCGCATCGAGGCGCCGGTCGTGGCTCCGGCGGACCAGGCCAAGGTCGCCGAGTTCATGGAACGCCTGCTGCGCCTGAGGCAGAACGACGTGTCCGACGAGGGCCGCGCGGGAGACGAGCGCGTGCTCGTGAGCGTGTCCACCACCGTCACGAACCGTCCCGGCATCGCGGTGTCGGCCGAGCTCCTGGGCGGTCGGACCGCATTCGCGGACCTTCGCTCGAAGACGCTGCTCGCGATCGACCCCGCGACGGTGAGGCGGCTGTCGGTGCGCGCCGAATCGGGCGTGGAGACGGCGGTGCGCTTCAACGCCGAGCGCGGCGCGTGGGACCTCGTGCGCGGCGCGGGCGCGTCCGACACGCGGCGCGTGAACGACGCGGCCGTGAAGGCGCTGCTCTCGGCGCTCGCGCGCGTGGAGGCGACGGGCGTGGAGGCGCTCGCCGCGACGGCGGACGACCTGCGCCGGTGCGGGCTCGACAAGCCGGCTTTCGTGCTCGCGGTGGACGTGGACGCGGCCGACGCCGTGCGGCAGAACGTGCTGATCGGCGGCGCCGCGCCCGGAGGCGGACGCTACGCGACCGTGGGCGGCGCGGACGCCGTGTTCGTCATCTCGCGCCGTACGGCGGCGGACTTCACGGCTCCGCTCGCGGAGTAGATGGCGCGGAAATCTTGATAGGAGAAAGAAATGGACAGAGAACTGAAAACGGTCTTGGTCACGGGCGGAAGCGGATTCCTGGGCATCAACCTCATCCGCCACCTGCGCGCGCGCGGCGTGGAGCGCATCCGCGTGCTGGACATCGCGCCGTTCGACTACCCCGAGGCGAAGGAGCCGTGGCTCGAGTTCACGCTCGGCGACGTGCGCGACCCGGCGGCGGTGAACAAGTGCGTCGCCGGCTGCGACGCGGTGGTGAACACCGCGGCCGCCCTGCCGCTCTACTCGCCGGAGGACATCCGCACCACGGAAGTGGACGGCGCGCGCAACGTGATCGCCGCCTGCCGCCGCGCGGGCGACGTGCGCATGGTGCAGATATCCTCCACGGCGGTGTACGGCGTGCCGAAGAAGCACCCGATCTACGAGGACGACGAGCTGGTCGGCGTGGGCCCCTACGGACACGCCAAGATCGAGGCGGAGGAAATCTGCCGTGCCGCGCGCGAAGAGGGCTTCTGCGTGCCGATCATCCGCCCGAAGAGCTTCATCGGCCCGGAGCGTCTCGGCGTGTTCGCCCTGTTCTACGACTGGGCCTACACGGGCCACGGCTTCCCGATGATCGGCAGCGGGAAGAACCGTTACCAGCTGATGGACGTGGAGGACCTCTGCGGCGCGATCTGGAGCGCGATGACGCTCGACGCGAAGACCGTCAACACCGAGTTCAACATCGGCGCGAAGGAGTTCACCACGATGCGGGAGGACTACCAGGCGGTCCTCGACCGCGCCGGCCACGGCAAGAAGATCCGCGGCCTGCCGGTGAAGCCCATCGTGTTCATCCTCCGCATCCTCGAGAAGCTGCACCTCTCGCCGCTCTATCCGTGGGTGTACGAGACGGCGTCGACGGACAGCTTCGTGTCGATCGAGCGCGCGGAGAAGCTGCTCGGTTTCGCGCCGAAGTACTCGAACAAGGACGCGCTCGTGCGCAACTACGACTGGTACGTGGCGAACCTCGACTCCTTCAAGGGCAAGACGGGCGTGTCGCACCGCGTGCCGTGGAAGCAGGGCCTGCTCGCGTGCGCCAAGTGGTTCTTCTGATGAATGCCGGGACAGAGGGAATGCATACATGAACAAGAGAAAAGAGAAACTGAGACGGCGCCAGGCGCCGCGCGAGACCGGCACGATGACCGGGCGGCTGCGCGTGGCGCGCAACGGCGCGGGGTATCTGGTGGATCCGGAGACCGACAAGGCCGTGTGGATCGAGGAACGCGACCTCGGCACGGCGCTGCCGGACGACACCGTGACCGTCAAGCTGAAGGGCGCGGGCGACGAGGGCGTGCTGATCCGCATCGACGCGCGCGCCCCGCGGTCGATCGTCGGCACCGTCACCGCCGTGGGGCGCTTCACGCGCGTCCAGCCGCTCAACCCCGCCTACCGGCAGGAGTTCACCGTTCCCGGCGCGCGGGGCGCGCGCGCGGGAGACCGCGTGGTGATGCGGCTCGTGCGCTGGGAGAACCGCCACCTCGCCCCCGAGGGCGAGATTACGGACATCATCGGCCCGCAGGACGACCCGTCGCTCGACACGCTCGCCGTGATGAAGCAGTACGACCTGCCGGAGTCGTTCCCGCGCGGCGTGCTTGACGCTGCCGAGCACGTGAGCGCGCGCCTTGCCGAGCCCGGCAAGCGCCTCGACCTGCGGCGGAAGTTCATCTTCACCTGCGATCCCGCGAGCGCGCGCGACTACGACGACGCGCTCTCGCTGGAGACGGACAAACAGGGCAACCGCGTCCTCGGCGTGCATATCGCCGACGTCTCGCACTTCGTCACGCCCGGCTCCGCGCTCGACAAGGAGGCGTACCGCCGCTCGACGAGCGTCTACCTCGTGGACAAGGTGGTGCCCATGCTGCCCGAGCAGCTCTCGAACGGCGTCTGCTCGCTCGTTCCGGGACAGGACCGCCTCGCGTTCAGCGCGTTCCTCACGTTCGACGCGAAGGGCGCCTGCGTGGCGCGTCGCTTCGCGAAGTCCGTGATCCGCTCGAAGGCGCGCTTCACCTACGAGCAGGTGATGGAGGTCATTTCCACGAAGCAGGGGCAGAAGCCCAACGTGCGCAAGACGATCCTCGCCATCCACGAGCTCGCGCAGCAGCTGCGTCGGAACCGCTTCGCCGCGGGCGCGCTCGACATGGACGTGCCGGAGGCGCAGATCCTCATCGACGAGAAGGGCATGATGACCGGCATCGAGGTGCGCCCCTACGACGAGTCGCACCAGCTCGTGGAGGAGTGCATGGTCGCGGCGAACGAAGCCGTGGCGAAGGAGCTGTGGACGCGCGGCGTGAAAATCCTCGCGCGCCTCCACGAGCCGCCGGATCCCGAGAAGCTCGAGGACCTGCGCGCGAACCTCGCAAAGCTCGGCATCTCCTGCGGCGACCTCTCCCAGCAGAAGAACCTCGCGCGCTTCCTCGAGAAGATCAAGGGCTCGCCACTGGAGGGCACCCTCAGCGTGATGGTGCTGCGCTCCATGAAGCGCGCGCTCTACAGCGCCGAGCAGATCGGGCACTTCGGACTCGCGAAGAAGTTCTACGCGCACTTCACCTCGCCCATCCGCCGCTACCCCGACCTCGTGCTGCACCGCCAGCTCGCCTCGTGGATCTCCGGAGGCGGCGGACGCCTCGATTTCGGCTGGCTCAAGCGCGCCGCGCAGAACGCGAGCGAACGCGAGCAGGTGGCGGACGACGCGGAGCGCGCGCTCGACGAGATCAAGAAGTACCGCTATCTCGAGGAGGATCTCCGCGCGCGCGGCAGCGTGTTCGACGCCGTGGTTTCCAAGTGCACGCGCTACGGCCTTTTCGTGGACCTGCCCGCGCTCGCCGTGGGCGGCATGGTGCACATCTCCAAGCTCGCCGACGACTTCGTGCGCTTCGACGAGTTCCACGAGACGCTCGCCGGCGGCGGCCGGACGTGGTCCGTGGGCGCCAAGCTCAAGGTGCGCGTGGAGAAAGTGGACTTCGACCGCCGGCAGGTCGACTTCGTGCCCGTCGTCGAGCGACCGGACAGAAAGATTCAGGCTAAGGCAAAGAGAAATCAAACCTCGAGAAGGAGATCACGAAAATGAAATCAGCAATCGTCGTGTTTTTCGCCGCGTGTGCCTGCCTTGCGGTGGCGGGCGCCGCGTATGACATCGGCAAGGAGATGGAGACGGAGGGCTTCTGGAAGTCCGACCCCGTCCTCTTCGTGAAGCGCCACCAGGACCAGGGCTTCAAGTTCACGTCCGGCGACCGGAGCAGCGCCGACACGCGCCTTGACGGCGCCGTCACGTACCACGGCATCCCCGTGTTCGAAAGCAAGGTCGCGTTCGCGGAGGACTCGAGCGGCATTACGCGCGTGGAGCTCGTTCTGTTCTCCCCCGCCGGCACGGAGATGCGCGAGAACGTCGACAGCCACCGCTACCGTCTCGTGCGCCGAGACAAGGACATCACCTACGACGGATTCGTGCGGCTGATGCGCGACGTGCGCGGGAAACTGACGGCGGAGGGCGCGAAGAATCCGCAGATGAAGACGGAGCGCACGAAAGCGCCCGTTGTGCAGAAATCGCAGACGTGGCCGCGCACGGACATCCCCACCGAGACGACGCTCACGTGGAACTACAGCCAGGAGGGACGCAAGACGGACACGTTCAAAGCCGGTTTCGTGCGCGTGGCGGTGGACGGCCCCGCGCGCCTGGCGGAGGCGTCGGACGGCAAGCGGAAGGCGTCCGTGGGCGGCGCGAACGCCGCGAAGGGCGCGAAGAAGATCGTGGACAACGTGATCCGCGACCCGCGCGGCGACGTGTTCATCGACAACGTGCCGATGGTCGACCAGGGGCAGAAGGGCTACTGCGCGGCGGCGGCCTCCGAGCGCGTCCTGCGCTACTACGGCGTGGAGGTGGACGAGCACGAAATCGGCCAGGCGGCGGGCACCACGGCGGAGGGCGGCACGTCCACGCTGGGCATGAAGAATTCTGTCCAGGCCATCGGGCGCAAGTACAAGCTCGGCACGGTCGTCACGTACGGCGACTTCGAGAAACCCGTGGGCGAGCGCATCGAGAGCATCGTCAAGGAGGTCGCCAACTACAACAAGGCGGCGAAGAAGATGAAGAAGAAGGAGATCGCGGACGACGTGTACATCACGCACAGCGGCTCGACGACCTACTACAATCCCGCGGCGGCGGACGCGGCGATGGACTCCGAGGTGCTCAAGTACATGAAGACCGAGGGCTCGCAGAAGTCGAAGTTCACGAAGTTCATGAAGGACGTGCACGACCAGGTGAACAAGGGCATCCCGCTCATCTGGGGCGTGGTGCTCGGCACCTATCCGGAACCGGAGATTCCCCAGTCGCACGGCGGGCACATGCGCCTCATCATCGGGTACAACGACAAGCGCAAGGAAATCCTCTACACGGATTCCTGGGGCGCGGGCCACGAGCTCAAGCGCATGCCCGCCGAATGGGCCTGGACCATCTCCCACTGCCTCATGTACCTCAAACCCCTCCGCTAGGAAAAGCCATGGAACTCGCATTGCTCGTCAACAAGTTCAACGTCAAGGGACGTCTTGTCACGATCGTGCCGTTCGGCAACGGCAACATCAACGACACGTTCCTCGCCGTGTTCCGCAACACGTTCACCGAGACCCAGGTGGTCGTGCAGAAGGTCAACCGCGCCGTGTTCACGCAGCCCGAGACCATCATGCGGAACATGCACAACATCACGCTCCACTGCCACGAGAAACTGGAGGCGGACGCCGCCGCCGGCCGTGACGACCGCGTGTGGCAGATGCCGCGCATCGTCAAGACGAAGGGGGGAGCCGACTTCGTGACGGACGAGGCGGGCGACGTGTGGCGCGTGATCACGCGCATCCTCTCCGCCCACGCCTTCGACAAGGCGCAGAGCCCCGAGCACGTGCTCGAGTGCGGCGCGGCGCTCGGCCACTTCCACTACCTCGTCTCGGACATGGACCCCGCCACGATCGTCGACCCGCTGCCGGGCTTCCACATCACGAGCGGCTACCTGAGCCAGTACGACGAGACGCTCGCCACCAACCCCACCGCGCGGGAGCTCGTCTCCGCCTCGATGGAGGCGCGACGCCTCGCGAAGTTCGTGGAGGACCGCCGCGACCTCGCCAGCTGCCTCGAACGGGCCGAGGCGAGCGGCGAGCTGAAGCGCCGCATGTTCCACGGCGACCCGAAGGTGAACAACATCATGATCGACGACTTCACCGGGAAGGGCACGGCGATGATCGACCTCGACACCGTCTCGCCCGGCCTCGCCCACATCGACTTCGGCGACGCGATCCGCTCGCTCTGCAACCCCGCCGGCGAGGAGGAACTGAACCTCGGAAAGGTGACGTTCGACGAGGACCTCTTCGCCGCGTTCTGCAAGGGCTACATGTCCGAGGCCGGCGCGTTCCTCACCGACGCCGACCGCGCCCACCTCTACGACGCGATTCGCCTCCTGCCGTTCGAGCTCGGCCTGCGCTTCTTCCAGGACTACCTCGCGGGCGACGTCTACTTCAAGGTGCGCCAGCCGGGCCAGAACCTCAACCGCGCGCGCGTGCAGTTCCGCCTCTGCGAGGCGATCGAGGCGCGCGAGCGCTCGATCCGCGGCATCCTGGAGAGACTTTAATCAAAGAAAGGAAACGAACATGAAGAAACTGATGACGATGGCATGTGGATGCGTGGCGCTTGCGGCGTCCGCGCTGGAATTGGCCGCCTGGCGCGGCGAGACCGTCTCGGCATGGGTGCCGCAAGGCGAGAAAATCGTGCGGGGATCGTCCGGAAAGGGCGGCTCGGCCTTTTCCAAGAAGGCGCCCGCGCATAAGGGCATCCACGTGAAGACGGGCGTGGCGCGCGACGTGAAGTTCGTCACGAAGGTGGGCGCGTTCGACTATGGATCCGTGCCAGACCGCGTCGTGTGGGGCCAGGGCGCCTTCGGCGCCGACGCGAAGCGCGTCGTCTCCGTGACGGTGGACGCGGACGCGCAGCCGGGCACGTACGCGTTCGGCGACCTGAAGGTGCGCGTGGTCGACCGCGTGCTGCCGCCCGCGAAGGAGTGGAAGTACTACCTCGACCTCTGGCAGCATCCGTGGGCCGTTGCGCGCGCGGCGGGCGTGGAGCCGTTCTCCCCGGCGCATTACGAGAAAATGGAACCGCTCTGGAAAATGCTTGCCGCAGCCGGGCAGAAGACGCTCACCGTCACGCTCGTGGACCTGCCATGGAACCACCAGTGCTACGACGGGTACCGTCCGATGATCGAGACTGTGCGCTTCAAGCTTTTCGACGCCTACGTCCTGTTCGGCCGCTACTGCGGACTCGGCCCGCACATCGCCTGCTACACGATGTGCCCGTGGGGCTACAAGGTCAGCTGGCTCGACGAGGACGGCAAAATGCACAAGGCCGAGGCGAAGCCGGGATCCGATTTCTTCAAGGCCTACTGGGGCTCGTTCCTCACCGATTTCGCCAAGCACCTGAAGAGCCGCGGCTGGTTCAAGGACACCTACATCTCCCTCGACGAGCGCTCGCCCGAGGATCTGCGCAACACCGTCGCGTTCATGCAGGAGAAGGCACCCGGTCTCAAGATCGCGATGGCCGGCAACCGCAAGCCGTCCGAGTTCAAGGGCATCGCGATCGACAGCTACTCGCAGTCCCTCGGCCACGTCAACCCCGACTTCCTCGCCGAGGTGCCGCAGCGCCAGAAGGAGGGCAAGGTGACCACGTACTACATCTGCTGCGGCCCCGGCAAGCCCAACACGTTCATGGACTCCGAGCTCGACGAGGCGTTCTGGTGCGGGTTCTACCCGGCCGCGTGCGGCCTGGACGGACTTCTCCGCTGGGCGTACAACAGCTGGCCGCGCGACGCCTGCAAGGATGCTTCCTACGGCAACTGGCGCAGCGGCGACACGTTCCTCGTGTATCCCGACGGCTCGCCCTCGATGCGCTTTCTGGAACTCTTCAACGGCATCCAGCAGGCCGAGAAGTTCAACATCCTCAAGCGTGCCGGCGAGCGTACCGAGGAGCTTGCCGCGCTCGCGGCGAAGTATGACCTGAAGGCCGCGCTCAACAAGAAGCCCGGCGATTTCACCGCGCTCATCCGCGAGACGAAGGACCTCCTCAACAGATAACTATTCTGTTTATCCAATTTGCCACAAAGTACACAAAGATCACAAAGATTGCCTGGAGCCAAGTGATTTCATCGAAAGAAGATTTTGTGTTCTTTGTGGCTAAAACCACTCCAAGAAAGGAAAATCATGAAAAAAACAATCATCTTATTGGCCGCTGCAGGTACGTTCGCGGGTGTCGGCGCGGATTGCTGCGCGGGCGGCGCGTGCGAGTTCGTGCTCCCCAACACGCTTTCGGTCGCCGAGAAAGCCGCCGGCTGGCAGCTCCTCTGGGACGGCAAGACGCTCGACGGATGGGTCGGCGAGAAAAACGGCTGCAAGACCCCGCCCGAGAAGGGCTGGAAGATCGAGAACGGCGTCCTTACCGTGCTGCCGCGCAAGGCCATCAAGGACGGCAAGTGGGTGGACATCCCGAAGGAGCAGGCTGCGCTCGGCGGCGGCGGCGACCTCGTGACCGCGAAGGACTTCCGCGACTTCGAGCTGTCCGTGGACTTCCTCCTCACGGAGGCCGCGAACAGCGGCATCAAGTACTTCTACAACAAGGACCAGTTCAAGGGCACGTGCGAGGAGTACCAGATCCTCCACGAGGCCCATCCCGACTCCACGAAGGGACGCGACGGCAAGTGCCGCCGCGTGGCGTCGCTCTACGACATGATCCCCGCCAACGCCGAGCCGTACGTCAAGCCGCTCGGACAGTGGAACACGGCGAAGATCGTCTCGAAGGGGAACCACGTGGAGCACTGGCTGAACGGGCATAAGGTGCTTGAGTACGAACGCGGCAGCGAGGCGTTCCGCGCGATCGTGGCGCAGTCCAAGTACGTGAAGGAGCAGAAGCCCGGAGAACACTGGGGCGAGGCGCCGACCGGCCGCATCAAGCTTCAGGACCACAGCGACTCCACCGTCTCTTTCCGTAACATCAAGATCCGCGAACTGTAATCGCGTGACGTTCGCATGAAGGTTGCATTCCTCCTCGCGGCGGCGCTGCTCGCCGGCTGCTCCACCACGCTCGTGCGCGAGAAGCCCGAGTCCGTGCGCGTGGCGGACGGTGTGCAGCTTGCAACCACGTCCCTCGTGGAGGCCCTGCTCGGTTTCAAGGGCACGCGCGTGCAGGCGGCGAACGGGGCGTGGAAGGACCAGGTGTTCTCCGCGCAGTGCGTGCTGAATGGGGACGGCGAGAAGTTGACGGCCGTCTTTCTCGCGCCGCAGCTCCGTCTCCTCACGATTACGCTCACGAAGCCGCACACGATTACCTGCGAGCGTGCCCCGCAGGTGCCGCGTGCGTTCGAACCCGAATACGCGCTCGCCGACCTCGCCTACGTCAACCTCGACACCGAGACCCTGCGCCGCGCCGTGGCCCCCACGTTGAGCGTGGAGGACGACGGAACGACGCGCCGGATCAAGGCGGGCGACACGCTCGTTGCGGATCTCGTGCGCCGCGCGAACGGCGACGTGGACTTCCGAAACGCACGCTACGGCTATTCCTACACGCTGCGCAACGTCGCGCCTTGAGGCCGCCATGATCGAACTGTCCGCACTGACCATTGAGTCTGTCTTCGGCTGCGTACCCGCGTGCGCGGCCGACAATCTCGCCATCCTCTCCGACCTCGTCGGACGCGCGAAGGCCGAGAGCATCGTGCAGGCGACCGGTTTCGCCACGCGCCGCGTGGCCGCCGAGGGACAGGGCGTGTTCGACCTTGCCCTCCCTGCGGCACGGCGCGCGCTGGCGGGCGTGAAGCCGTCGGAAGTGGGTGGCGTGGTCGCCGTCACGTTCTCGCATCCCGACCGGTTCCCCGCGCTCGCAATTCGTCTTCAGCATGCGCTCGGCCTGCCACAGGACGTCGCCGCATTCGACCTCGGCCTCGCCTGCAGCGGTTACCCGTATGGACTTCTTGCGGCTGGACAGCTTGCCGCAGCCACCGGCAAGAAGGTGTTGCTCGTGGACGGCGACGCGCAGAGCGCGCACGTGGACGCGTCCGATCCCAACACGCTCGCCGTGATGGGCGACGCCGCCACCGCCACGCTCGTCTCGGCGACGGGCGGTCCCGCACGGTTCGCGTTCCTGACTGACGGCGCAGGCGCGGACGTGCTGCGTTGCGGCGCGGACGGCAAGATCCGCATGGATGGCTTCGGCGTGTTTCGCTTCGTCGCGGGTCCCGTGACGGAGTTTCTGCGCGCGTTTCTCGCCGAGACGGGCATGCCCGATCTCTTCGCGCCGCATCAGGCCAACATGTACATGGTGCGCCAACTCGCGAAGTCGCTCGGTCTTTCGGACCGCCTCCTCACGAGCGGCGAACGGTACGCCAACCCCGGTTCCTGCTCCGTGCCGCTCACCCTCGCCTCATCATACGGACGCGCAGGAGCGCGTCCCTCCCGGGTGGGTCGCGCTCCTGCGCGACCGTCGCGCGCGCTTCTCGCCGGGTTCGGCGCGGGGCTTTCCGCAGCCGCCGCGTCCGTGGAAATCTCTCCCACCTGCGAAAGGGGAGTGGTCGAGTTGTGAAAATCGCGCTTCTCGGCAACGTCACGCTTGATTTCCTGGCGCAGGATTTCCGCCGCGCGGGACACGACGTGTACGTGCCGCCCGGCTTCGACGCCTGGCGACAGGAGGTGCTTGACCCCGCGAGCGGACTGCATGTGTTCGCTCCTGATGCCGTGCTGCTTGTGATGGAGGGCGGCGTTTCTCTTGAAGACGAGCGAATTATCGGTACTTTTGTGGACGCGCAGGAGCGCGTCCCTCCCCGTCAAGCGGACGCGCAGGAGCGCGTCCCTCCCGTGCGTGTCGTGGTGCCGGATATCGCCGCGCTCGCCGCCGAGACACCCGGATTCTGGGATGTGCGCATGCGCACGCTCGCGGCGATGCCGTTTTCACTTGCGGGGCTGAAGGCCATTGAGGATGAATTCTACTTCGCGCTCGAGGCGGGAGGGCCGCGCTCCTGCGCGGCCGCGGCCAAAAAGATTCTCGCCGTCGATGCGGACAACACGCTCTGGAACGGGATCGTCTCCGAGGACGGCGCCGATGCCGTGACGCCCTACGTTGATTTCCAGAAGGGGCTTCTCGCACTGAAGGCGCGCGGCGTGTTGCTGGTGTTGCTCTCCAAGAACGACCCCGTCGGGGAGGGCCGCGCTCCTGCGCGGCCGCCTCTCGCCGCCGCCCTCGCGCGTGCCGACATGCCGATCACCCTCGATGATTTCTCCGCCGTTCGCGTGAACTGGTCGCCGAAGCCGGGCAATCTGCTTACGGTCTGCCGCGAGCTCAACCTCGGCACGGATTCGGTCGTGTTCGTGGACGACAACCCGCACGAGCGCGCGCAGATGAAGGCGCACCTGCCGGAGGTGGCCGTGCCGCCGTTCCCGGCGGATCTGGCCAACCCCGCGCAGTTCCTCCGGCGTCTCGAACGGTATTTCTTCGCATCCGCCGGCACCACGGCGGAAGACCGTGCGCGTGCCGAGATGTACCGCGCGGAGGCGGCACGACGCGATTTTGCGCGTACGCTGCCGACCGTTCAGGATTATCTGAAAGGGTTGCACCTCACGGTGCGCGCCGCGCGCGCCACGGCCGAGGACGTGCCGCGTCTTGCGCAGATGGCCGGCAAGACGAACCAGTTCAACGCCACGACGATCCGGCGCACCGCGGAGGAGATGGCGGCGCTCGTCGCCGATCCGGCGCACCGCGTGTGGACGTTCCGCGCGGGCGATGCCTTCGGGGAGATGGGGCTTGTGTGCTACGTGGTCTACGACTGCGCCACGGCGCGCATCTCCGACTTCGTGATGAGCTGCCGCGCGATGGGGCGCACGCTCGAGCACTTCGCCGTCAACCACGTGCGCCGGGAACTTGCCGCCGAAGGCCTGGCCCTTGCCGGCATCGACTGTGTCCCCACCGCGAAGAACGGTCCGTTCCGCGAATTTCTCGCGACTCTCGATCTTTCTCGCGACGCCGTGACATGGTATGGTGAACGCTAGACTCTTGCGGGTGGACGATGCCCCCGCGCAGCTTTCCGGTTTTCACACGGCAAAAGAAACAAGGTTTTGAGAGCGTAACGGGCAAACATTTGGTATAATCATTGGCGTCATCAACCCATTAGAAAGGCACAAGAGTGAAAATCGCAGAAATCGTTTCGGCAACCCTCATCTCCGCCGTCTGCTGTGGCATGGTGGGATGTTCCACGACTCCCGTGCAAACAGCTGTCACGCCCGTGGAGAACGTCGCTGTCGAGTACGCGCAGGGACGGACGTTCGCGAGTGCCGTGAACCTCGCGGCGACGAGGCGGCGTTGGCTGCCACAGGCGCAGGCCGACGGTTCGATCCGCTGCACGCTCTCCCAGCGTGAACACCTCGTTGTGGTGGATGTCGTCCCGGTTGGCGCGAAGGCATTCTCGATTCGCATGGTACAGAGCAACATTCCGGTTCGGAAGTATGACCAGTGGGTCAACAATCTGAGCCGCGAGATCGTGCTGCAGGCCTCTCGTTGACCGTGTCGTTCCACTGCGGCAAGCACCATGCGGACTGCGCGGCCGCGTTGCTCGTGAAACTGGCGAACTGGCATTTCGCCTCGGCGGTCTACAATGCCTGAGCCGAATCTTTCCACAAGAAGGACAGAAAAACAAAATGGACAACAATTCTTCGATGGCGGGTTTCGCCGCCCTGCTCGACCAGCAGTTCAAGGGCTTCCGCAAGGGATTCAACCAAGGCGACACGGTGAACGCGCGTGTGGTGCGCGTGGGCGAGGAGTACGTGACGCTCGACGTCAACGCCAAGACCGTCGGCCTCCTGCCCGTGGCGGACGTCACGGACGAGGAGGGCGAGGTGACCGTGAAGCGCGGCGACACCGTCGAGGTGTCGTTCGTCTCCATGCAGAAGGACGCCTACCTCTTCGCGAAGGCGGACGTGGCCGTGTCCGCCGCCGTCGTCTCCGTGGACCAGACCATCCAGCGCGCCTTCGACGGCGGCCTGCCGCTTGACGGCACCGTCGAGAAGGAGGTGAAGGGCGGCTACGAGGTGACGGTGTGCGGCCAGCGCGCGTTCTGTCCCTACTCGCAGATCGACCGCGTCCGCAAGCCCGCCGCGCCCGGAGCCGAGACCCCCTACGTCGGCAAGAAATTCCAGTTCATCGTGCAGGAGTACGGCACGGACGACCGGGGCGTGAACCTCATCGTCAGCCACCGCGCCGTGCAGGAACGCGAGCTCGCGGTGGCGAAGGACTACCTGCGCGACACGCTGGAAGAGGGACAGACCCTCAACGGCACGGTGGTGAAGGTGTTGAACTTTGGGGCATTCGTGGACCTTGGCGGCGTGGAGGGCCTTGTGCCCGTACGCGAAATTTCGTGGGACAAGGTGAACGATCCCAACGACTACCTGAAGGCCGGCGACCTCGTGACGGTGAAGATTCTTTCCCTCGACTGGGCGCGCGACCGAATCTCGCTGTCGATCCGGCAGTGTCAGGTCAAGCCGCTTAAGCCGCGCACGCCCGAGGAGATGGCGCGCGACGCGGAGGCGCAGGACGTCGCGGACTGGATGGAGGCGCACGCGGGCGAGACCGATTCGTTCAGCTCGCTCGGCTCCGCCTTCGACGGCCTCAAGCTTTGACACACAGGAGATGCGATGACGGGAAAGAGGGGAGTCGTTTTTTTCGCGGTGGCGGCGTTGGTCGCGGCGTGCACGTATGAGGTGCATGCGCGCGGGGAGTCGTGGATGCCCAAGCCGCCGCCCCCGCCGCCCGTCGCCACGCTCACGAACGAGGCGCGCTACCTCGAATGGAAGTGGCGCATGGACGTCACCGACCCGGCGACGGGCGTGGACAAGGTGAAGGCCAAGGCGAAGATTCTTTCCCTCTCGCGGGAACTGGAGCCGAAGGAGCCGTGGAACGTGGTGAAGGCCACGTGTTTCGCGTGGCTCTGCGACAACGTGGCGATCGACGTGTCGCCGCTCGACTGGTTCCCCGCGTTCTCGCTGTGGAACCGCTACGACCGTCCGATGAACGCCGTCACCGGACGCCGCAACGGCGAGATCGACAAGAAGTACTACCCCGAGATGCGCGCGCGCATGAACAAGGGCAACGCCATCGGGC
Source organism: uncultured Lentisphaerota bacterium (assembly GCA_900320225.1). Lineage (GTDB taxonomy): Bacteria > Verrucomicrobiota > Kiritimatiellia > RFP12 > UBA1067 > RUG572. Next base: position 30,966 of record ONRL01000005.1, read on the forward strand.
GGTACACCGTGTGGAAGGACTTCGACCACATCATCCCCGAGTGGGACAAGGTCCTAAAGCTCGGCTTCCCCGGGATGAAGAGCCGTCTGCGCGCCAACTGGAAGGACGGCGTACCCTATTACCGGGCGGAGCAGATGGCGTCGGACGCGGTCGACCGGTTGCTGAACCGCCTCATCGCGCAGGGGCGTGCGCGCGGCGGCATGCGCGCGCTCCGCCAGGCCGAGTCGCTCACGCGCCTCCGCGACGGCGCGCCGCAAACCGCCTACGACGTGATGCAGTTCATCTACCTCTATTTTGTCCTCAGTGAGCACTTCGAAGCCGTGCAGGCGCGGTCGCTCTCGATCATTGACCAGACGCTCTGGCCTTACTACCAGGCCGACCTCGCGACCGGACGCACCACGGAAGCCGAGTTCCGCGAGCAGTTCGCGCACTTCCTCTGGCAGTGGGGCTCGATCGACAACTACTGGGGCCAGCCCGTCACGATGGGCGGCACGAAGGCGGATGGCTCGACCGAGTACAACCCGCTCTCGCTCGTCATCCTCGACGTGATGGACCAGTGCGCGCTGCCCACGCCGAAGTTCCACCTCAAGGTCGCGCCGAACACGCCGGACGCCGTCCTCAACAAGGCGCTCGACATGGCGCGGCGGCACCGTCCGCTCTCGTTCATCGGCGAATTGCCCGTGCGCGCCGTGCTTGAGCACATCGGCTTCCCCGCCGACGACGCGCGGCGGTTCGTGACGAAGGGCTGCTACGAGTTCTGCACGCCGGAATCCGGCAACGGTCTCGGCGGCGGACACGTCAACCTCGTGAAAGTCGTGGAGCTGATGCTGGCGGACGCCAAGGGCGGCAAGCTTGCGGCGAACGACTTCCCGTCGTTCAAGGCGGAGTACCTGCGCCGCGCGGCCGCCACGGCGGAGGAGGTGCGCGAGTTCTTCTTCACGTTCGAGAAGCACCTCGACGACGTCAACCCCGCGCTCGTCGCCTCGCTCGCGGGCGAGTTCAGCGTGCAGACCGGACGCGACGCGCTTTCGGCACGGCGGTGGACGCGCTTCTCGCGGTGAAGGAGATCGTCTACGAGCGGAAGGAGATGTCGCTTGCGGAACTCGGCGCGCTCATGGCGGCGAACTGGAAGGGACGCGAGGAGTTGCGCCTCCGCATGCTCCGCTCGAAGCGCAAGTGGGGCGTGAACGACCCGGAGGCGAACGCGCTCGGGAGCGAGATCGCGAAGCGGCTGTCGTCCGTGATCAACGGACGGCCCAACTCCCGCGGCGGTCGGTTCGGCATGAGCGGGCACAACGCACGGCAGTTCATCGTGCAGGGCGCGAAGACGGGCGCGACGCCGGACGGACGGCGGAAGGGAGAGGAATTCTCGAAGAACCTCTCCCCGACGATGGGCGCGGACACGGAGGGCGTGACGGCGCTCATCCAGACGCTGGCCGCGCTCGACTCGAAGGATTTCCCCGGCGACTTCCCGCTCGACGTGATGCTGCTTCCCTACACCGTCTCCGGCGACAAGGGCCTCGAGATGATGAAGGCGCTCCTCTCGCAGTACTACGCGAACGGCGGCCTCATGATGCAGTTCAACGTGTTCGACGCGGAGGAGCTGAAGGACGCGCAGGCGCATCCCGAGAAGTACGAGAACCTCCAGGTTCGTGTGTGCGGCTGGAACGTGCGGTGGAACGACTTGCCGAAGGTCGAGCAGGACGCCTACATCCGCCGCGCCGAGGAAATCGCGCGCTGAGCAGGTTTCTTGCGCGGGCTCAGGAGTAGAGGTCTACCTTGGTGGGGAGGTAGGCGTCCTGGGCGTCAATCCACGACTGGAAGAGGTCGCTGAGGTTCTTGGACGCGAAGGCGTCGCGCAGGCTGGTGGAGCCCACGAGCTTGTCGAGCCATTCGGTGCGGGCGTTCTCGGCCATTTCGTCGCGGTGGCGGTGCAGCAGTGCCGCGAGGATGATGACGCCCGCCGTGACGGGGTAGAACGCGTCGGGGTTCTCGACGGAGAGGAGGAGCCCGTTCAGCGTCTGGCCGGCGTAGGCGCCGCCAGCCGGGCGGTACCGCACGGGGCGCACGCCCATGCCGCAGGCGGGAAGGGGATCCATGAAATCATCGAGGAGCTTCGCGATGTCGAGCCACGGGGCGCCGATGACGCGGAAGGCGAGGGAACCGTGGCGGTCGCAGTCGATCGCGTTGAAGGCCTCGGAGAAGACGGTTGCGGGGTAGAGGGCCGCGCAGTCCCAGCTGCGGATGGCGGGCGAGGGCGGCATGAAGTCGCGCCAGGGGGTACGTTCGGCGTGTGACCAGTCGCGCAGCTTGATCACGGTGAGGTCGAGGTCGAGCTTTTCCTCGCGGACGATGAACTTCGCGCATTCCGCCGGGGTCATGCCGTGGCAGAACGGAACGTTGAGCGGGGCGACGAACGAGGCGAAGGCCATGTCGCGCATCGGTCCGTCGATGATGCCGCCGAGGGGAACGGGGCGGTCCAGCACGGTGACGGCCACGCCGGCCTCCGCGCACGCCTCGAGCATGAGCTTGATCGTGGCGAGATAGGTGTAGCAGCGCACGCCGATGTCCTGCAGGTCGATCACCACGCGGCCGAGTCCCTCCAGCATCTCCGGCGTGGGGCGGCGCACGTCGCCGTAGAGCGAATGGATGGGGACGCCCCAGAACGGGTGGGGTTCGCCCTGGGTCTTCTCGCCGGCGGCGGCGAAGCCGAACCAGCCGTGTTCGGGCGAAAACAGGCATTTGAGAAGGGAGCCGAACTCGTTGTTGAGGATGCCGGCGGTGGGCAGCGCCTCGCGCGAGAGAAGGCCGAACGGCTCGGGGCCGACGACGTTCAGGTGCTTGACCAGCGCTTCGTATCCAATGGTCATGCGGGGACTCCTTTATCTTTCAAGCGCCACGCGAAGGGACGCGAGGGCGTGTGCGGTGTTGACGACGGACGGGTCGGCGGGCGGGTCGGCGGAGACGAGCGCGTCGCTGGCGGCGGCGTGCAGCCAGACGGCGGCACAGGCGGCGAGGAACGCGGCGTCTGGATCGGGGATCGTCTTCGAGAGGTACGCCCAACGCGCGGCGAGCGCGCCGGAAAGGAGGTCGCCCATGCCGCCGAGGGCCATGAAGGGGTTGCCGGCCGCACATTCAAACAGGTCCTCGCGTCCGGGTGCGGCCACGAGCGTGTGGGGACCCTTGAGGACGACGGTGGCCTGGTAGCGGTCGGCGATGCGCCGGACGGCGGCGGGGCGGTCGGACTGGATCTCCTCGGGCGTGCAGGCGAGGAGGCGGGCCGCCTCGCCTGCGTGGGGGGTGAGCACGAGGGTCTGGCTCTCGGCCTTCGTCGGGGCGTGCGGGCGGCTGGCGTACCACTTGGCGAGGATGCCGAGGGCGTCCGCGTCGAGCACGAAGCGTCCGGAGCTGCCGGAGAGGATGCGCGAGACGAGCATCTCGCTGTTCTGGGCGGTGCCGAGGCCCATGCCCATGGCGGTCACGTCCGCGCGCGGGGGCACGCACGCGGGCGTCTGCTTGGTGAAGGTGGCCTCGGGCACGAGCGCGCCGGCGGCGATGCGCGAGGCGTCCGGCACCACGAGCTGGACGAGTCCGGCGCCGGCCGCGCGTGCGCCGAGTCCGGCGATGACGGGCGCGTGGATGTAGTGTGCGGATCCGCCGACGACGGTAACCGTGCCGGCCGTGTATTTATGCAGATCGGCCCGGCGTTTCGGGAACGCCGCGGCGAGCGAAGATGGCAAAGAGGGGCTCATACTGCCGCCATTATACCACAACTGCCGCGCCCTGTTGACGGTCTTATGAAAAAAATATGAAATTCAGTATGGATTTTTCGTCTGCGATTTCGTAAACTATGCGCTCACTTTTTAGACGGAAGAAGGAAAGCATAGATAATGAGCAAGAAGCTTATGATCGTCGAGTCGCCGGCGAAGGCGAAGACAATCGGCAAGTACCTGGGCGGCGACTTCACGGTGATGTCGTCGGTCGGGCACGTGCGGGATCTGCCGAAGAAGGGACTCTCCATCAAGATCGAGCCGGTTGAAGGAGCCGAGGGCAGCTGGACGTTCACGCCGCGCTACGAGGTGTCGGTCGAGAAGAAGAAGGTCGTTGACGAGCTCCGCAAGGCGGCGCGTGCTGCGGACGAGGTGTATCTCGCGCCCGACCCCGACCGCGAGGGGGAGGCCATCGCGTGGCACCTGAGCCAGGTGCTGGAGGACGTGACGAAGGGCAAGCCCGTCCACCGCGTGACCTACAACGAGATCACGAAGACCGCGGTGCGCGCGGCCGTGGAGAATCCCGGCGAGATCGACCTCGCCCGCGTGGACGCGCAGCAGGCGCGCCGCATCCTCGACCGCCTCGTGGGCTTCAAGGTGTCCCCGCTCCTCTGGAAGAATCTCCAGTACGGCTATTCGCTCTCGGCGGGCCGCGTGCAGTCGGCCGCGTTGCGGCTTCTCGTGGAGCGCGAGCGCGAGATCGCGGCGTTCAACCCCGTCGCGTACTGGGTGCTCGGCGTGGAGGCGTCGAAGGGCACGAAGGAGACCTCCTTCATCGCGAAGCTCGCGCGCCTCGACGACGCGAAGCCCGAGGTGCGCAGCCAGGAGCAGGCGGCCACGCTCGTGGACGACCTCGACGGCGCGGGCCTGCGCGTGGCGTACGTGAAGCGGCAGCCGAAGACGCGCCACCCGTACCCGCCGTTCACCACCTCCACGCTGCAGCAGGCGGCGTCGAGCGTGTGCGGGTTCTCGCCCCACCGCACGATGTCCATCGCCCAGAAGCTCTACGAGGCCGGTCTCATCACCTACATGCGAACGGACAGCGTGAACGTGGCGGCCGTGGCGCGCGAGGCGGCGAAGGAGCTGATCGTCTCCGAGTTCGGCGCGGCGTTCGTGCCGGAGAAACCCAACTTCTACAAGTCGAAGAGCGGTGCGCAGGAGGCCCACGAGGCCATCCGTCCCACGGACGTGCGCCTGCACCCCGCCGAGGCCGGGCTGGACGCCGCGTCCACGAAGCTCTACGACCTCATCTGGCGTCGCTTCCTCGCTTCGCAGATGGCCGAGGCGCGCCTTGTGCAGACGACGGTGGGCCTGGATGCCGAGAAGGACGGCCTGCGCCATACCTACCTCTTCACGGCCTCCACGGCCACCGTTGAGTTCGAGGGCTTCCTCGCCGTGATGAAGGCCGCGCCGAAGAAGGCGAAGGCCGCCGAGGACGCGGACGAGGACAGCGACGAGGTGAAGTCCCTGCCGCCGCTCGCCGAGGGCGAGGCGCTCACGCCCGTCCGGTGGCTCTCGGACCGCAAGGAGACGAAGCCGCCGCCGCGCTACTCCGAGGCCTCCCTCGTGAAGGCTCTTGAGGAGAACGGCGTCGGCCGTCCGTCCACCTACGCGCAGACCATTGAGGTGCTCGTGGACCGCCAGTACGCGACGCGCGAGGCGCGCCAGCTCGTGCCGACGCCGCGCGGCATGGACGTGAACGACTGGCTTGTGAAGAAGATCGAGCCGCTGTTCAACGTGGGCTACACTGCCCAGATGGAGGGCGAGCTCGACAAGGTGGAGGAGGGCGCGGAGCGCGGCAACGACATGCTCTCTGGTTTCTACCGCCAGTTCACCGCCTGGGTGCGCGACGCGCAGGAGCCGCCGCCGCCCACGGAGAAGTTCACCGCGCTCTTCAAGCTGCTCGACGAGGTGAAGACGTGGCGTCCGCCGATGACCATCGGCAAGCGCACTTTCGGCGACCGCGAGTTCGTGGAGTCCGTGCGCCAGCAGCTCGCCGAGGGCAAGATGCCCGTTTCCGAGAAACAGCTCCAGGCGCTCGTCAAGGTGGCCGTGGCCTATCGCGACCAGATCCGCGACGGCGAAATGCGCCTCGTGGACCTCGGCTACGGCCCGGAGATCGACCGCGTGAAGAACGCGCCGTCGGACGAGCTCGTCAAGTGGTGCTTCCAGACGATTGACCGAATCGGCGGCCTCACGAAGAACCCGTTCCTCAACTCCCTGCGCGAACAGGTGGACCGCGGCCGCGTGCTGTCGGCGAAGCAGTTCGCCATCCTCGCGCGCAGCGTGGGCGAGAACGCCGGCGCGCTCGACGACGCCGACCAGGTGCGTGCGCGCCTCGCGCCCTACGTGCCGGGCGGGTTCGAGATCGCGCCCGTGGACCCCGCCGTGCCCGACCTCCTCGCGCTGCTCGAGACCGTCAAGGAGTGGAAGGAGCCCGTGCGCCGCGGCCGCCGCGTCTACAACGACCACGAGTTCGTTTCGTCTCTTCGCGACCAGTACGCCCGCCGCAGCTCGCTCTCGCCGCGCCAGGTGCTCGCGCTCCGCCGCGTGTGCGTGAACTACCGCGAGCAGATTCCCACGTTCGAGGAGGTCGCCGACCGCCTCGGTCTCCGGGACCTGCCGCAGCACGAGAAGGCCTCGAGCGCCGAGAAGGACGCCAAGGCGGCCGCCCGTGCCGAGAGGAAGAAAGCGAGGGGCGCACGTCGCTCCTGACGAATCCCGCCGCCCACGGCGACGCCGCCGTGGGGCGCTTCCGTACGTTCCTGCTTGGCGAGCGGAACGCATCGGAGCGCACCGTGTCGAACTACGAGATGGACATCGCGCAGTTCGCCGCGTTCCGCTGGGGGATGGAAGCCGCCGCGCCGTTTGACTGGGCGTCCGCCACGTCGGACGACGCCCGGCGCTTCCTCATGGCGTTCGCGCGCGAGGAGGCCCACGCCACGACCACGCGCCGCAAACTCGCCTCCCTGCGCTCCTTCTTCCGCTACCTCGTGCGTGAGGGGGCGTGCGCCGCCAATCCCTTCGCCGGACTGCGCGGTCCCAAGTTGCCCAAGCCGCTCCCGAAGGTGCTCTCCCAGGAGGAGGTGAAGCGATTCCTCTCCGCGCCCGGGCAGGAACTCGCGCGTCGCCAGAAGGAACGCGGCGAGGTGTCTCCCCAGGAGGCGTACGCCTATGCCCGCGACACCGCACTTTTCGAGACGCTCTACTCGACGGGCTGTCGTATCTCGGAGGCCGTGTCGCTCACGTGGGGGCAGATCAACTTCGAGACCGGCGGCGTGATCGTGACCGGCAAGGGGTCGAAGCAGCGCCTCTGCATCCTCGGCAAGCCCGCGCGCAAGGCGCTCCGGACGCTCCGCGCGGCGGCCGACGAGCTCTTCTCGGACGGCGGCGCGCCCGCCACGAACGTGTTCCTCAACGAACGCGGCGCCGTGTTCCGTCCGCGCGAGGCCCAGCGCCGCATGAAGAAGTGGCTCGCCGCCGCCGACCTGCCCGCCGACCTCACGCCGCACAAGCTTCGCCACAGCTTCGCCACGCACCTCCTCGACGCCGGCGCCGACCTGCGCAGCGTCCAGGAAATGCTCGGACACGCCTCCCTCGCCACCACGCAGATCTACACGCACGTCTCCGTGGAGCACCTCAAGGACGAGTACATGAAGGCCCATCCGCGCGCCCAGTGAGCGGATACGTTCTCCATACATTTTGCATACATTTTCGATACCGCCGACGTGCGGTTCTTTTGACAGTTTCCCCTCTTGTCTGCCGCGGCACGCGCATGGTATCCTTTTCGCGTGGACGGCGAATCAGGACGCTGCCCCGTGAGAGGAACATGCCATGCTTGCAAAATGTCATTCGGGCGCCGTGTACGGCGTGGACGCGCAGACTGTCGAGATCGAGGTCTGCGCATCCGACGGCGCGCCGCAGTTCACGATGGTCGGCCTGCCCGACCAGGCGGTGAAGGAGGCGAAGGACCGCGTGTCGACCGCGATCGGCAACTCGGGCTTCAAGAAGATCGAGTCGAACATCACGGTGAACCTCGCGCCGGCCGACGTGCGGAAGGAGGGTCCGATCTACGACCTGCCAATCGCCGTCACCCTCCTCGCCGCCACGAACAAGGTGAAGGCGCCGGAGCTTTCCGACTACGCCCTCGCCGGGGAACTTGCCCTCTCGGGCGACGTGCGGCGCGTGCGGGGCATCCTGCCGATCGTGCTCGAGATGCGCCGCATCGGGAAGCGGGGCATCCTCGTGCCGGAGGAGAACGCGGACGAGGCGTCCGTCGTGGACGGCATCGACGTGTATCCCGTCCGTAGCCTGCGCGAGGCCGTGGACTTCCTCTCCGGCGCGTTTCCGCTCACCCCGGTGCGCACGGACCTCGCCGCGTGCGTGGCCGCGAACCGCGATTCGGGTGACGACTTCGCCGACGTGAAGGGCCAGGACGGCGCAAAGCGCGCAATCGAGGTGGCGGTGGCGGGCGGGCACAACCTGCTGATGGTGGGATCGCCCGGCGCGGGCAAGACGATGCTCGCGCGGCGGATTCCGTCCATCCTGCCGCCCCTCACGCCGGAGGAGGCGCTGGAAGTGACGCGCATCCATTCCGTAGCCGGCGTACTGAAGGCGCGCGAGTCGCTCGTGGTGCGCCGTCCGTTCCGCGCGCCACACCACACGGTGTCGGACGCGGGCTTACTCGGCGGCGGCACGCACCCCGTGCCCGGCGAGGTGTCGCTCGCACACCGCGGCGTGCTGTTTCTTGATGAATTCCCCGAGTTCCGACGTAACGTGCTGGAGGTGATGCGCCAGCCGCTTGAGGACGGCCATGTGGCTATCTCGCGCGTGTCGGCGGCGTGCGACTTCCCGTCCCGCTTCATGCTCGTGGCCGCGATGAACCCCTGTCCGTGCGGCTACGCCGACGACCCGAAACACGCCTGCCGCTGCACGCAGCGCCAGATCGCCGCGTACCGCGCGAAGATATCGGGTCCGCTCCTCGACCGCATCGACATCCAGATCGCGCTCCCGCCCGTCCCGTTCCGCGAGATCGTGGACCTGCCCGCCGGCGAGCCGTCCGCCGCCATCCGCGCGCGCGTGGTCGCCGCGCGGGAGATCCAGAAACAGCGGTTCGCCGGTCTGCGCGGCATCCACTGCAACGCGGAGATTCCGGCGCGCGACCTGCCGCGTTTCTGTCGGCTCGACGCCGCCGCGCAGGAGGAGATGCGCCTCATGCTCGCGCAGCTCGACCTCTCCGCGCGCGCCTACGACCGTGTGCTGAAGGTGGCCCGCACGATCGCCGATCTCGCCGGCTCGCCGAACGTCACGGCGGAACACGTGGGCGAGGCCTCGACGTTCCGCGAACTCGACCGCACGTACTGGGACTGACCCGTGCCGTTCTTCGTGGGAAGCCGCGATGCGTGTCGTCTCGCGGTGCGCACGGTGGTGCTCATCGCCGGCGCGTGCACAGCATTTGCGATACCCGCGTGCGCGGGACTGTGGCCGCACTTCGCCTACCTTGCCGTCGTCGTGTTTCTCGCGGCGTGGGGATGGGGCGCGCGCGGACTGCTTCTGCCCGCACTGTTCGTGTTGGGGGCGCTGGTGGCGTTCCGGGCGGACGACGCGCGTGCACGCATCCTCGCATCGAATGCGCGCCTCGGCGGCGAACGGCCCGTGCTTGAACTTGAGGTGGAAGGGGATGTGGTGGAGTGGACGCGGAAGCGTGACGATGCGCCGCTTGTTTCGTTTGCCTCGCACGTGGGGCCGCTACCGCTGCGCGTCGTGTTGCCGCGTCCGACAGAAGGCCTGCCGCAGATCGGCGAGACGTGGCGTTGCCCGGGTTGGATTTCCCACAAGCCACCACACGAAAATCGCTTCGCGCGCCGCACCCTCTGGGTATCCGGGGAGGGACGCGCTGCTGCGCGTCAGCAAGGGGAAAAAAGCGCTCCTGCACGTCCGTCCGCCACGCGCGTGGCCCCTGCGCCCACGTACTCCCCCGCCGTCGTCTATGCCGCCTGCGCCGAGGAATTGGGGCTTCGCGCGCGCGTGGGACTCGACTGGTGCGCCGAGCTGGCGGGATTCAACCAGGCGATTCTCCTCGGAAGTCGCGGCGGGCTCACGCGCGAGCGGCGTGCCCTGTTCGCGGCGGCGGGTACGATCCACGTGTTTGCGATCTCGGGTCTGCACGTGATGGTGGTGGCGGGACTCATCACGGGATTGCTTCGGCGTTTCGACGTGTCGCTCCGTGCGCGCGGGCTGGTGGCGGTGCCGCTGCTTGTTGCGTACACGTTACTCACGGGAGCGCGTCCGAGCGCGGTGCGCGCGGCCCTGATGGCGGCGCTCTGGTTCCTGGCACCGGTGTTCGGACGCCGCCCCGATCCGCTTGCGGCCTGGTCGGTCACGGCGTTTGCGGTGTACCTGTTCCACCCCGAACGGCTGTTTGACGTGGGGTGTACGTTGTCGTTCGCGGTGATGTTCGGGATCGTGTTGTGGATCGACGGCACGCGGTATCTCGTCTCGCCGTTGCCGGGCGAAGCGGAGGCGGGATGGCGGAGGATGGATTGGAAGGCGAAACTCCGTCGCAAGGTGGGGGCTTTTGCGCAGGCGATGGGCGTGTCGTTTGCGGCATGGGTGGCGAGCGTGCCGGTCACGGCGTGCGTGTTCGGTCGGTTCACGGTGGGCGGGCTTGTGGCGAACGTCGTCCTTGTCGTCTGCGCGAAATGGATGGTGACCGCCGGCGTGACCGGACTTGTGGCGAGCTTCGTCTGTCTGCCGCTCGGCGCGATTTGCAACAACGCGACGGCGGCGCTGACGGGCGTGATGGTGCTGGCGTCCGAGCGGGTGGCATCATGGCCATGGGCGAGCGTGGAGGTGCGTCCGTGGGGTGCGTGGGCGTGCCTCGCGTGGTATGTTGCCTGGGGCGCGCTCTTCGCCGTCCTCTGCCGCTTCTGGCCCCGCCGCGTACCGTTCCCCCGCGCCTGGTGGTCTCTCACGCAAACGAAAATCCATGATTTTGGCAATTGACCGGGTAAGGGTGTTTTGCTATACTATCCGTCGTTTCCGGGCTATTAGCTCAGTTGGTTAGAGCGCTTCCTTGACATGGAAGAGGTCAGTAGTTCGAATCTACTATAGCCCACCAAAGACCTATCAAAAACAGGAGCAAGGTCAGAAAATGATCATCAAGGAAGTCAAGGCCCGCGAAATCATCGACTCGCGCGGGAACCCCACCGTTGAAGTAGACGTCATCCTCGACGACGGCACGCTCGGTCGCGCCGCCGTGCCGAGCGGAGCCTCCACGGGCGTGAACGAAGCGCTCGAGCTGCGCGACGGCGATCCCAAGCGCTATCTCGGCAAGGGCGTCTTGAAGGCCGTTGCCAACGTCAACAAGATCATCGCCCCCAAGGTGGTCGGCCACTGCGCGTGCGACCAGCGCGGCATTGACCAGCTCATGCTCAAGCTCGACGGCACGCCCACGAAGTCCAAGCTCGGCGCGAACGCCATCCTCGGCGTGTCCCTCGCCGTCGCGAAGGCGGCCGCGAACGCGCTCGGCATGCCGCTCTACCGCTACATCGGCGGCACCAACACCTACACGCTTCCCGTCCCGATGATGAACATCATCAACGGCGGCGCCCATTCCGACGCGCCGATCGCGTTCCAGGAGTTCATGATCCGCCCCGTCGGCGCGAAGAGCTTCAAGGAAGGCCTCCGCATGGGCGCGGAGACGTTCCACAACCTCAAGAAGGTGCTCAAGGCGCGCGGCCTCTCCACGGCCGTGGGCGACGAGGGCGGCTTTGCCCCGGCGCTCGACTCCATCGAGGACGCGCTCAACTGCATCATCGAGGCCATCAAGAAGGCCGGCTACAAGCCTGGCAAGGACGTGACGATCGCCCTTGACTGCGCCTCCTCCGAGTTCTTCAAGAACGGCAAGTACGACTACACCTGGAAGGAAGGCAAGAAGGGCGCGAAGCGCACCCCGGCCGAGCAGGTCGCCTACCTCGAGGGTCTCGTGAAGAAGTATCCGATCGACTCGATCGAGGACGGCATGGCCGAAGGCGACTGGGACGGCTGGGTGGCCCTCACGAAGGCGATCGGCGACAAGTGCCAGCTCGTGGGCGACGACCTCTTCGTCACGAACGTGAAGTACCTCGAGAAGGGCATCAAGCTCGGTGCGGCCAACTCGATCCTCATCAAGGTCAACCAGATCGGCTCGCTCTCCGAGACGCTCGACGCCATCGAGATGGCGCACCGCGCCGGCTACACGTCCGTCACCTCGCACCGTTCGGGCGAGACCGAGGACGCGACGATCGCGGACATCGCGGTGGCCACGAACTCCGGGACTCGAAGGTGAAGTAACCGAGCCCATGCACAGCATGGCATGTCCGCCCGTCGAAGCTCGTCTTTGACGGGCGGTTCGCTTTTTATTCCGCTTTCAGATCTGCGCCGTTCAACTTTGGCTGAGTTTTTGGTAAACTATTTACCGATTACGATTTGCTTTCCCATGACAGAAAAAAACACAGACTGCACGGTGGTTGTTGGTTCGTGCGACAAGTACGCGGACCTTCTCGGGCCGTTCATCGCGCTTTTCAGGAAGTTCTGGCCCGACTGTCCCTTTGAGGTGGTTCTGGTCACGGAGAGCGACCCGCACATCGAGGGTTTTAACAGGACAATTGCCTGCGGCGGAGGAATGAACTGGGCCTCGCGCATGGAGAGGGCGCTGGGCGAGGTGTCCACGCCTGCCGTGTTGATGCTCTGCGACGACTACTATCTTTCAGCCCCGGTTGAAACGGAGAAGATACTCCTTCGCCTGGGGCAGATGAAGTCCCTGAACGCCGTCAACTTGCGGCTCATACCGAACCCTGTGCCGAGGAGCGGGAATTCCAAGCCTGCCGACCACGGGCTTATCGAATACCGCAAGAACACGGCCTACTGCATCGCGACGCAGGCAGGCTTCTGGGATCGTGAGTTCTTGAAGGGGCTGCTACACGGCAAGACGAGCATCTGGGAGTTCGAGCGCCATGGTAGTTTTGAGGTGGGCGAGGAATCGCGTCCGCTGCTCGTGACGCCGGAAAAGGAGTTCCCGTTCGTGGATGCCGTCCATAAGGGTTGTTGGGAGAAGTTCGGCCTCGCCGTGTGCCGCGCGAACGGCATCGAGCCGGATCTCTCCGTGCGCGGCCTGCCGTCGTTCAAGACGCGCTTTGTCGAAGGGTTGAAAGCACTCATTTTCGCCATTCTTCCGACTACGCTGATCGTCCGCATCCAGAACGCCCTCGGCTCCGGCGCGAAGGAGCGCCCAAACGGATGACAATCGCATACGCCAGCGACAAGAACTACGCCGCGTTGACCGCGATCAGCGCGGTGTCCGCGCTACGATACAATCCGGGCGCGCGGATCGTGCTGTTGGGCTACAATCTGGAAGCGGACGCGCAGGAGCTCGTGCGCAGCTGCGTTGAGAAAGCAGGCGGCGAGTTCGTGTACAAGGATGTCAGTCCTGCCATCGGGAAATTGGTCGAGCAGGGCGTCTGCCCTTACACTTCATACGCGGCCTACGCGCGAATCTTCATTCCCGAAGTACTGGCGGAAGAAGGGCGTATCCTTTACCTCGACTGCGACACGCTGGTGGACGGTCCACTCGACGAACTATTTTCTCTCGATCTCCAGGGCAAGCCGTTTGCGCTCGGGTACGATTGTATTCTCAGCCATTTCAAGCGCTACATACACCAGCCGCTGGAACTGCCATACTACAACACCGGCGTCATGCTCATCGACTTGGCTGCGTGGCGTGCCCATCGGTGCACCGAGCGCGTCCTTGCGGAACTCGCGCATCCGAGCGGACCGAATCCGTTGGGCGACCAGGACATCATCGTGCGCGTATTTCCGCAGGAGACGCGACCGATTGATCCCAAGTGGAATTTCCTCTCGCAGTTCTTCCTGCTTTCCTACAAGGGGTTGAGGCGAATCGTCGGGGAAGGGGAGAATCTCCTCTTTTCGCCGGAGGCATACCGCGAGGCCCGCCAACGTCCGGTCATCTACCACTTTTCGGGACATACGCTTGGCCGTCCGTGGTTTACGAGCTCGCGGCATCCGATGAGGAAACTCTACCAGTCCGTCGCGCAGTCGGCGGATCTCGCCTCCGCCGCTGAGCAGGTACGTCCGATGCCGATGGCCTATCGGGTACAGTACCTGCTTTACCGTCTGTTGCCACAGGGCTTGTTTGACCGTGCCTGCCGGTGGCTCTATCGCCTGCACGTCAGGTTGACTTACAAGGTGTAGACATGCCACGAAAAAGTAACCTTGAACTTTTGCGGATCCTTGCGATGCTGGCCATCGTGAGCGGACATCTCCTCAGCCAGAGTTCACTTGCCAACGTAACGGGGACGAATCACATCCTCGCCATGTTGTTGGGATCTGGTGTGCGCATCGGCGTCAACGTGTTCTTGATTCTGGGCGTTTGGTTCATGGTTGATGCGAAGTTCAAGGCCGAACGCATCGTCCGGCTCTATCTGGAAGTCTTCTTTTACAGCGTGCCGATAACGATTTGCATGTTTCTGATGGGCGAAGCGGGCGGCTTTCGTAACGTTCTCCAGGGAATGCTTCCTTTCTTCGGTCGCTCCGTCTGGTTTGCGAGCGCCTATATCTCGTTGATTGCCCTATCGCCTTTCCTAAATCATTTCTTCACCTTGCCGGCCCGTACGCAGCGCACGTTGCTGGCGGTCTTGATTATCCTTTTCTGCCTTGTTCCGACAATCCCCTGCTCCACCCCGCTTGACTACCTGGCCGATTTCACGTGGTTCTGCGTTGTTTATCTTGTCATTGGCATAATCAAGAAAGAAAACTTGCTGGAGCGGTTGCGTGGCGCGAAACGGTTTTTCTTGGCGGGGTGCGCCGTCTATTCTGCCCTTGTGGGCATGAGGCTTGTCCCGACTACGCAGCCGATTGCGGATTATTGGATCGTCAACATCAAGTCGTTGCCGAACTTCCTCTGCGCCTTTCTGATATTCTTCGGATTCCTTCGGCTGGATTTCGGCGTGGTGAAAGGAATCAATTTTGCTGCGCGCTCCGTGTTCGCGGTCTATATTGTCCATCAGACGCCCGCCTTCATCCATTACCAGTGGAATGTCCTGTGTCGCGCGGATTCGTTCGTCAACGCTTCACCGGCTGTGTTCGCGGGTGTCGTTGTGGGTATTTCGTTTGCGGTCTTTCTGGTTGTATCGGCAGTTGATTTCATCCGGCTCCGTTTTTTGGAACCGCTTTACATGGCATCTCCTCCAGTCAAGTGGATCTGTTCTAGGATATCGTCTTTCTATCGTCAAGGCCCTCAAGAAGCGTCTGCCACATGAAAGGCTCTATGGTAGTGGCGGGCAAGTATATTGAACTTATCATTTTGTTAAGTTTCGGGTTGACGCACGCGAGGAAAAGTTGTAGAATGACTGTCGCATGCGCATAATAAAAATCAAACACCTTCGCGACTTCTGGACGTTGCATCCGACCGCTGGACCTTCGTTGCGTCAGTGGGTTGTTGAATGCAGACGTGCGCAATGGAAGAGTTTTGCGGATGTCAAGGCGTACGCGCGAAGCGCCGATTGGGTTGGAAACGGACGTGTCGTGTTCAATGTCTGCGGCAATCGGTTTCGCCTTGTCGTTGCAATCGGATTCAGAACCGGCATTGTGCTTGTGAAATTCATCGGAACCCATGCCGAATACGCGAAAGTGGATGTGGCCACAGTCGAGATAGGAGATGCGAAATGAGAATACTGAAGAAGCTTCTGAAGCCTTTCCGCCGCAAGTTGACGACGGAGGCAGAGTACGACAATGCCGTCAAGACGTTGTCGACCTTGCTTGACCGCGAACCGACGCTCAACAAGGAGGAACTGGAGTATCTCGATCTTCTGGGAACGTTGGTGGAGGAGTACGAGCGGCGTACGTCGCCGGAGGTATATGCGGACATCGACATTCCTGTTGCGCCAATCGACGCTATCCGCTGGGCGATGGACCGGAACGGGTTCATGCAGAAGGACCTTTGCCCGTACATCGGTAGCGAATCCGTTGTCTCGGCTGTGCTGAAAGGCCAGCGTTCGCTTTCCAAGGCCATGATCGTTCGTCTGCACGAGGGGCTAGGAATCCCATACGAGAACCTTCTTCCCGTACCCCGCGCCAAGCCGCGTTCGTCTTTGCGGCGCGTGGCCGCCGTACTGTAACCAGTCCATCTCATGTCTTATCTTGCCTCACGTCTCTCGTTTCATGACCCCGCGTCCGTCCCCGTTTCGCCAGCGGTGGGCTCGGCGCGTTATAGTACCGCCTCGTTGGAGAGACTGCTTGACGAGACGGACGAATATTGCCGCACCCATCTCGAACGCGAAGATGGGGATGAAATGTTCAAGAGGATACGGAACAAGCGCCAAACACCGGTAAAGATCGGTATAGCGGATGGCCAGTATTCATTCAAGCTTGATTTTGACAAGAGGTTTGACGGCATGGACGCAGAGATTGCAGCAGAGTTCGGCGAACAGTCCGAAAAAGTTGCCGAAGAAAGGCGCGGAGAATTGCCTCCGTCCGTGCAGGAGATTGTTGGAATCCTACCGGCGGACATTGACGCTGAAAAGGCGTATTGCGAACATCTTGAGGAGAAGTATCAATGACTCCCATGTTCAAATGCAACCTGCCGCCGTACCTGGCGCACGACCTCGAGGCCTGGAAGAAGGGCGTCGAGGAGCATTCGCATCTCCTCGACTGCCTCTGGGGCGAACTCTACGGCTCGATCAACATCGCCGAGATCAACGACGGCGCGATCACCCACGAACAGGCGCAGTACCTGCGCGACAAGTACCTCTGGGGGAAGGACGTAGATGCGTGAACTGATTTCCAAAATACGGGTTTGGGGGCTGGCGGGAATCTTCGGATTCTTTCGGCGGAAGTATGCCTTTTTCGTCCAACGGCGCCGATTGACACGGCTTGTGCAGCATTCCTCAACGACGGTTCCCCAACGCGGCATTACGGTCGTCGGCGACTTGACCGGGCGCGTGTCGTTGAGCAAGGCCATGCGAGATTTCATTCTGTGCCTGAAAGACGCTGGCATTCCGTTCCAGACATATGACACGCTTTTGAAGCCGCAGATTCCCGAATCGGATGTGAAGGGCATTGTCACGCCCATTGCGGAGTTTGATCCTTTGCGATACAGCCATGTCGTGATGATGTATCGGTGTCCCCTTGAAAAGGAATGGATGCCCCAGCAGGTCTTCGCGCGGATCGCGTTTCATGAGAGTGAGCACGGCATCCACGAGACGGCGCCGTTCTTGAAAGAAAGCGGCGATACGATCATCGGGATGTCTGATTTCAACTACAACTATTACAAGCGGGCATTCCCGAACCAACCGGTTTATAAGATTCTCTATCCATTCAGGCCCAAGTTGACGGGGGCAGCCCCGCCAGAAGACTTGCGGGAACGCCTTGGGATCGCCAAAGATGACTTTGTCGTTTTCTTTAACTTCGATTTCGGTTCCTACTACCGGAAAAACATCACGGCCGAGCTGAAGGCATTTGCCTTGGCGTTCAAAGGGGACAAAAAGGCGAAACTGGTGTTTAAGACGAAAGGAGCCGATGCGAACCGTCATCAGGTCGCCGAGATGATGGCGCTGGTTGGGGAATTGGGAATTGTCGAGCAGTTCGTCCACATTCCGCAATATCTCCCGCGTGCCGATCTGGATGGATTGACGGCGGCGTGCGATGTCTATCTCTCGTTGCACAGGGCTGAAGGGTTCGGTCTTGGAATGGCCGAGGCGATGAGCCAGGGGAAGCCCGTGGTGGCGACAAACTGGAGCGCAAACATCGAGTTCTGCCGGCCAGATACCGCCTGGTGCATTCCGTATCGGATAGTCCCCGTTCAGCCGCACGAGTACATGGTGGCCACGAAAGAGTGGGCTGAGGCGGATGTCGAGGTGGCCGCTGCAGCCCTCCGAGAAATTCGGACCAATCCAGGATTGGTGGCAGAGCGAACCGCGAAGGGTAAGTCGTTCATGGAGGAACACTTCTCCATCGCGAACTTCAAGAAAAGCGTTGACGCGTTTCTGGATGGAAGACTATGAATGATGCGACTGCGTTGCTTTCACGTTGGCAGCGTCAACGGCTGGACACCGTTCACGCGAACCGCACGGATTACGGACACGGACCGGATTCAGTTACCGTGTTGGCTTATTACTGGGGGGCGGATGTTGAGAAGCCTGATACGTACTTTTATCGGATCGAATCGGCATTTCGCGAAACCTGGCTACATTGCGGAATGATGAAATCATTTGCCCAAAAGTTTCCTTGCGTGGAAATACAAATCGAGCCCTCGCTAATCCCCGGAAACCTCTACACCATGAGCGCTGATTGCGATGGGAAATTTGCCGATCGCTTCTCGACCGACTACCTCATGGTCATCCAAGATGACGGATTTCCCTTGCAATCCGGTTTGGAGGAGTTCCTTGGCAAGTGGGATTTCATCGGACCGCCTTATGTCCGGGACAAGTTCTTCCCCAGGTTGATCGCACGGATGTTCAATCTTTGGACGGCTAATGGCGGTTTCTCCATCCGATCTAAGCGAATGTGCGACATGGCCCAGAAGTATTGGCGGGAGATTTACCACACCTTTCCCGACTGCCATGCCGTGGGCGAGGATGCTTATTACACGGAAACGTTGCTGAGGCGTCATCGCGAATACAGGTGCACGATGAAAATGGCTGATTGCCGGTCGGCGATTCGTTTTGCCTACGATTGCGTGGTGGAGCAGCCGGTCAAATCCCTGCCGTTCGGATTCCACAGGGCGGAAACGTTTGCCATATTCGTGGATCGTGGCTGGATTCAGGTTTGAAGTCTCTTACGGGCGCGGCCGTTTAGGCGGTCCATGAGCCGTTTGCCGGCATTGTAGATGCGTTTGCTGGTCAGCAACGGGTATAGGAATGAGTTTTGGATCAGGTGTAGCGGGTAGAGGACGCAACGCATGAGAAAGGTGGACTGGAGCCAGATGGCGTGGAAGTTTGCGGAGCCTTCCCGGCCGCGGAGATAAAGGAACGTCTGCCCGTAGAAACCGAACCGCCCGATTTGCGAACCGTACACCAGCGCCTTGAACGCGCGTTTCGACAGTTTCCTGTCCCAGAGCTCGCCCGTGAGGATGGCAAAACCCACGGCGAGGTACGTTGTCCGACTCCTGGTGAACACCTCGCTTTTGACGTCCCCCCGCGTGATGGAGGCGTCGTTCCCGTAACAACCGGGGAGAACAATTCCCTGTTTGATCACGTAGATGCTGCCACCGTGGTTGAGGTACATGACAACGGGTGCGAGATGGGGGAAAAGAGCGAACGTGCAGTCGTAGGCGTTGCGCATGGCCGTATCGGTGATAATGCCTGGACCGTAGATGATAGAAGGCAGGAAGGTCATCTGCTGGAGGCATTCCGCCGGGTCACTGCGTTTGGGACCGCTCTTTGCCAAGTGTCGATCCCCGACGCAGATTAGTTTCTCGCCGCGTTGCATGGCCTCTTCAACTTCGGGCCACCCCTCCCAGTTGTAGACGTCGTCGTCGCAGATGACCCAGTGGTAGGGTTTTGCGCCGTATATTTCCAACGCCTTTGCGATGTTGGCGTTTCCTCCGACGTTGAAGTTGTTGACGAGGTGCTTGACGTTGGGGTACAATCCCGCGTAGCGTCCGGCGATTTGCGGCGTCGCGTCGGTGGATTTGTTGTCAAGGATCGTGAGGTCGCAATTCCGCACCGGCGAGTCGGGGGCAAAGAGCATCTCGAGCGTCTTTTCGAACTGCGGCGCCCGATTGAAGGTAATCAGCACGATGTCGAGAAGTTGTTCTGTCGTCATGGCAGGATACTTGTTTAAGATTGTCTACTCGCTATGTGGCGAAAAGTTTTTGATATTATACCACAAAACGCTCTCGTTTATGGTATAATGCGCGCGTGGCTGATGAAGTTCTGACATATTCGGTCCTTTCTGGTTCGGCGCTGATCGATGCCGATTGGGCCGAGGTGTCGGAATTGTTTTCGTCCTCCTACGGGGTCTACAGCGAAAAGGAGCCGTCTGGTCGTGCAGGACGGCGCATTCGGCTTTCACCGGCTTACTACCGCAGGGCGTATGCGAATGGATCCTATCAGGTCGCAGTTTGCCGTGATGGGAAGAGTCTTGTTGCCGAGGCCGTGTTCCGCGTGAGCGATACGACGAGGGGGCGTGCGGCGTTCGTCGTACAGCTAGTTGTTGATGAGAAGTACCGTCGTCGTGGACGTCGTACAGCTAGTTGTTGATGAGAAGTACCGTCGTCGTGGAATCGCCAGTACGCTCCTCCACGCGGTCTGGGGATTCTCCGATTTCTGCTGCTGGGGGATCGTCACGTCCAATGCATTCACAGTCGAGTCGTTGGAGGCGGCGACTTTTCGGCGAGTTTGTCCGCAGACGATACTGGACAACGCGGAGTTCATTCGACGGGAGGTCCTTGCGGGAATTGGGTTCCTTGAAGAGGCTCGTTGGACGATCTCGGCCTCGGAGTCGGTGGTTGACACCGGATTTTACACGGATCGTTCGACGCCGGCTGAGGCGGTGTTCGCGATGTCTGAGCGGTTGGGTGCCTTGCCAGAGGGGGCGGAATGGCTGGCCGTTGTTTTCCGCGAGCAGCCGCTTGACGATTTCAAGGCCTACAGGAGTCTCATCCTCTCTTCCGCTCGTTTCGTCGCCGAGGCGTATTCGCGTATGCCTCAGGGCGAACAAGGATGGGCGGCGAAAGCCGATGCCGAGATCTCCGCCATTCTCGGCTGGATTCCCGAGTTGCCCCGAACGGCACGCATCGCTGATTTTGGTGCGGGTTCCGGACGTCACGTTACGACACTGCGGGCGGCAGGTTTCATGGATTTGACCGCCGTTGATTTCGCGTCGTCAGTGCCCGGTATCGTGAGAGAAGACATTCGGACATGGCGGGCGAACGAGCCGTTTGATCTGATACTCTGCCTTTACGACGTCATCGGTTCATTCCCGGACGATGAGGACAACAAGGCCATTCTTGCATCCGTTTCTGCCAACCTCAAACCGGGCGGACATGCCGTGCTGTCGGTTTCCAATTACGACTATGTTGCCGGGAAGGGGGCGGGCAAGGTTGATCTGGATAATCCTGTCGAGTCCGTGCGACAAATCTTCGCGTTGCCTCCTTCGCGGTCGATGGAGACGACGGGGGAGTTCTTCAATCCTAATTTCATTCTTCTAGACGAAAAACGCCATGTCGCCTGTCGGAAGGAGCAGTTTTCCGCTCGGTCAGGGTTGCCGGGCGAGTATCTGCTGTGCGACCGGCGTTTTACGGCAGATGAGATTCGTGCTTGGGCTGAGGCATGTGGCCTCGCCGTTACGGAAGTCAGGTTTGTCAGGGCAGGGTTTGACACAGAGTTTGATGCTTCGACGGGCAAGGAAATCCTGTTGATCACCAAAAGAACATGAGAGGACGAAAGAAGAATCTTATGCCTGCGAATAATGGTTATTACCAAAACAAGCGTCCTGAGATTTATGGGATGGTGCCTGAATCCGCACGCACGGTTCTGGAAATCGGATGTGCCGCCGGTGGATTCCGGCTGAACTTTCCCGACGAAGTTGAATATTGGGGCGTGGAACCGGTTCGTGAGGCGGCCGAACAGGCTCGTCAGAAGAACATCAAGGTTCTTTGCGGAACTTATGATGAGGTCAGCGAGCAATTGCCGGCTGCGTATTTTGACGTTGTGGTCTGCAATGACGTCATTGAGCATGTGCCCGATCCCGAAGCGTTTCTGGTGTCGTTGAAGGGCAAGTTGGCGACGAATGGCATTCTCGTAGGATCAATCCCAAATGTCAGGTTCTGGGGCAACTTGATCAACTTGCTTGTACGGCGTGATTGGAAATACGAAGAGAGCGGTGTCCTTGACCGCACGCACCTTCGTTTCTTCACGGCGAAATCATTCCGCAGATTGATGCATGGCGCCGGATACGAGTTGGTGAAAATGGCGGGAATCGAATCAAAGAGGATGAAGGTCCTGAAGGTGTTGTTCTCGCCATTCCTGATCTTGGCGGGCTTTGACGTTTGCGATATGCAATTCATGTTTAAGGCCGTCAAGAAGGGAGAACAGGAATGAGACCTGACGTAAGTATTTGCATTTTGACATGGAACAGGGCCGATTTCCTTGAGATCTGTCTGCGAGAGATGTTCGCATCCATTACGCCGACGAGTCAAGGCGGATTGACACGTGAGATCTTGATTATGGACAATGGGTCAACTGACAAAACACAAGAAGTTTTAGCTCGGTATGCAACTCGGTCTGATGTACGGATATATCGACAGAAAAAGAATCTTGGGTTCAGTGCTTACAAGAGGTTGTTTTTTCATGCGCGAGGCCATATCGTGATTGATTTGGATGACGACATATTGAAGTTCCCAAAGGACTTTGACAGAATACTGGTAGACTATCTTTCTGTCTACAAAGACTATGGATTTCTTGCCTGCAATGTTGTGCAGAACGAGAAGACAGACGGCAATCGACCACGGGATGCCAAGTATATCAAAGATGTCAGAGGAGGCATGGTCGTCGAAGAAGGACCGACAGGGGGATGGTGCAGCGCTTTTAGGAGGCGAGACTATCTGTGGATCAAGCTTTTGATTTTTCTGTTTAGAATGGACTCAAAAACTCCTGAAGATGCCTACATCGCATCGCTTTGCTGGCGTTTGCATAAAAAGATTGGCATCATCACGAACGCTGTTGTCTTTCATGCTTGCGGTCCGACGTATGCCCGCGAATACAACCATCTTGACCGCGAGATAGAGAAGTATCGCATGGGCGAGAATCACGAGTTCGCGCAAAGGTTTATCAACGAGAAACTCATGGAAAAGAATTGATAGTGTTTGATGTCTAGGAGGTTACATGAGGTTGGTTTTGTGTCAGTGAGCATTTTCCGTTGGATAATTTCTCCAATGGGATATAGCCATTGCCATGGTACAGGCTAGCGCTTTTAAAATGGCAATTGCTGTCATCCACCAAAACATGGAATCCAGAGTATATATATTATGTGCGACAAGGAAATCGGACCATTCTTGGGGAATGAAGCCAGTTAAATAGCCATGGCCGGTAACGGCAAGTAATAGCACAGGATAGATGAGTTCTAGTGGTATCGCCCATGTGAGGAACCCAAAACGATTTGCCGCAATTTCCGCCGTCGTGTAAAAACCATGAAGGGCCAAGAGACCGAGGATCATTGTTTGCCAGGGTATTGCCCACCAGTATGCTGCATATTGCGCTCCACTTGGAAGGACAGAGAGGATTGGCCTTGCGATGAAACAGAATCCTGCGGCGAGGATTGTGCAGAATGTAAGATTTACGGCAGTAGCTTTAAAGATCAACTTGATTTGTCTGCGTCCGTTATTCCATAGTTCTGCGGCAAATGGAAAAAATGTGAAAATCATAGCTCCGTAAAGGTATGTAGCGATTTCCGATAATCGCATTACCATGTAGTAGCCAGCAGAGTCTAAATCCGGAAGGCGTTGCCGGATTACCGTCGACTCTACAAGGGCATAAAATCCCCCCGTAAAAGCCCATAGCAGGAACGTGGCAAAAAGCTTTGAAAACTTTCTTGCGGTCTCCTTGTCCCAGTACCGCTCTGCAGGGGTCGCAAGTTCCTTTCGGAGGGAGAATATCGCGGCAAAGATGTTGAATACAGGCACAGAAGCCTGTCCTACGAAATATCCCGTAAGTGCTCGAAAGGGCATCGCGACGAGCATCGTGACGAGGCGCACGGGCGCACCGATGATGCTGAGGAGCGACTGAGCCTTGAACTTCTTGAGTGCCTGTAGCGCGCTTGAGTATATTGGCGCGATGGCCGAAACAAAAGAGGCGGCAATGATGATGAGCCCGAGCGATCCCTCGACGATGCGGATGCGTTCGAGGAACGCAGGAAGGAGGAAATGTGCTGTGACAAGGGCGATGAAGAGAAAAACGGCTGTGGCAACGAAAACGCCTCGCATCAAAGACTTGAGCTTGCCGAACTCACGCCCGATTGAAAGCCGCGTGAGCTCGTTGCGGAACGTATTGGCGAACGCGGCCACGGGGAGGGCGAGGAAGTTCGCAAAGTTGGTGAGTGGCATGACGGCGCCGAGTTCGGATGGCCCTACATATTTCGGCACGAGCCACAGGCCGACGAAGGCGTTGAGCACGTCGGCGGCGCGGCACGCGCAGAAGAGCATCAGCGAGTACCACCAGAAATCCCCGAGCTTGGCATGGAGTTTTTTCAACATGCGGAAATTATATCATTTTCATGAAAGCACGGCTACGGGTTAGAAGGTTTTCGCCATGACGAGGGGCAACGAGAGGAGATGTCGGTCGGCGGTGATCAGCACGGCACCCGTTTCAAGTACTCCGGCGGCGATCCAGATGTCGTTGGAGGGGATGGGCGTGCCGACTGACTTCAGGAAAGAGAATACCCGCGCGTAGAATTCCCCTGTTTTGCGCGTGATGGGCAGGACGGAAACCTGTTCCATCTCCAGAAAGGAGGCAAAAGCCTGTCGCGTCACCCTCTCGCGCTTTGTGTCGCCTTGCGCGCCGGCGTCAATCTCTCCGCATACGACAGCCGGAACGAGAACCTGTTGGACGTCCTTCAGCATCCGCGCGATAGCCTTGTTGCCATCGAGGAGCGAGATGATTGCGTTTGTGTCGAGTATCGCCGTGTCGTTCACTTCCACATCTCCGGATCAATTCTTCGCTGGGACGCAACGGCTTTGCTCAATTCATCGCCCGCTCCTTTCGGCAGCACGCCGCAGAACTTCATGAACGGATTGTCGGCGTCGCCCGCGCGTTTCTTGACAATGCCGAGAATCGGGGCGAGCAGGTCCTTGACGGTCTGGTTGATGCTTTTCCCCGATTTGCGGGCATGCGTTCGCAGGGCTTCTGCGAAAACATCGTCGGCATGGATTGTCATCGTGGTCACGATTCTTATTCTCCTTCAGGTGATTCACATTATGAATCAAACTGGCGTTAAAGTCAAGTGGGATTTTTCAGCGCCTTCATTTGCCAAGACACCTGAGGTATTCCGCTACCGTGAAAACGGGTTGAGGAGCTTGACGCCCATTCCATCCATGTCGCGTATGTTGCGCGTGACAAGAATCAGGTTGTCGACTTTGGCTGTTGCGGCGATGAGTGCGTCGATCGCGGGGCGGGTGTTGCCGGATTTCGCGTTGGCGGCAAGAATCTCGCCCCAGCATTCGGCGACCGTTGCATTGACGGACAGAACGCGTGGGCTAAATGTCGCCTGAAGCTCGTTCAGCCATTCGGATAGCGCGCGAGCCTTTTTCGTGTCGCCGAGCATGCAGATTCCGTTCTTGATCTCGCCAATTGATATGGCAGAAAGGTAGAGTGTTTCCGGCGGCTGGCGCGAAAGCCATTCAATGACGGCCGCATCAGGCTTCTTGGCGCGTGTTTCGCTGATGACGCAGGTATCCAGGAGATACATCACGCAAACACCACCTTCCTCGCGGGAGACTTGTCACGTGGGGTCTGAAGTCCGCCTTCGATCTTGGGGCCGCCGAGCAGGACGTCAATCGGCGAACGTGACGGGGCAGAAAGTGCCCTGTATTCACTGTATGAAATCATGACAACGACCGGCTTCCCGCGCCGCGTCACGATCTGGGGCTCAATCTCGCACGCCCGATCAACGACAGCCGAGAATTTACTCTTCGCATCCTGCAGTGCCCATATCGAACTCATATTCTCATCTCCTTACTGACTAGTCTGACTAGTTGGGTGTAGTATAACAGAGTCACCCTCGACTGGTCAATGTCCAAATACAAAAGATGAGAAGTTTTTGGTACTTATGTCGGCGCAGTATGTTATACTACTAGCCGTGAAAACTTCAAAGCAAAAAGGTTCAAGCCAGAGGGCCATGCCTCCGGTGATGATTCTCTGTGGCGGCAAGGGCACGCGCCTGCGCGACGTGACGGAGCTGTTGCCGAAGCCGATGGTGCCGATCGGCGAGCAGCCGATCCTGTGGCACATCATGAAGAGCTATGCGGCCTTTGGCTGCAAGCGCTTCATCCTCTGCCTCGGCTACAAGCGCGAGGTGTTCGTGGATTACTTCATGAACTACCACCTCCGTACGAGCGACGCCACGATCACGCTCGGCCATTCGCCGAAGATCAAGTTCCACGAGAAGGTGCCGGAAGGGGATTGGGAGGTCACGCTTGCGGGCACGGGGCTTGAAACCGGCACGGGTGGCCGCGTGTTCCAGGCGGCACGGTATCTCAAGCCGACCGACCGAGAATTCTTCCTCACGTACGGCGACGGCGTGGCGGATGTGGACATCGCCGCGCTCCTGAAAACGCACCGCGCCGCCGGGCGCGAAATCACGGTCACGGCCGTGCATCCCGCTGCGCGATTTGGCGAGATGGTGACGGAGGGTGATCGGATCGTTCGTTTTGAGGAAAAGCCCGCCGTCGCGCAGGGGTACATCAACGGCGGGTTCATGGTGGTGTCGCGGGGTTTCCTGAAGAAGTACCTCACCGACGATCCGCAGATGTTCTTCGAGCGCGATCCGATGCAGAAATCAGCCGAGGCCGGTGACATGACAATCTACCGCCACGAGGGCTTCTGGCAGTGCATGGACACAAGCCGCGAGTACCAGCTCCTCAACGAGTTGTGGGGGAAGGGGGCTGCGCCGTGGACAAGGTATTGGACCTGACATGAAGCTGGAAGCCTATAAGAATAAGCGCGTCCTTGTGACGGGGCATACGGGCTTCAAGGGATCGTGGCTCTGCGAATGGCTCTTGGCACTCGGTGCGGAAGTGCATGGCTTCGCCCTTGAGCCGCCCACGAGGCCGAGCCTGTTCAAGCAGCTGAAGTTGGCAAGGCGGATAGCATCCCATACGATCGGCGATGTGCGCGATTTGCCGGCGGTTGTGCGTACGATGCGCCGCGTGAAGCCGGATTTCATCTTTCATCTGGCCGCCCAGCCGCTCGTGAGGCTTTCGTATGAGAAGCCGGTTGATACCTTTGAAACGAATGTGATGGGCACCGTGAATGTGCTGGAGGCTGCAAGGCGGGTTTATGGCCTTGGCCGAACACAGTTCGGCCATCAGGACTGTGGATGCGGGCATAAGAGCAATGGGCATCGCCTCTCCATTATCTGCATCACCACCGATAAATGCTACGAGAATCGGGAAACATCGCACCCCTATCGGGAAAATGAGCCAATGGGCGGCTACGATCCCTATAGCTGCTCGAAGGGGTGTGATGAACTGTTGATTTCATCCTATCGGCGATCCTTCTTCGGCACGTCCGATTCGCCCGTGTGGGTGGCATCGGCGCGGGCCGGCAATGTGATCGGCGGCGGCGACTGGGCGAAGGATCGGATTGTGCCCGATTGCATGAGGGCACTGGCGAAAGGGCAGCCGATACCGGTTAGGAACAAAGTGTCGACGCGTCCGTGGCAGCACGTGTTGGAGCCGTTGAGCGGTTATTTGACGCTCGGCGCGGCAGTGGCGGCGCGTGAGCGATTCGACGAAGTATGCGGCGGCTTCAACTTCGGCCCCGATCCAAAGGATAACAGAACGGTGAGGGAGCTGGTCGAGGAAATTCTCAAATGGCGCGCGGGTGCTTGGGTGGATAGGAGCGATCCTGCGGCCGTCCATGAGGCGGGGTTGCTGAACCTCGACATCCGCAAGGCACGGCGTATCCTTGGCTGGAAGCCCAGGTGGGGATTTGAAGAGACTGTGCGGCAGACCGCCGATTGGTATAGCTCTGTAGAAAACGGGGCCGATCCGATTGAGATAACGCAACGGCAGATTGGGGAGTATACATTAAGGACCTGACGATGACATCTGAAGAGCTCAAGAAAGAGATTCTCGAAAAGACGGCGGAATACTACCGGCTCGTCCATCAGGCGAAGCAGAAGGAGCCTTTTGTTCCCGGCAAGTCGCGCGTGAACTATGCGGGCCGCGTGTTCGACGAACGCGAGATGCAGAACCTCGTCGACGCATCGCTGGAATTCTGGCTCACGTACGGCCATTGGTCGCGTCAGTTTGAGAAGGGACTTGCCGAATACTTGGGCGTGCGTTTTGCTCTGCTCGTGAACTCCGGATCCTCTGCCAACCTCCTCGCGTTCATGACGTTGACCTCGCCGCTTCTCGGCGAGCGGCAGGTGAAACGCGGCGACGAGGTGATCACGGTCGCGGCTGGCTTCCCCACCACGATTGCGCCGATCGTGCAATACGGCGCCGTGCCGGTGTTCGTGGATGTGGAGCTCGGCACGGTAAATATCGATGCGTCGCAGCTTGAAGGGGCCTGGTCGCCGAAGACGAAGGCCGTGATGCTTGCGCACACGCTCGGCAATCCGTTCAACATCAAGGCCGTGAAAGCCTTTTGCGAGAAGCGCAACCTCTGGCTGATCGAGGATAATTGCGACGCGCTCGGCTCGAAGTACGACGGCAAGTTCACCGGCACGTGGGGCGATATCGGTACGTCGAGCTTCTATCCGCCGCACCACATGACGATGGGCGAGGGCGGGGCGGTCTACACGGATAATCCGCTCCTCAAGAAGATCGCGCTCTCAATCCGCGACTGGGGGCGTGACTGCTGGTGTGAATCGGGTGTTGATAACACCTGCGGCTGCCGCTTCACGAAGCAGTTCGGCTCGCTTCCACTCGGCTACGATCACAAATATGTGTATTCGCACTTCGGCTACAACCTCAAGGCGACCGATTTGCAAGCGGCGATCGGCTGCGCGCAGCTGGAGAAATTCCCGTCGTTCGTGGAGGCGCGGAAGCGGAATTTCGCGCGCCTCTACGAGGGATTGAAGGATTTGCCGCAGATCCGCCTCTTCGAGAAATACCCTGAAAGCGATCCCTCCTGGTTCGGCTTCTTGATGACGGTGAAGCCCGATGCCGGCTTCACGCGCAACGATCTCGCGAAGCACCTTGAGGCGGCGAACATCCAGACACGCAACCTCTTTGCAGGCAACATCATTCGTCATCCCTGCTTTGAGATGATGCGCGCAAATGTAGATTACCGCATTGCCGGCGAGTTGACGAACACCGACACCATCATGAACTCCTCGCTCTGGATCGGTCTTTACCCTGGCATGGGCGAGTCGCGCCTTGACTACATGGTGGATACGATACGCAAGTTCTGTTTGTACGGTGGAGAATCTTAACACAGAGACACAGAGGCACTGAGAAGATCGATATGAGAGTCGCGGATTACATTTGGAAGTTTTTGGCGGAGAAGGGCATACGCCATGTGTTCCTCGTGACAGGGGGCGGCGCGATGCATCTCAACGATGCGCTTGGGCGCGAAACACGAATTAAATACGTGTGCAATCTTCATGAGCAGGCATGTGCCATGGCGGCGGAGGGATATGCTCGCCAATCGGGGATGCCGGGGGTAATCAATGTCACGACGGGGCCGGGGGGCACGAATGCCCTTACCGGGGTGATGGGCGCATGGCTTGATTCGGTGCCGATGATTGTCATCTCTGGGCAGATCAAGCGCGCGACCATGATTACCTCGTGCCCACAGCTGAAACTTCGGCAGTTGGGGGATCAAGAGTATAACATCGTTGACGCGGCACGGCCGATGACGAAGATGGCCAAGACGGTGATGAGCGTGGAGGAAGTGCCAGAGGTGATGGCAGAGGCATGGGAGCTTTGCCAAAGCGGGCGGCCGGGGCCGGTGTGGATCGACGTGCCGCTCGATATACAGGCGGCGGAGAGTGATTGGCCGGATTGGTCGGATTGGCCGAACACAGTTCGGCCATCAAATCTGGAGGGGCCATCAAATCTGGATAAGTTTTTGCGACCTGCGCAAAGCGAGATTGATGAAATTGCCTCGCTGTTGAGAAAGGCGAAGCGGCCGGCGGTAATTGTGGGTTCCGGTGTGCGCAATGCACGAGCCGAGCAATTGTTCCTTGAAGTGGCTGAATCGCTGAATGTTCCGGTGCTTACTTCGATCTCTGGGATTGATCTAATTCCTTCGGATCATCCGCTGTTCTTCGGGCGTCCAGGTATTTTGGGTGAGCGCCCTGCGAATTTCATCATGCAGAACAGCGATCTGTTCATCGTCATCGGCACGCGGATGGGCATTCGCATCTGCGGCTATGCCTCCGAAACGGTGGCACGCAATGCCGTGAAGGTGATGATCGATGTCGACGAAGCGGAATTGAACAAGCCAACGTTCCGCCCTGATGTGAAGATACATTCCGATGCCGGAGTTTTTCTGACGGCGCTTCATGCCGCATTGCCCTCATTGCCACCGCAGGAAGAGTGGTTGGCGTATTGTAGGCGCGTCAAGGCGAAGTTTCCCATGATCTTGCCAGAGTACCGCACACGAACGGACTATGTTTCCAGCTACGTGCTGCCGGAGGCGATCATGCGCCACGCGCCCGATCCGCTCACGGTTGTGACGGCAAACGGCGTGGCCTATACTTCGACATTCCAGGCGATTCCCATTCGCAAGGGCATGCGGATGTTCGCGAACGAGGCGTGTGCCTCGATGGGCTATGGTTTGCCGGCGGCGATCGGGGCGGCGTTTGCAGGCGGCATGGAACGAACTGTCGTATGCCTTGAGGGCGACGGATCGATTCAAATGAATCTTCAGGAATTGCAGACGGTGCTGAACTACAAGCTCCCGATCAAGCTGTTTGTCTATAATAATGACGGATATCTTTCGATCAAGACGACACAACGAGCCTTCTTCGGCGGGAAGTTCATGGGCTCTGAGCCGGGATCGGGCGTGATTCTTCCGAGTTTTGAGAAACTTGCGGCGGCTTATGGATTCCCCTACTTTAAGCTTCGTAACAATCAGGAGTTGGATGCCGAGTTGCCTAAGATTTTTGCGGCAGAAGGTCCTGTGTTCGTGGAGGTCATGCTTGATCCATTCGAGGTGCTGGGGCCAAAGGCGGCATCGAAAAGATTGCCAGATGGCACGATGGTTTCGGAGCCGCTCGATAACATGGCGCCGTTCTTGCCGGAAGAGGAGCGAGTGGCCTGGTCTATCGGCCGAACATAGTTCGGCCATCAAATCTCGCCAGGAGGGGATTTCGGGATCAGGAGAAGAATGAAAGCCACTTGCAATATAAAGCGCTATCGGCGGTTTGCGGGCTGGAATTATGCGAAGGGGGCTTCGCTCTTCATCACCATCGCCACGGAGCCGCGAAGGGCGCTTTTCGGCAAGGTGCGGGGAGATGCGGTGGCGCTTTCGCCGCTGGGGGAGAAGGTGAAGGAAGCGCTTGAGGCGATACCGCGCCTCAATCCCGGCATCCTGCTTTTCGGCCATGAAGTGATGCCGGATCACGTGCATTTCAACTGCGCGCTGCTGCCGGGGCTTCGCGAGCCGCTGAAGGTGCTGGGAAATGCGATCAGGCGGTTTAAGAATTATACCACCAAGGTGGCCAAGATGGCTGGCTTGGCCAGATCTGCCGAACATCGTTCGGCCATCAAATCTGGAGAGGCCTTCAAATCAGGCAGCTCGGGATTTGGCAAAGCCTCTAGCTTTGATGGCCAAACTACGTTTGGCCAAAGTGGCCATCTCTGGCAGCAGGGCTACCACGATTACATCCTGCTTTCCCGCGAGATGATCGATGCGACCGAGCGCTACATCGCCTACAACCCGCTGAAGTGGGAGCTGATGTATGGCGTGAAGGGGGCGCTTCGCGTGGTCGAGCCGCTGTTTCTGCCGCGCTTCGATGCCGGCGATTATTGGAAGGGCGTGGGCAACATTGCGCTGCTCGATCAGGGCGAGAAGCTTCTTTCGCTGCGCATCTCGCGCCAAGTGCAGGGCGCGGCCATGGCCAAGATGCTTGCGCGGATTGAGAGCGCGGTGGATCAGGGCTATGTGATCATCAGCGGCTTTATTTCCAAGGGCGAGCAGGCGGTGCGCGATATGCTTTGCCGGAGGAGCGATGCGCGCTTCATCCGCATTCTGCCATCGTGCATTCCCAATCGGCGCTTCAGGCCGGAAAGCCGCTATGCGGGGCCATTCGCCGAGGGGCGCTACCTTGAAATCGCCCAAGGCAACGACGAGGTGGAATTCGGACGGCGCGCCTGCCTCGATATCAACGCCGAGATCATCGAGATCGCCACGGCCGGCGATGGGCTGGCGATCTATTGGAAGGGGGATGGGCCGCATGTATTGGCCGAACACAGTTCGGCCATCAATGCTCCTGTGGGGGTGAATGATCAGGCCAGCAATGTGAGGGGCGGTCATGCATCGCACCAGTACTGCTTACCAGGCTTTGATCCTCGCAACGATGGCCAAACTGGGTTTGGCCAAAAAAGGAGGGGCCAATGAGGCGCATCTTCATCACCGGTGGCACCGGATTCTTCGGGAAATCGATGCTCGATTACCGGCTACGCCACCCTGATTGGGAATGGGCGCAGGCGGAATGGATCATTCTCTCGCGCTCGCCCGAGCGCTTTGTTGCGGTGCATCCGCAGCTCGCGAATCAGCCGGGCGTATCATTCGCCGCCGGCGATGTGCGCGATTTCGCCTTCTCGCAAGGGCCGTTCGATGCCATCATCCATGCCGCCACAAGCGCGGTTACCACGCTTTCCGACGCCGAAATGACCAGCGTGATACTGGACGGCGCGCGGCATGTGGCCGATTTCGCCAAAGCTGCTGGCTGCCGCACGATTCTTTTCACAAGCTCAGGCGCGGTCTATGGGCCGCGAACGACGCCGGCCTCCGAAAGCGATGCGTGCAATCCCGCAACCGCATACGGCAAGGGAAAGCTGGCGGCGGAGCGGATGCTCGCGGAAACGGGGTTGGATGTGAAGATCGCCCGCTGCTTCGCCTTCACCGGACCGTATCTCAATCGCGGCATCCACTTTGCCATCGGCAACTTCATCCAGGATTGCCTGGATGGCAAGCCTATCATCATCAACGGCGATGGCACGCCGCTTCGCAGCTACCTTTATGCCGATGACCTCGTTAAATGGCTCTTTACAATTCTCGAGCGAGGTGAGGCAGGGCGGCCCTACAACGTGGGATCGGCAGAAGCGCTCTCCATCCGCGCCTTGGCGGAGAAGGTGCGGTCGGCGTTGGGGGCGAACAATGAAATCAAGGTGCTGGGCGTGCCAACAGGAGAAGCTCCGTCTGTGTATGTGCCAGAGATTGGGCGTGCCCGGCAGGAGTTGGGGCTCGTGGAGGGCGTTCCGCTAGAGCAGGCCATTCTCCGTACATGTAACGGTGTGTGAGGCGTCATTTCCATGATTCGGGGTTGACTAACATACCCGTAGGTATGTTATACTATGCGCATGATTTCTTTTGCCAGAACAGGCCTTTGCGCGGCTGCGGCGCTCGTGCTCGTGTGCGGGTGCGACACGATCAAGCGCGCGCGAGAGGCTCAGGCCGAGGTTGCGCCCGTCGGTCAGGACGAGCCGTCCGCCACGGGCGAGGTGAAGCGCGTGGACCTGAAGGGCCTGCGCCTCGTCGACTACGTCGCGTGGGCGATGAACCACCGTCCGAGCATCGAGGCCGCGCACCTCGCCGTCTCCAACGCCGAGCTGGAGCTTGCGCGCGTGACGAGCGACCGCGACCTCCAGCTGAACCTCTCGAGCGGTTTCTCGCAGTCCACCGCGAACCGCACGAGCCACTTCTCGTGGCACCAGAACAGGGGCAAGTTCTCGTCGGACGTCTCCCTCGACCTCCTCATCTACGACTTCGGGCGCATCGACGCGCGCGAGCGCCAGGCGCGCGAGAACCTCGTGGTGGCGCAGCGCGACCTCGCGGACGAGGAGTTCGCGGTGTTCAACGACGTCGCGCAGGCGTACTTCACGCTCCTGCGCAACGATGCGCTTCTGGAGGTCGCCCGCACGAACGAGTTCCAGTACGCGGAGCACCTCCGGCAGGCGGAGTCCCTGTTTTCGGAGGGGGAGGTGAAGAAGCTCGACGTGCTGAAGGCGCGCGTGGACCTCTCGGACGCGCGGCTCGCCACGATCAACGCCTCGAACGACGTGGTGACGGCCGGCGCGGCGTTCATCCGCGCGCTCGGGCTTTCGGCGGAACGGGCCTCTCGCGAGGACGTGATGGCCGTGGCGGCGGACGCGCTTGCGTCCTCGAGATCCGACCTGCGGCCCACGTCATACGGTGCGGAGGCGGCGCTCGACCTCGCACGCACGAACGCGCCGTCCCTCAAGGTGCTGCGCGCGAAGCTGCGCGCGGCGTCCGCCGAGGTGGACTACGCGATCGCGGACCTTTTCCCGTCGCTCTCGTTCTCGAGCGCATTCTCCTTCGTGGATCCGACGTGGAACTGGTCGTGGGGCTTCAAGGCGGTGCAGAGCCTGTGGGACGGTTACCGCAAGCGGACGTTCGTGGACGAGGCCGTGGTGGCGATGGAGCTCGCGCGCGTGGCGGTCGCCGAGGCGGAGCAGAACCTCTCGCGCGACCTCGCCGTGGCGACGGCCAACCGCGACAACGCGCGCGTGGCGCTCGCGACGGCGCGCATCGAGGTGGATCAGGCGAAGGAGAACCTCGACACGGTCGTGGAGCAATACCGCCTCGGCGACGCTTCGCGCATCGACTTTACCGACGCCGCGAGCGGCTACGCGAGCGCGCTCGGCGCGCGCGTGAAGGCGTTCTACGCCGGCGAGATCGCGGAGGCGGAACTCATCCGCCTCACCGGCCACGTCCCGCCGAAGGACAAACCGAAGGCGGGAGGGCCGAGCCCCCGCGCGGCCGAGAAGCAGGATAAATCGGGAGGGCCGCGCTCCCGCGCGGCCGAAAAACAGAAGGGCACTTACCGGGAAGTGAACGATGAAGACATTGACTAAATGGCTTGTGCGCGCCGTGTGGATCGCCGTCATCGCCGGCGCCGGATGGTGGGCGTGGCGCTGGTACGGCGCGCACAGCGAAGAGGCGACGGCCGTGCGCTACCGCACGGCGCCCGTGGTGCGCGCGGACGTGTTCCGCACCGTGGAGGCCACCGGCACCGTTCAGCCGATCAAGGAGGTGGAGGTCGGTGCGCAGGTGAACGGACGGATCGTGAAGCTGTTCGTGGACTACAACTCGACCGTCACGAACGGACAGGTGGTGGCGCTCATCGACCCGCTCGTCTACGAGGCCAACTACAAGAGCGCGCTCGGCGAGCTCCACGCCAACCAGGCCAACGTGAAGAAGTGCGAGGCACAGCTCGTCCTCGCGGAAAAGACGCTCGTGCGCAAGGAGAAGCTCTCGAAGCGCGAGATGGCGCCGGTGGCGGACTACGATTCCGCGCTCGAGGCGCGCGACACGGCCGTCGCCTCGCTCGCCGCCGCGAAGGCGAGCGTGGAGCGGAGCGAGGCGAGCGTGAGCCAGGCGAAGGCGAACCTTGGCTACTGCACGATTGTCTCGCCCGTGGACGGCGTGGTGATCACCCGCTCCGTGGACGAGGGCCAGACGGTCGTCTCGTCCATGAACGCCGTGCCCCTCCTCAAGATCGCCACCGACCTCCGGCGCATCCAGGTGGAGGCGACGGTTCCGGAGGCGGACATCGGCAACGTGCACGACGGGCAGGTCGTCACGTTCGCCGTCGACTCCTATCCCGGTCTCACGTTCACCGGCGTGGTCACGCAGGTGCGCATGGCGTCCACGACCACGAGCTCCGTGGTCACGTATCCCGTGATCATCGAGGCGGACAACCCGTCGGGCAAGCTCTTTCCGGGCATGACCGCGAACATCTCCGTGCACATCGCCGAGGCGCGCGGCGTGCTGGCCGTCTCGTCTGCCGCGTTCCGCTACCATCCGCCGGCGGCGGGCGGTCCGGGTGCGGGCGCCGGCCCGCACGCGGGGGACAAGTCGAAGAAGACGCTGTGGCTGCTCGGCGCGGGCGGCGAGCCGGAGTCCGTGGAGGTGGGGACGGGCCTCTCGGACGGTTCGGTCACGCAAATCAAGGGCGACGCGGCGCTGGAAGGGCGCGAGGCCGTGCTCGGCGTGATGCCCGCGATGCCGAAGGGCGGTCCCGGCGCGGGCGGCCCGTCCAACCCGTTCATGCCCAAGCGGATGTCCCGCCAGACGAAGAACAGCGCCAAGGCCCCGCCGCCCGCCCCCGCGAAATAGCGATGGAACACTTGATCGAGATACGCGACCTGCGGAAGATCTACGCGCTCGGCGAGGAGCCGGTGGCGGCGCTCGACGGCGTGTCGCTCACGATCGAACAGGGCGAGTTCGTGGCGATCATGGGCGCGTCGGGGAGCGGCAAGTCCACGATGCTCAACATCCTCGGCTGCCTCGACACGCCCACGAGCGGCAGCTACCTCCTCGACGGCATCGAGGTGGCCCGCCGGTCGCGCACGGAGCTCGCCCGCATCCGCAACCGCAAGCTCGGCTTCGTGTTCCAGAACTTCAACCTCCTCGCCCGCACGACGGCGATCGAGAACGTCGAGCTGCCCGACTTCTACCTCAACCGCCTCGGACGCTCGGCGCGGCGCGCGCGCGCGCGCATGCTGCTGGAGCGCGTGGGCCTCGGCGGACGCGGCACGCACACGCCCGCGCAGCTCTCCGGCGGACAGCAGCAGCGCGTCGCGATCGCCCGCGCGCTCATGAACGAGCCGCCCGTCCTCTTCGCGGACGAGCCCACCGGCAACCTCGACACGAAAAGCTCCGTCGAGATCATGAACCTCTTCACCGAGCTCTCGAACGAAGGCATCACCATCGTGATGGTCACGCACGAGGACGACATCGCCGCCTACGCGAAGCGCCATCTGCTGATGCGCGACGGCCACCTCATCAAGGACGACGCGTCGGGAGGCGGTGCATGAACGTGTTCATGATCTTCCGCGTGGCCGTGCGCGCGATCTGGCGCAACAAGACGCGCAGCGCCCTCACGATGCTCGGCATCATCTTCGGCATCGCGGCCGTGATCGTGGTGCTCGCAATCGGCAGGGGCGCGTCCTTGAACATGGTCGCCGAGATCTCGAAGATGGGCAACAACATGGTGATGATCTTCTCCGAGCAGCGCCACACCGCCGCGGGCGTGCGCGGCGCGGCGGGCGAAGGGCAGAGCCTCACGGCGTCGGACGGCCTCGCCATCCGGCGCGAGCTCTCCCACCTCGTGCAGGCCGTCACGCCCGAGGTGCGCACGCAGATGCAGGTGGTCTACGCCGAGAAGAACTGGAGCACGACCGTCTACGGCTGCTCCACCGAGTTCAGCACGATCCGCAACTGGGAGGTGGCGGAGGGGAGCTTCTTCGACGAACTGGAGGAGAAGCAGTGCGCGCGCGTGTGCCTGATCGGGCGCACCGTGGCGACCAACCTCTTCCCCAACGACGACCCCGTGGGACGCACGATCCGCATCGGCAACATGCCGTTCAAGGTGAAGGGCGTGATGGGCGTGAAGGGCGTGGGCGGGTTCGGACAGGACCAGGACGACGCCGTGCTCGCGCCGTATACCACCGTGAAACGCGTGCTGCAGGCCTCCAAGTTCCCCGACAACGTGCGCC
Organism: uncultured Lentisphaerota bacterium; assembly: GCA_900320225.1. GTDB lineage: Bacteria > Verrucomicrobiota > Kiritimatiellia > RFP12 > UBA1067 > RUG572. The sequence continues at coordinate 68,151 of ONRL01000005.1, forward strand.
ACATCAAGCTCTCGCTCTACTCGATGGACCAGCTCGACGAGGCGAAGCGCGAGATCGGGCTGCTCCTCCGCCAGCGCCACCGCCTCGCGGACTCCGACGACGACGACTTCCGCATCATCGACATGGCGGAGATCACCTCCACGATGAGCGCCGTCTCGAGCACGATGACCGTGCTCCTCGCGGCGGTCGCGGCGATTTCCCTCCTCGTGGGCGGCATCGGCATCATGAACATCATGCTCGTGTCGGTCACGGAGCGCATCCGCGAGATCGGTCTCCGCATGGCAATCGGCGCCACGCCGGCGAACATCCTCGGACAGTTCATCCTCGAGGCCGTGGTGCTCTCCACCCTCGGGGGCGCGCTCGGCGTGGCGCTCGGCGTTGCGGGCGCCCAGACGATCGGCAACCTCCAGGGCTGGCCGATCCTCGTGGAGCCGTCCTCGGCCATTGGCGCGTTCCTGTTCTCCGCGCTCGTCGGCATGTTCTTCGGCTTCTACCCCGCCTGGCGCGCGAGCCGCCTCAACCCCATCGACTGCCTCCGGTACGAATGATGTTGTGCAACGGCATTGCACTAAATGGTATTCTTTATTGCAATCGCAATGCACTATTTGATATAATATGCGGCCAAGGAGGATATTCTCATGGCTGACTACATTACTATTCTCAAAAACCAGAAAGAGGACTTGGACGAACTGCTCAAGGCGGATGTCCTAGTTCGGGAGCGCATGTCGGGGATTGACCTCGGAAGCCCGTGCGCGCAGGTTGTGATCGGCGTTCGGCGGAGCGGCAAGTCAATTCTCTGTCTCACGGCGTTCAAGACGGCGGGCGTTCCGTTCGGATTCGTGACATTCGACGACGAAAGCCTTGACGGCATTGAAGCAGCAGACCTCGATGAAATCCTCAAGGCCGTCTATGTCGTCTATGGTCCGGTCAAGCATCTCTTCCTCGATGAGATACAGGATGCCCCGAAATGGCAGCTCTTCGTGAACCGGTTGCTTCGGAAGGGGCTTCACATCGTCATCAGCGGGTCGAATGCGCGACTGCTGTCGTCTGAACTCGCAACGCATTTGACAGGGCGTTTCGTATCGACCGAACTCTTCCCGTTCTCCTTTGCGGAGTACCGCGCCTACATGAAGCGGAAGCGTCCGGAAACGACGAGGGAAAAGGCCGAGGCCCGACGCGATTACGAACACTATGCCCTGCATGGCGGGATGCCGGAGGCGTTCCACATGATTGATGCACGGGGGTATCTGCGCGACATCTACAACGCAATCCTCTTCCGGGACATTCTGAAGCGGCACAAGTTGCGCAACCCGCAGACGCTCAGCGACATTTCCAGAGTGCTGATGGAAAGCTATGCGCTTGAAGTCTCATACGCCAAGATCGCAAACAGGCTCGGGATAAAGAGCGTTCATACGGTACAGACATACGCAGGATATCTTGAGTCGGCTTATCTGATACAGACCGTAAACCGATTTTCCTTCAAGACGGCGGAACGGCTTAAGCTGGGCAAGGTGTATTGCATCGATCCAGGTTTCATCAGCTATGCGTCGGGGGTTCTGGAAGGGGCTGAGAACCGTGGGCGCAGGCTTGAGAACCTCGTTTTCCTCCAGCTTAGGTCGTTGCGCGAGAAACTGGACTACGAGATTTACTACTACCGCGACCAGTCGCACGAGGTCGATTTTGTCCTGAGGCATTTCGGGAAGATCAAGCGGCTTGTCCAGGTTTGCTGGGACCTCTCCGACGGTAAGACGCGCAAGCGCGAATTGTCGGCTCTGTTCGAGGTTGGGCGGAAACTCAAATGTGCCGATCTGCTCCTTGTCACAGATCACGAGGATGAGATTGTCAAGGAAGGATCCCAGGCAATCCGTGTGGTGAACGTCGTTGACTGGCTCTTGGAAGCACCTATGGAAACATCTGCCGATTGGGGGAGGATGCCGGTGAGAGGGGTGTCGTAGGGGTGGCGGGGGAGGCGTGGAATGTGATATACTACCCCCGCAAACGGAAAAGGAGAACGACCATGAGAGAAATCGTGATTCGGAAAAAGAGATTCGGCGTGGCGACCGCCCAAGTAGCTGCCCTCGCCGCGTGCGTTGCGTTGGGCGCGCTGGGCGCCGATCCCGTGACCGCCGCGCTTGACTGCAAACTGCTGCCCAGCGGCAACCGCATCGTCTACGACAACATGCTCAAGGCCGTCTACGAGGCCGACCTCGCGGCGGACGATGCGTGGACTGCGTGCAAGACGCCGGCGGCGCTTGCCGCGTACCAGCGCAAGGTGCGCACCGCCCTCGTCGAGGCGCTGGGCGGTTTCCCGGAACGCTGTCCGCTGAACGTGACCGTCACGGGGCGCGTGGCGCGCGACGGCTACACGGTGGAGAAACTCTACTTCGAGAGCCAGCCCGGCCACCACGTGACCGCCAATCTCTTCCTGCCTGATCCCGCGAAGTTCCCGGGGAAGCGCCCCGGCATCGTGGTGCCGTGCGGACACTCCACCAACGGCAAGGCGTCGAACGGCTACCAGCGCGGCGCGCTCCAGGCCGCGAAGGCCGGCATGGTGGCGCTCTGCTACGACCCCATCGACCAGGGCGAGCGCCGGCAGAGCCGCAACAGTGCGTCTCTCTGGAACTGCTCCGCGCACAACAACGTGGGACGCCGCGCGGAGCTGCTCGGCTGGAACACGGCACGCTTCCGCACATGGGACGGCATGCGCGCGCTCGACGTACTCGCGTCGCGTCCGGAGGTGGATGCCACGCGCCTCGGCGTGATGGGCCATTCCGGCGGCGGCACGATGACCTCGTGGATCATGGCGCTTGACGACCGCATCGCCTGCGCCGCGCCGAGCGGTTACCTCTCCACGGTCCGCGCCGTGTGCGAGCAGTGCGGTCCGCAGGATGCCGAGCAGTTCGTGTTCGGCGAGCTCGCGTTCGGCTTCAACCACCTCGGCCACGTCGTGCTGCGCGCGCCGAGCCCCGTGCTGCTCTGCGCCTCGCACGGCGACTTCTTCCCGTTCTCGGGCGTCGTCGAGACGGCGCGCCGCGCCCGCGCGGTGTACGCGGCGGCCGGCCGGCCCGACGCCTTCGACCTCTCCGACACGCTCGGCCCGCACCACTGGCACGAGTCCACGCGCACGCGTGCCGTCGCGTGGATGAACCACTGGCTCCAGGGCGGTCCCGTCCCCGCGCCGATGCAGACGCACCGCAACCTCCAGTTCGGCTTCAACTACAAGGACGTCGACACCGGTCTCGGCTACGAGCCAAAGAGCCTCGACCAGATGCGCAAGAACACGTGGGAGGCGAGCGCCACGCCCACGGGCTGCACGCTTGACCTGCCGGGCGAGCGTACCGTCTATGACATCATGAAGGACGAGGCGGACCGCGCGCAGGCGGCACGTCCGGCCCTTACGGCGGACGTCGTGCGCCGCGTTGCGGGCATCCGCGCGGCCGACAAGATCGCCGTCACGGTGTGCGAGGCGTCGGAGAAGGACGGCGTCGCCTCCGCCGTGCTCGTGCAGAATGACGGCACGCCGGTGCCCGTGGTCACTGTCGGCGCGGGCGAACCCGTGCTGCTCGTGGGCGACGCGGCGAAGCGCGCGGACCTCGCGCCGCACGTGAAGCGCCTTGTTGAGTCGGGCTGCCGCGTGACGGTGGCGGACATCCGCGGGTTCGGCGAGACCTCCAATGCGAAGCATGCCTTCTATGGCGTCAAGGATGCCGACGAGGAACTCGCGCAGCTTGGGTGCCTCGTGGGCGTGCCGTTCGTCGGCCGCCGCGCCGAGGATGTGATTGCCGCCGCACGCCAGGCGGGCGGCGGGAAGCCCGTCCGCTTGATTGCCGTGGGCCGCGCGTCCATCCCCGCGGCGCACGCCTTCGCGGCAGCGCGTGGGCTCTTCTCGAAGATTGAGACGATTGACGCACCGGGTGCGTGGGCGGAGCTTTTCGCAGACGACGCGAAGCCCACCCGCTTCGCAGACGTTGTCCACAACGCTTGGCGCTTCTACGACTGGCCCGACCTCCTGAAGTTGTAGGTTTTCTACGCCATCGCTTTGTAGATCGCATATCGTGCGTCATGGTTGAGGCCCGGCTGCGGACGGTACGTCGCACATGACGGCGCGCACATCCGTTCCTGCGCCTCGGCCACGTTTCCGTACAGCCCGGCCGCCACGGCGGCGTGCATGGCTGCGCCGAGCGCGCAGGCGTCGCCCGTGGAACACACCTCGAACGTCTTTCCCGTCACGTCGGCGAGCATCTGCATCACGAACGGCGACTTGCGCGGAATGCCGCCGATCGCCACGTGCCGCTCCGCCCGGATGCCGTTCCGTTCCAGATGTTCGACGACTGTCCTCACGCCGAAGGCCGTCGCCTCCACGACGGCGTAGTGGAGCCGCGCCGCGTCCGTTCCGAGCGTCAAGCCCCGGACCGTGGCCTTGGCGCCGGCGTCCTGGAAGGGCGAACGCCGTCCGTTGAACCAGTCCGTCGCCACGGGAATCGAGTCGTCCAGCCGCAGTTCCGCCGCGCGCCGGTCCAGCTCGGCCTGCGGCGTCGAGACGAGCCGGCTCGTCCACGCGTAAGCGTCGCCGAATGCGGACTGTCCCATCTCGATCCCCTCCAGGCCTTCGACGATGCCGTCCGGCACCTGCCCGAACACGCCCTCCACCTGCCGGTCGCCGAACGATGCGCGCGGCACCGCATACATGATGCATCCCGAGGTGCCGAGGATGAAGGCCGCCGTGCCGGCGTTACACCCGGCGCCGACCGCGCCGGAATGCGCGTCGATGTTCCCCACGCCCACTGCCACGTCCGCGCCGAGTCCCAGTTCTTCCGCCCACACCGGAGCGAGTGTGCCGGCGCGTGCGGTGGACGGCGCGAAGCGGCAGCCGGACAGCGCGTCGCGCAGCGCCGCCAGCCGCGGACCGCCCAGCGCCGAGAAGAACGACGCAGGTGGCAGACCGTCCCACGCGGCGCTCCACAACTGCTTATAGGCCGCCGCGCACCGCGAGCGCGGCACGGGACCGCCTGCGAGCAGGGACGTCAGCCAGTCGCACGACTCCACCGTCCCCGCCGCCGCGTTTGCCACGGCGGGATTCGTCTGCAGAATGTGCCACACCTTCGCCCAGAAGTTTTCGGGGGAATACGTATCGCCGTTGTGACGGCAGTAGCGGGCGGGATCGGCGTTCGCGGCGTCGGCGATGCGGCGCGCCTCCTCTTCGCCCGTGTGGTCCTTCCAAAGGACGAACATCGCGTCGGGATCGTCGGCGAACTCCGGGCGCAGGGCGAGGGGAACGCCGGTCGCGTCCGTCAGGCACGGCGTGGAGGCCGTTGCGTCCACGCTGATGCCTGCCACCGTCTCGCGGTGTGCGAAGCCGTCCAGCACGCCGTGCAGGATTGCGCGCAGTGCTTCCTGATGGTCGAGGGGATGCTGGCGGAAACGCGCCTCGGACGGCGCGCAGGCGAGGCCTTGCTTCCAGCGGGCGTATGCGCAGGAGCTGGAGGCGAGGATCTCGCCCGTTGCCGCGTCGACAAGGACGGCGCGGGCCGAGTCCGACCCGAAGTCCACGCCCACGACCGTCTTTCCATTAGCTTTGTCTGGTATTGTCATTCTGCGCCCGCTCCCCTGAACTTGCCTGGGCGGCGGCAGATCATCGTGCGTTCGCCGCCGATTTCCGCGTCGAAGATGGTGGCGTTCGCTTTGCGATCGTACCAGACGACGAGTTTCACCTCGTATGCGCCGCTGACGCACCGGAGCCCGCCGATCTTGAAGTTTTCCGCTTGATGCGGTAGGCCGAACTTCGGTTCGGGCACGTCATCGGCGAATGACGCCTCGCGCTTGATCGGATCGACGGTCAGGACGAACGCCGGCCTGTTACCTTCGGCAACGAACTTACGCACAAGCCGCTCGCCCGCCTGCGCGCGGTAGATGACGGGCGGAACAGGCGGCTTGACCTCGGGCACCCACTTGAGACCGAGGTGACCGTCCGGATAGAACACGAGTTCGCGGAACACGAGCCAACCGCCCCAGCCTGCGAGGTGGCGCATCCAGCCGATGTAGAGCCGCCTGTCGCCTTTCCACGGCACGACCATGGGGACGCTCAGTCCGTCGTAGGCGATGTCCGGCTCGTTCGCCCAGTCGATGAAGGAACCCGGCGCGCCGTCGGGCGAATAGGCCATGTTTTTGAATCCCTGGAGAAGATAGCGGTGCCCATGCCAGTCGAAGAGCGAGGGGCAGTCGCCGCGGAACGGCAGCTTGTCGTCGGAGAGCTTCCAATCCGCGAGGTCGTTAGACCAGAAGATGCCTTTCATCCCGCCGTAGCTGGTGACGAGCTCGAATCCGCCGCCGGGCGTGTTGTAGATGCTGGGGTTCTGCGCCTCGGTGACGATCTTCCCCGACTTGACGAAATGGATGCCGTCCTCCGACTCTGCGTACGTGCCGCCAATTGGATAGAGCGGATCTTTCGTAATGCGTTTCGTGTGGAGACCGTAGGAGAGGCACAGCCTGCCGTCCTTGACGAACGGCGTGCCGGTACCAAGTGTTTCCCACCATCTCTCGATCGGCACGGCGACGGGATGCTCCGTCCAGTGGACGAGATCGTCCGATGAGACGTGCGCGTAATAGTGCCCGCCCGCCCCGCCTTTCGACGCATGGTGCCGTCTGTCGAAGAGGTAGAACACGTGCAGACGTCCCCCGTGCACGCCGGGTGAGACGTCACCTACCCAGGCGTTGTGGTCCGGCGGTGTCCAGTACTGGATGGGGATTTCCACCGGACGTGAGAATCTGACGCCGCTCGGCGCGCCGGCGAGAACCGAGACCTCGGCGGATTTCACCCGCTTGGAAAGGGCCTTTGGCGCGGAGAGATCCGCATCGACCGTCTGTACGCGGAACATGTCGTCGTCGAGATGTCCCTCGACCTCGATCGTGAAGTGCGTTTTCGCGCAGAAGAGCCGCACGTCATGGACGCCGTCTTGCCGTTTCAGGAAGCCGAGCGGGATTCCTACGCGAAGGCCGTGCATCGTCGCCTCGATCACGGGACAGGAGCCGTCGGGCATCGGAAAGTTGAGATAGTTTCCGCACCGGCTGTCGTACTGTTCCAGCTCCTTTGTTCGCCCGGCCATGCGGAACGCCAGCCGGACGGGGCCGGTCTCATAGAGCGGCTCGTCGGTCGTCACGTCAGAGAAGTCAACCTGGCAGCAGATTGTGAAGTCGGCCGTCACGGCGGCCCCGGACGATGCAAGGGTTACGCAGATGAGGGCGAGGAAGGTGAATGTATGGCAAGTCATGGCGGTGGAATTTTACCACATTTGCAGGTGTTGTGGCTTGCCGTCCGCAAAAAGTTGGCATGCGCCCTTCGCATGTGATTTCTGGGGGCTTTACGCCATCGCGATATTATGTTATCATCTTCTCCAATGAAGCCGATTGTCTTTTTAGGCCGGAAAGGTCTTTCACGAATGAAGAAAAAAGTTATCCATGTGTCAGTGGTAATCTGTTGTGCGGCTGTTGCCTCGGCGACCGGCGCGGTGACGGTGACGCCGACGGGACGCTACATGGCCGTGCCGGTGGAGAACGGCGCGCCGAAGGTCATGTTGGAGGTGTTCGACGGCGGGAAGCGCATTGCGTATGACCAGGTGGAGTGGGCGCGCGGCACGACGAACTGGACCGGCTCGCTCGATCTGGGCGCTGCGAAAGGACGCCCGTTCGAGTTCCGCTTCTCGGGGAAGGACGCGCCCAACCTTTCCGCAGCGGACCTCGCGTTCTCGGACTCGCGCTACCCCGCGCCGAAGGGACAGTACGGCGAGCCGTGGCGTCCGCAGTTCCACTTCACGCCGCCGCTCGGCTGGAACAACGACCCGAACGGGCTTTCCTGCCGCAACGGCGAATGGCACATGTTCTACCAGCACAACCCGTTCGGCATCACGTGGGGCAACATGCACTGGGGCCATGCCGTGTCGAAGGACCTGGTGCACTGGAACGACCAGGGCGACGTGATCGCGCCGGACGACGCGGGGCCGATGTTCTCCGGCAGCGCCGTGACGGACGCGGCGGACACGGCCGGCTTCGGCAAGGGCGCGCACGTGCTGGTCTACACGGCGGCCGGCAAGCCGCACACCCAGCGCGTCGCCTGGTCGCTCGACGGACGGAACTACGCGAAGTGGCCGCACGCCGCCGTGGAGGGGCGTCCCGACGCCAACCGCGACCCGAAGGTGGGCTGGTACGCGCCCGGGAAGCATTGGACGATGGTCGTCTACGGCGAGGTGGAGAAGAAACGCCATGGTGTCTCGATCTTCATCTCGAAGGACCTGAAGACGTGGGAAAAGGCGAGCCATGTGAAGGGAGATCTCTTCGACGAGGGCAAGTACCTCTACGAATGCCCCGACTTCTTCGAGTTGCCGATTGAGGGCGAGAAGGGGACGCGTTGGGTCCTGACCGCGGCGAACCGCCAGTACGCGATCGGCACGTTCGACGGCCGGACGTTCACGCCGGAGGTCGAGCGCCTCGCGCAGTGGCGTTCTCCGGGCAACGTCAATCCCGTCTACGCCGCGCAGACGTTTGCCGACGTTCCCGACGGCCGCCGCATCCAGGTGGCCTGGAGCCACTTCGACACGCGCGCCGGCGGGCGCGCGGACGCGATGTTCAACCAGGGGATGTCCCTTCCGATGGAACTGAAGCTCGTGCGCGCGGCGGACGGTCTGCGGTTGGCGCGCTTCCCCGTGAAGGAGCTCGAATCGTTGCGCGCCGGCGCGCCGACGCCCCTGGCGGGCTTCAACGGCGAGTTGGCGGAAGTGGAGTTTTCGTGCGAGCCGGTTGCCGACGCGGTCGTGGCGCTTGACGTGCGCGGCGTCGCCATCGTGTACGACGCGGTGAAGAGGACGTTGGCGTTGAACGGGAAGGCAGTGGCCTGGGACCTGGACGCGCGCGGGCGGCTGGGATTGCGCGTGTTCGTCGACAGGGTGGGCGTCGAGATATTCTCCCTGGACGGCCTCCAATACGTTCCGGCTCCTGACATCGTGCCGGATCCGGCGAAGAGGAAGATCTCCTGGCGGGCGTCCGGCGCGAAGAAGCCCGTGCACGGCGTGACGGAGCGCGCCTGGCGCCTCATGAGCATCTTCGCGGATCGCTAAAACGAAATGGGGGCATTGCCGAACGGAGGCGGGTTTTGGTATAATGCGCGGCATGAAAAACTCTAAAAAGCGTTCGCTTCTCTATGTCGTTATCGTCGCCGCCATCGGCGGCTTCCTCTTCGGCTTTGACTCCGGGGTGATTTCCGGGTGCGAACAGGCCATCCAGACGGAGTTCGGCCTAACCGGGTTCTGGCACGGGCTGATCGTGTCGGGAGCCTTGATTGGCACGGTGATCGGCGTGTTCACGGCGGGCGCGCCGTCGGACCGGTGGGGCCGCAAGAAGACGCTCTGGCTGATGGGTACGCTCTTCCTCGTTTCGGCTGTCGGATGCGCCTTCACCGTCACGAGCAAGGCGGTGGGCCCGCACATGCTCGGCTGGTTCCGCTTCATCGGCGGGCTCGCGATCGGCGGCGTAAGCGTGGTGGTGCCGCTCTACATCGTGGAGGTGTCGCCCGGGCCGCTGCGCGGGCGTCTTGTGGCCACGAATCAGCTCAACATCGTGTTCGGCATCCTGATCAGCTACGTGTCGAACTACTTCGTCGCACGCTGGATGGCGGTGGACGGCGGCTGGTTCCACGGATTCTGCCAGTGGCTCGCGGGCGTGTTCGCGTCGAATCCGATGACGACGGAGATGGTCAAGTGGCGCGTGATGCTTGGCATGGAGTGCCTGCCGATCTTCCTCTTCATGGCTCTTCTCGTGACGATTCCCGAGTCCCCGCGCTGGCTCGTGCGCGTGGGGCGGAAGGAGGATGCGCGCGACGTACTCGACTCGATCGGCTACCCCGAGGTGGACAAGACGGTCGGCGAGATCGAGGTGTCCCTGCGCGAGGCGCAGGGCGGCGTGTCCGTGCCGCTCTTCCAGCGCAAGTACCTCAAGCCGATCCTGCTCGCGTTCTTCATCGCGTTCTTCAACCAGGTCTCGGGCATCAACGCGATCAACTACTACGCGCCGCGCATCTTCGACATGATCTTCGGCGCGGGCAGCGAGATGGCCTCGCTCGCCGGCACGATGGGCGTGGGCACGGTGAACCTCTTCTTCACGATCCTCGCGTTCTTCATCATCGACAAGTTCGGCCGGCGCGTGATGATCATCGGCGGCGCGTCCCTGATGATCCTCATGCATTCGCTCGTGGCGTGGCAGCTCTCGCTCGGCGACAAGTGCAACGCCACGCTCGCGGTGGTGGGCATCCTCGGATTCATCGCGTTCTTCGCGTGCAGCTCCGGCGCGGTGATCTGGGTGTACATCAGCGAGGTGTTCCCGAACGCCGTGCGCGCGAAGGGGCAGGCGCTCGGCTGCTTCACGCACTGGTTCATGTGCACGATCATCTCGTGGGCCTTCCCCGTGGTGGCGGAGAAGGCCGGCACGTGGGCGTTTGGTTTCTTCGCGTTCATGATGCTCGTGCAGGTGCTGTGGGCCGTGTTCTTCATGCCCGAGACGAAGGGCGGTACCACCGAGGACATCGAGGCCCGCCTCGGCATCGGGGCGTGACGGAAAATGGAAAAGGACATGAACGAGACGAATCCGGAACCGCAGGCCATGCCGGCGCGCGTCGTGCGCTGGACGCAGAAGCTGCTCGACCTCTCCCTGCGCAACCGCATGCTGAACGTCCGCGACGTGAAGCAGGTGCTGCCGCTCGTCTGCCGCGATATCGCCCGGCTCGAGGACCAGCTCGTGTCCAAAGAGAAGGTGTCCATCGCCTTCGGCGACCCGACGGAGAATTTCCTTGTCTCGGGCTGCACGCCCGAGGAGACGAAGCGCCGCCTCACGGTCCTGTCCCGCGTGGCAAAGTCCGACCTGGAGGAAAGCGGCGTCAACACGCTCTTCCTCGCGATCGGCTTCCTCCGCTGGAAGGTGTCGCCCACGGACGAGAAGACGTACCGCGCACCGCTCCTGCTCATGCCCGCGAAACTCGTGCGGGAGGGCGTCTCGAACTTGCGCCTTCTGCGGCGCGACGAGGAGACCATCGTCAACGCGACGCTCCTCGAGCTTCTCCGCAGCCAGTACCGCGTGACGGTTCCGGACGTCGATCCGCCGCCGCAGGACGAACACGGCGTCGACGTGCCGAAGGTGCTCGAGTCGTTCCGCGCGGCCGTGAAGGACCTGCCCGGCTGGGAGGTCGTGCGCGAGCTCGCGCTCGGCCAGTTCTCCTTTGGCAAGTTCGTGATGTGGAAGGACCTCACGAGCCGCCTCGACGCGCTGCGCCACCACCCCCTCGTGGACCATCTCGTGCGCGGCGGCGGCTTGTTCAACGACGGGGTCGAGGTGTTCCCGCCGGAGGACATCGCGAAGAACATCAAGCCCGCGGAGCTGTTCTGTCCGCTCAGCGCCGACTCCTCGCAGCTCGCGGCGGTGCTCTACTCCCAGCTCGGCAAGACGTTCGTGCTGCACGGACCGCCCGGCACGGGCAAGAGCCAGACGATCTCGAACCTCATCGCGCACAACCTCGCGCACGGGCGGCGCGTCCTCTTCGTCTCCGAGAAGAAGGCCGCCCTCGACGTGGTGCACAACCGTCTCGCGAAGATCGGTCTCAAGCCGTTCTGCCTCGAGCTGCACTCCAACAAGTCCGGGAAGGCGGAGGTGCTCGCGCAGTTCGCCGAGGCGCTGGCCGTGCCGGACTGCCGCGGGCCGCAGGACTGGACGCTTAACGCGGGCCAGCTGGACGCCGCGCGCGGGGAGCTGGACGACTACGTGCGCGCGCTGCACCACGTGTACCCGAACGGCCTCTCCGCCTACGACTGCTTCGCGCACGCGATTGCCGAAGGCGGCCTGCCGGAGGGCGCCCGCCTGACAATCAGGACGCTTGAACAGGGGCGGGAGGCGCGCGAGGAAGCGCGCCAGTGCGCCGTGAGGCTTGCGAACGACTGGGCGGCGACGTCGCCCGACGTCGTCGAGGCGCTCGCCCCTGCGAAGCTCGCGGACTGGTCGCCGGTCTACGAACGGAATTTCCGCGCGGCGGCGCAGGATCTCGCCGCGTCGGCGCGCAAGGGTTTCTTCGGCCGGCTGATGGGCGCGTTCCGCAACCGCGCGTACGTCTCGTTCGGCGCGGCGTGGAAGCTGAGACCGGAGGCGGCGGACGCGATGGTGGAGGCGTCGGATGGCCTGCGCGGCGCGCTCGGCTACCGCGCGACGCGGGAGAACGCCGTGCGGCGCGGCCTCGCGCCGCTCGTGCGCGCGCTCGAGGCCGAGGGCTTCGACGGCGAGGAGTCCGCGCGCCGCTTCGACGCCGCGTACGCGGCGAAGATGGTGGACGACGTCGTGGGCACGCAGCCGGCCCTTGCGCGCTTCAACGGCATTTCTCAGGAGGAGCGCGTGATGCGCTTCCGCGCGCTCGACGAGAAGTCGCGCGAGGAGGCGAAGGGCGAGGTGTTCGCACGGCTCGCCGCGCGCCTGCCGCGCCGGCGCGCGGAGGACTGCCCCGCCGCGAGCGAACTCGGCATCCTCCGCCGCGAGTGCGAGAAGAAGGCGCGGCACAAGCCCGTGCGCCAGCTGCTCGCGGATACGCCGTCGCTCACCGCCGTCCTCAAGCCGTGCTTCCTCATGAGCCCGCTCTCCGTGGCGCAGTACCTGCCGCCGGACGCGGCGCCGTTCGACCTCGTCGTGTTCGACGAGGCCTCGCAGATCCCGGTGTGGGACGCGATCGGCGTGATCGCGCGTGCGAAGCAGCTCGTCGTGGTGGGCGATCCGAAGCAGATGCCGCCCACGAACTTCTTCCAGAAAGGCGAGAGCGACGCTGACGCCGAGGACGAGGACGTGCCGGAGGACCTGGAGTCCATCCTCGACGAGTGCCTTGCCGCGGGCGTCTACTCCGCGCACCTCAACTGGCACTACCGCAGCCGCCACGAGTCGCTGATCTCCTTTAGCAACCACAACTACTACGACGACCGCCTCAACACCTTCCCGTGCGCGCGCACGACGCCGCGCCTCGGCGTGCGGTTCGAGTTCGTGGAGGGAGGCGTGTATGACCGCCGCGCCACGCGCACGAACGAAAAGGAGGCGCGCGCCCTCGTGGACTACATCTTCGCGAAGGCGAAGGAGCCCGGCTACACGCCGCGCTCCATCGGCGTGGTGACGTTCAGCCAGGCGCAGCAGGAGCTCATCGAGGACCTCGTGGACGCGCGCCGGGAAAGCGACCCGTCGCTCGAGGCGCTGTTCGCCGAAGACGCGCCGGAGCCGTTCTTCGTGAAGAACCTCGAGAACGTGCAGGGCGACGAGCGCGACGTGATCCTCTTCAGCGTGGGCTACGCGCCCGACGCGGACGGCAAGTTCGCGATGAACTTCGGTCCGCTCAACCGCGACGGCGGCGAGCGCCGCCTCAACGTGGCCGTGACGCGCTCGAAGGAGCAGGTGGTCGTGTTCTCGAGCATCCACGGCTCGCAGATCGACCTCTCCCGCACCTCCGCCACGGGCGCCGCGCACCTGCGCAGCTTCCTCGACTACGCCGAGAAGCAGGGAGGGACGCGCTCCTGCGCGACCGCCGATCCGGGAGGGACGCGCTCCTGCGCGTCCGCCTTCCCCGCCACCGTCGCCGCGTTCCTGCGCGAACACGGCTGGGAGGTCGACGAGCAGGTGGGCGCGAGCGCTTTCCGCATCGATCTCGGCGTGCGGCGTCATGACGGCGAGGGGTATCTGCTCGCGATCGAGTGCGACGGCCCCGCGTACGCGTCGCAGCGCACGGTGCGCGACCGCGACGAATTGCGCGCCTCGGTGCTGAAGGGCCTTGGCTGGTACGTGACGCGCATCTGGAGCGTGGACTGGGCGCTTGACCGCAAGCGTGCGGAGGAGACGCTGCTCGGCCTCCTCGACGCCCTCGAGACGAGCGCCCCGGGAGGGGCGCAGCTTGCTGCGACCGTACCCCCGGGAGGATTGCGCTCTCGTGCGACCGCCTCCTCCAACCTTCCCCCCGGCGTCATCGCCGTGCGCCCCTCCGCCGCCCGCTCCAAGCCGCCGCCGAAACGCGCGATCGACACGATTTCCTCCGACGAGCTGGTGCAGGCGATGCGCGACGTGGAGGCGGATTTCGGCGCGTGCGAGCGCGACGCGCTCTACCGCGAGACGCTCAAGCGCTTCGGCCTCACCGTGCTCACGCCAAAGGCCCGCACGCACCTTGATGCGGCCTTTCGCCGGAAGTGATTCTGCAATGAACGTGAAATTCGCGTTGCGTTAGGCGGCTGGGTTCGGTATACTAGGCGACATCCATTTAACCACTCAAGAATCAATAAAAAGGAGTCAAAGAAAATGCGTCAGTTTGTTTGCGCGCTCATTGTCTGCGCAGTGGCGTCCGCCTTCGCGGCGGCACCGACGGTCCATGTGAAGAAAGAGGGCGCGAGCCGCGTGGTCGTGTCCGTCGAGACGGCAGGGGGGACGTCCGCCGCGGCGTACAACCGCACGCTGCAGCGGAACCTCGAGCTCACGGGCTATTTCCAGGTAGGCCCGAACGGGCAGATCCGCGTGACGGGCACGCCGGGCGGCACGGTGACGGCGACGGGCGCGGGCAAGCAGGTCACGCTGTCGGCGGCGGTGACGGACGACAAGTCGGCGCGCATGGCCGCGCGCCAGATGTCGGACGCGATCGTGGAGGCGCACACGGGCGCGCGTGGCTTCGCGACGGACCGCATCGCGTTCGTGAACCGCAAGGGACCGGACAACGCCGAACTCTACATGTGCTTCCCCGACGGCTACGACATCCGCCAGCTCACGAGCGACAAGCGCGCGGCGGTGGGTCCGCGCTGGGCGCCGAACAAGAACGACATCTACTACACGGGCTTTCTCCAGCGCACGCCGCTCGTCTACCGGCTGGACGCGGCGACGGGCCGTCGCTCCCTGCTCGCCCAGTTCAAGGGCCTCGCGACGGGCGCGGCCGTGTCGCCCGACGGCAAGTCGTGCGCAATCGTGCTCTCCTACCAGGGCAACCCCGAGCTCTACGTGCTTGACTTCGCCACGAAGCGCGTGGCGCGCATGACGCGCACGCAGAGCGCCTCCGAGGCCTCGCCGTGCTGGAGTCCCGACGGCCGCCAGATCGCCTACGTGAGCGACGAAACGCGCCACCCGCAGATCTACGTCGTCGACGTCGCCACGCGCAAGTCCCGCCGCATCACGAACATGGGGAGCGAGAACACGAATCCCGACTGGGGCGCGGACGGCATGCTCACGTGGTGCACGAAGCGCGGCGGGCAGAACTACGTGGCGGTGATGAACCCCGCGCAGGGCGAAAGCTCCGCCCGTCTCGTGACGGATGGCGGTACCTGGGAGCATCCGAGCTGGGCCGCAGACGGCCGGCACGTGGTCGCCTCGCGCGACAAGGCGCTCTTTATTGTGGACACGGCGCCAGACGGCGACCGTCCTACACGCCTCTTCGCGAACGGCGGCAATTGGATGAACCCGGCCTGGTGCAGGTAAAAAGTGATAGTGAATAAGTAGAGGAGAAGGAACGATGAATCGAAGAGAGTTTCTGGGCATGGCCGCAGGGGCGGCCGTCGTGGGCGTCACGGCGTCGGCAAAGGGCGCCGATGCGCCGAAGAGGATCCTGTTCGGGGCCTGTCGCGGACCGAAGGACGTGCCGCTTCTGAAGAAGGCGGGATTTGACTTCTGGGAATGGAACGCGGCCTCCGCGTTCATGCCGGACGAGCTGGATGAATCCAAGTGGGCTTCGCGCCGCGACGAGATCCTCGCCGCGCCGCTGCCGATCCGCTCGAGCAACGGCTTCCTGCCCGGCAAGTTCCGGCTCACGGGTCCGCAGGCCGACTTCGCCCCTGCGCTCGACTACGCCGAGCGCGTGTGCCGCCGCGCGGACAAGGTGAACCTCAAGACGATCGTGTTCGGAAGCGGCGGCGCGCGCAACGTGCCCGGCGACTTCACCGCGAAGAACCGCGCGGACCATCCGGACACTGAGCAGGGCACCGCCCAGATGACGGATTTCTGCCGCCAGCTCGCGAAGCGTATCGCGGACTGCAAGGTGGTGGTGGTGATCGAGCCGTTGCGCCCCAAGGAGTCCAACATCGTCAACTTCGTGTGGCAGGGCCTCCACATGGTCGAGGACGTCGGCTCGCCGCGGATCCAGCAGCTCGCCGACATCTTCCACATGATCATGGGCCGAGAGGACGCCGAATCGATCGTCAAGGCCGGTGACCGCCTCAAGCACTGCCACATCGCCACGAAGGAAAAGCGCGCCTATCCCGGCGCGAACGACACCGAGGCGTTTCTCCCGTACTTCGCCGCGCTTAAGCGCATCGGCTACACGGGCGGCGTGTCCTGCGAATGCGGCTGGGGCAAGAAAGAGGAGTTCGAGAAGAACCTCGACATCGCCATCGCCACGCTCAAGAGCCTTGAGGCCCAGGCTTAAGGCATCCTGCAACGGGAGGGTCGCGCTTGTCGCGACCGAAGCGGCGAGACGCCGCTTCCTCCAAAGGAGGGTCGCGCTTGCCGCGGCCTTTTCTTTGTTCTATTTTTCCTATTTTCCGCTTTTCATTTTCATTTTTCACATTTCATTTTTCACTTCCCCAAGGTTTCACGAACGGCGATTTTTTGGTATACTATTCGGCAAGGATTATTAGGTACATGAAAGTACGGCAGATAGATGTTGACCGCGGCGTGGCGTTTGGCGACGGTTCGCTGACGTTCATCGCCGGTCCGTGCGTGATTGAGAGCCGAAGGATGGCGCTCGACCTCGCGGCGCGTCTCGTGGAAGTGGCGAACGAGCTGTCGGTGAATTATGTCTTCAAGGCGAGCTTCGACAAGGCGAACCGCACGAGCGTGGATTCGTTCCGCGGCCCTGGCATCGACGCGGGTCTTGACATCCTCGCGGAGATTCGCGAGACGTTCGAGGTGCCGGTGCTCACGGACGTGCACGAGCCCTGGCAGTGCGCGCGCGTGGCGGAGGTGTGCGACGTGCTGCAGATTCCCGCGTTCCTCGCGCGGCAGACGGACCTCGTGGTGGCGGCGGGCAAGACGGGCGCCGTGGTGAACGTCAAGAAGGGGCAGTTCATGGCCCCCGAGGACATGGCGAACGTGGTGAAGAAGATCGAGTCCACGGGCAACCGGCGCATCGTGCTGTGCGAGCGCGGGGCGAGCTTCGGCTACCGGAACCTCGTGGCGGACATGCGCTCGCTGCTGATCATGCGCGACCTCGGCTATCCAGTGGTCTTCGACGCGACGCACTCCGTGCAGCGCCCCGGCGGGCTCGGCACGGGGTCCGGCGGCGACGGCAAGTACGCGCCGCCGCTCGCACGCGCGGCCGTGGCGACGGGCGTGGACGGCGTGTTCATGGAGACGCACGTCAACCCCAGGAAGGCCCTTTCCGATTCGGCGAACGCCATTCCGTTCCGCGAGGTGAAGGCGTTGTGGAAGAAGCTGCTGGCGATTCACGAGATTGTACGAGGGTGAGACGGGCATGGTGAACGGAGCGCAGAAAATCCTGGTGTGGATGGCCGGCGTGCTGGCGGCGGCCTCGGCGGCCGCGGCGTTTTCCAGCGAGCGCTGGCTTGCGGAGCGGGCAGACGATTCCGACATGCTGCGTCTGCGCGCGGCGTTCGTGGAGTGCGCGAAAAAGGCGGTTGCGCCGGCCGAGAACGTGTCAATGGTGCTGGAGTCCTATCCCGACGGCGCTGTCAAGTCGCGCATCACGGCCGCACGGGCGACCATTTTCCCGGATTCCAGCTATGTCTGGGCAGAGAAAATCCGCCTCGAGCAGTTCGACGCCACCGGTACGAACAGGACGGCGCGGCTGGACGCCGAGAACTGCCTCGTGGACCGCACGACGAAGACCGGTTGGGTGGACGGTAACGCCAACATGGTCTACGGCGACTCCACCGTGAAGGGGAGGGGCATCTATTTTTCGCTGACGCGCGAGTTCATCAAGATCTTCTCGCAGTCGGAGATCCGCACAAAAGGCGGAAAGATCGATCCTCGGAGGGTGATTAAATGAAAAACGTTTCGGTTTTCTTCATGTGCTTCGCATGCGTGTGCGCGGTTGGCGCCGCGGATCTGTCGGATTTGATCATTCCGGCTCCCGCGTCGGAGACCGTCAACCCAGACGACGTGATGCTGCGCCGTCCGGCGGCCCGTAGCCGAGCCGACCTCGACGCGCGCGCCAAAGCCGCCGCTGCGGCGGCCGAAGCCCGGGCAAAGGCAGCGGCCGAAGCAGAAGCCAAGGCGAAAGCCGAAGCGGAGGCAAAGGCCAAGGCCGAAGCAGAAGCCAAGGCGAAGGAGGAGGCTGCGAAGGCGCGCGCCGCCGCGGAAGCCGAGGCGAAGGCGAGAGCTGAAGCGGAGGCCAAGGCGAAGGAGGAGGCTGCGAAGGCTCGCGCCGCCGCGGAGGCTGAGGCGAAGGCGAAAGCCGAAGCGGAGGCCAAGGCGAAGGAGAAGCGGAGGCCAAGGCGAAGGAGGAGGCTGCGAAGGCTCGCGCCGCCGCGGAGGCTGAGGCGAAGGCGAAAGCCGAAGCGGAGGCCAAGGCGAAATTAGAGTCTGAAATCCAGACGTTGCGTGAACAGGTGGCGCGCGAGAAGGCGGCGCGGGAGAACGTCGAGGGCAAGGCGGCGGTTGACCGCGCGGCGGCCGAGAAGGCGGCGGCGCAGGCGGTGGCTGACCGCGCGGCGGCCGAGAAGGCGGCGGCGCAGGCGGCGGCAGACCGCGCGGCGGCGCAGAAGGCGGCCGAGGCGAAGGCGGCGGCGGAAAAGCGCATTTCGTATCTGCAGAACCCGGATCCGGACGAGCGGCCGAAGCCGAAGAAGCTGGAGGCGCCGGCCGAGCAGCGGGACGTGACGGAGACGGTGCCGGCTCCCGGCAAGAAGGCGAAAAAGGCGAAGGGCGCGACCACGCGTACGGGACGCGACGCCGTGATCACGAGCGAGCGCACGGATTACGACCGCAAGGAGGGCATCATCCTCTTCGACCGCAACGTGTTCGTGGACGACGAGCAATACCAGATGCATGCGGACAGGCTCTTCGTGTTCCTGGACGGCACAAACGACCTCAAGCGCATCGTGGCGATCGGGAACGTGTCGATCACCAACGAGGCGCGCACGGCGTCTTGCTCGCGCGCGGTGTTCACGAAGGCCGCCTCGAAGATCGTGATGTACGGCGACGAGAATTCCTACGCGCGGCTGGAGGATCCGTCGCAGCGCGGCGGCATGGCCGAGGGCAAGAAGATCACGTTCTGGCTGGACGCCGAGCAGGTGTCGGTTGAGGAGTCCGCCGTACGCCTGCCGGGCGCGGCGTTGAAGGCGCGCGACCCCAAGAAGATGCTGGAGCAGGCGAAGTAGGCGGAGAGAGCTCGCGATGGACGATCCCGTGATAAAGGCCATGACGGAGATGGCGCTTGAAAGCGAAAAGGCCCCCGACCTTTCCGCGAAGGGCCTCGTCAAGTCGTATGGCGACCGCACGGTGGTGAACGGCATGTCGATGGACGTGCGGTGCGGCGAGATCGTGGGGCTGCTGGGACCGAACGGCGCGGGGAAGACGACGACGTTCTACATGATCGTGGGCCTCGTGAAGCCGAACGAGGGGACCGTGACGTTCCGCGGCGAGGACGTGACGCGACTGCCCGTGTTCCAGCGCGCGCGCAAGGGCCTCGGCTACCTCGCGCAGGAGGCGAGCGTGTTCCGCAAGCTCAGCGTGTGGAACAACGTGATGGCGATCATCGAGACGCTGGACATGAAGCGGGCCGACCGCGCGGCGCGTTGCGAGGAACTGCTCGCCTCGCTCGACCTGCTGAAGGTGGCGAAGCAGCCCGCCTACACGCTCTCCGGCGGCGAGCGGCGCAAGCTCGAAATCGCGCGCGCGCTCGTGCGCCGGCCGTCGATCCTCATGCTGGACGAGCCTTTCGCGGGCGTGGACCCGCTTGCCGTGCACGACATCCAGGAGATCGTGCGCGGACTCCGCAACCAGGGCCTCGGCATCATCATCACGGACCACAACGTGCGCGAGACCCTCAACGTGGTGGACCGCGCCTACCTGGTGTACGACGGTCGCCTGCTCTGCGAAGGCACGAGCGACTACCTCGTGAACGACGAGGACGCCCGCCGGCTCTACCTCGGCGAGGATTTCAGGATGTAAAAAGAGAACCAACCAAAAACAAGGAGGACACAGAATGAGTATAGAAGTGACGATGCGCCACAGCGACGTGAAGATCGAGTCGCTGAAGGACTATGCGCAGAAACGCATGGAGAAGCTCCAGCAGGCCTTTCCGAAGGTGACGAAGATCACGATCGTGATCGACGTCGACGTGAAGAAGCACATGTACATGGCCGAAGTCGTGGCGAACCGCCTCGGCGAGACGGCCGTGGGCGCGAAGGAGTTCAGCGAGTCCGGCAAGAGCGTGATTGACGCGGCCGCGGCGCGCGCCGAGCGCCAGTTGTTGAAGATGCGCGTGAAGGCGCGCAAGGGCAACGTGCGCGCCGCGCGCGCCGGTTCCCCGCGCAACTGAGGCGGACGTTCGGGGACGATGGCGGACGACGCGAAAGAGACCGGAACACGGACGTTCACCCTCCGCGACTTCGTGGACGCGGGGCGGGGGCGCCTGCACCTCGACGTCGTCGTGGGCGGAGATGGCCTGCGGCACGAGGTGCTGGAGCCCATGTGCAACCGTCCCGGCCTCGCCCTGACGGGCTTTTACGGATGTTTCGCCTGGCGCCGGCTCCAGGTGATCGGGCAGGCCGAACAGGCCTACCTCGAGAGCCTGCCGTCCGGCGAACCCCTCGCGCGCGTCAAGGCGCTCTTCGAGCGCGGGGCCTACTGCATCATCTTCGCCAACGGCATGCAGGTGCCGGACGGCCTCAAGGCCGCGGCCGAGACCGCGGGGGCGGTGGTGATGCGCACGGACCTCATCACGCGCGAGTTCTTCCACCAGAGCACCTTCGTGCTGGAGTCGCTGCGCGCGCCGACGATGCGCATGTACGCGACCACCGTGGAGGTGGCGGGGCTCGGCGTGCTCATCGAGGGCGCGCCCGGCCTCGGCAAGAGCGAGACGGCGCTCGGCCTCGTCAAGCGCGGAAACGCGCTGGTGGCGGATGACTTCACCTGCATCCGAAAGGACGTGGCGATCAACGCGCTCTTCGCCTCCGCGAGCGAAGTGACGCGCAACTACATGGAAATACGCGGAATCGGCATCATCAACGTACCGAAGGTGTTCGGCGTGACCGCCGTGCGCGGGGAGAAGCGGGTCGACCTCGTCGTCTCGCTCCGCCGCATGGAGGACGTCAACGGCGAGCTCGACCGCTCCGGCGAGGAGCGCCGCACGCGCACGATCCTCGGCGTGGAGGTGCCGCAGATCACGATTCCGGTTTCGGCCGGTCGCGACCTGGTGAACCTGATAGAAACGGCCGCCCAGCAGTACAAGCTGCTGGCGAGCGGCTATGACGCCGTGAAGGACCTGGACGCGCGCATCTGCGCGCGGGCCGCGGCCACTTCCGGCGCCCCACAGACGGGAGGGCCTCATGGCTGACGAGAAACTGACAAAAGAAATGACGCTCCAGAACAAGTACGGCATGCACGTGCGTCCGGCCGGCCTTTTCGCGAAGATCGCCTCGCGCTTCAACGCGGACGTGGAGGTGGAGAAGGACGGCAACGTGGTGAGCGGGAAGTCCATCATGGCGCTTATGACGCTCGAGGCCGTGTGCGGAACCACGCTCCGCGTTACGGCCAGCGGTCCGCAGGCCAGCGAAGTGCTGGAGGAGCTCGCGGCCCTCGTCTCCCGCAAGTTCGACATCCCCGACGAGCAGTGACGGACGGCGCGGACACGGGAGCGCCTGCCGGGCGCGCGGCATCGGCGACGGTCACCGTCGCCGGCCTCGCCACGTCCCGCGGCTTCGCCGCGGGGCCGGCGTTCGTCTACTCCAAGGACAGCGTCCTCTCCGTGCCCGAATACGCCATCCCCGATTCGGCCGTCGACGCCGAAATCGCCCGTTACCGGGCGGCCCGCGCGGAGACGCGACGCCAGGTCGAGGAACTGGTCGCGAAGTTCAAGTCCGACACGGACGGCCTCGCCTCGGACGTGCTCTCGAACCACCTGCTGCTGGTGGACGACCCCACCGCGGACGCCGCCGTCGAACGCCGCATCTCCGTCGAGCACCTGAACGCCGAGGCCGCCATCCGCCATACGGCGGACGACTTCCGCGCGATTTTCGCGAAGATGCGCGACCCCTACCTGCGCGAACGGCAGCGCGACGTCGAGGACGTCGAAAACCGCCTGCTCCGCGTCCTGCTGGACCGCGGCGAGTCGGCGTTCGACCGCATCTCGAAACCGGTGGTGGTCGTCGCGGACGACCTCACGCCTTCCGAGACGGTCACGCTCCCGCGCGACCTGATCCTCGGCTTCGCGACGAACCGCGGCTCCACCACCTCGCACGTGGCGCTGCTCGCCCGCGCGCTCGGCATCCCCGCCGTCGTCGGCCTCGGCGACGTCACCTCCCGCGTCCAGCCCGGCGATTTCCTGCTGCTTGACGGCACGAAGGGTGCCGTTACCGTCAACCCGGACGAACAGGCCCGCGCCGCCTTCGACGCCCTCGCGCGCCGCGAACGCGAGCTGCGCGCCCAGTTGGTGGAGAACCGCGCGGCATCCGGAGCCGCGCCGGCCGTGCGTCTCTGCGCGAACGCCCAGCCGGGCGTCTCGCTCGCGGACCTCTCGGCCTACGGCGCGCAGGGCATCGGCCTGTACCGCAGCGAATACCTCTGGCTCGGTGGGGCGGCGGATCCCGGCGAGGAGGAACAGACCGCCGCCTACGTCGAGGCCGCCCGCGCGGCCGCGCAGCTCGGCGACGGCGCGCGCGTCGTGTTCCGCGCGCTCGACATCGGCGGGGACAAGGTCCAGCGCGGACAGCATCCGTACGAGGCGAACCCGTTCCTCGGCAACCGTTCCATCCGCTTCCTCCTCTCCCACCGCGACGTCTTCCGCACGCAGCTGCGCGCCATCCTGCGCGCGAGCGCGCAGGGCCCGAGCTCCGTGATGTTCCCGATGGTGGCCACCGTGCAGGAGCTGCGCGAGGCGAACAACGAGCTGCGCCGCGCGATGGACGCGCTGGCGGCGGAGGGCGTGCCGTTCGACGAGCACATCCCGCACGGCGTGATGGTGGAGGTGCCGTCCGCCGCGCTCAACGCCGACGCCTTTGCGCGGGAATGCGATTTCTTCTCGATCGGCACGAACGACCTCGTGCAGTACACGATGGCTGCCGACCGCGCGAACGAGCGCGTCTCCTATCTCTACCAGCCGGCCAACCCCGCGGTGGTGAAGCTCGTGGACATGGCGGTGGGGGCCGCGCGCGCCGCCGGCATCCCTGTCTCCGTCTGCGGCGAATCCGCCTCCGATCCCGTGCTCGGCGTGCTGTGGGTGGGCCTCGGCGTGACGGAGCTCTCCATGAGCGCCAGCTACATCCCCGCGGTTCGGAAGACGCTCCAGGCCGTCTCCGCTGACGAGGCGCGCGACCTCGCCGAACGCGTGCGCGGCTACGGATCCTCGCGCTCCGCGGCGGAAATCTACGCGGATTGCCGCGCGCTCGTCGTTTCAAAGGTTCCCCAATTAGGGGAGATGCAGTCGTTTCTCACAGCGGGCTGACCGCCGCGTGGAAAGGAAGAACAGGAAACCGAAAGCATGTCAGTGAAGATTCTGGGAACGGGCAGCTACCTGCCACCGAAGGTCGTGACGAACGACGATCTCGCGCGGACGCTCGATACGTCCGACGAGTGGATCTACTCCCATACGGGCATCCACTCGCGCCATGTCGCGGATGCGGACGACTGCACGTCCTCCATGGCCGCGAAGGCGGCGCGGAAGGCGCTGGAGGCGGCGCAGGTCGAACCAGCCGACATCGGGCTCATCATCGTCGCCACGTCGACTCCCGACTACGCGACGTTCCCGTCCACGGCGTGCCTCGTGCAGGCCGCGCTCGGGTGTCCGGAGACCGGCGCCTACGACATGCAGGCGGCCTGTGCGGGCTTCGTCTACGCCCTCGAGCAGGCGCGCTGCTGGGTGCGCGTGAACACGGGCAAGAAGGCCCTCGTGATCGGCGCCGAGACGCTTACGCGCATCGTGGACTGGCGCGACCGCGGCAGCTGCATCCTCTTCGGCGACGGCGCGGGCGCGGTCGTGGTCGGCGACGTGCCGGGCGACGAGGGCCCCTCCGCGCACTCCATCCTGTGGGCGGACGGCAAGGGGGCGAGCTTCATCTACCGCGAAGGCGGTACGCGCCTCCCTGCCCAGCCGGGGATGCTGCCGATTCCCTACCTCGTGCTGCAGGGACACGACGTGTTCGCGTTCGCCGTGCGGTCGCTCGCCAAGGTCACGAACCAGCTTTGCGAGAAGCTCGGCACCACGCCGGCGGAGCTTGACCGCGTCTTTGCGCACCAGGCGAACGGGCGGATCATCGAGGCCGTCGCACGGCGCATGAAGCTCCCGCTCGAGAAGTTCTACCTCAATCTCGAGACGACGGGAAACACGTCTGCGGCCTCCATCCCCGTCGCCCTCGACGACGCCGTGCGGAAGGGCGAGCTCGCGGAGGGCGCGCGGATTGTCCTCTGCGGCTTCGGCGCCGGCCTCACGTACGCCGGCACATACATGCAGTGGCCGTTTTTGTAATTTGAAAGGAAAGGCAATATGAAGAAAATCGTCATCACGGGCATCGGCATGGTTACGCCGGTCGGAAACGGAAAAGACGCGAGCTGGAGCGCCATCAAGGCCGGCACGTGCGGCATCGGGCGCATCACGAAGTTCGACGCCTCTCGCTGCACCTGCCAGGTCGCCGGCGAACTGAAGGATTTCGACGCCTATCTCGCCGAGACGGGGTACGTCGACCGCAAGGCCGCGCGCCACATGGACGCATTTTCCATCTACGGGGTGGTCGCCGCCGTCGAGGCGTGGAAGGACGCCGGCTTCACGGACGAGAACAAGCCCGACATGGACCGCGTCGGCACGATGATCGGCAACGGCATCGGCGGCATGCAGACGACCGGCGAGGCGTGGAAGACCCTGCTGGAACGCGGTCCCGACCGCCTTTCGCCTCTCGCCATTCCCGAACTCATCGCGAACGAGGCGGCCGGCAACATTTCCATGGCCCTCGGCGCGAAAGGGCCCGCGCAGGTGGTTGTGACCGCGTGCGCCTCCTCCACCGACGCGCTCGGCATCGCCCTCGACCTCATGCGCGCCGGCCGCGCGGACGTGATGGTGGCGGGCGGCACCGAGGCCACGATCCTCGAGTTCGCCGTAGGCGGCTTCATGAAGATGAAGGCGCTCGCCACGCAGTTCAACGACCGCCCCGAGAAGGCCTCGCGGCCGTTCAACGCCGACCGCTGCGGATTCGTGATGGGCGAAGGCGCCGCGATGCTCATCCTCGAAACCGAGGAACACGCCCGCGCGCGCGGCGCGAAGATATACTGCGAGCTCTCCGGCTACGGCGCCACCGCCGACGCCTACCACATTACCGCGCCGGATCCCACGGGCGCCGGCGCCGTGAAGGCCATCCGCATCGCGCTCAAGGACGCCGGGGTTGACGATCTCTCGACCGTCGACTACATCAACGCGCACGGCACGTCCACGCACCTGAACGACGTGATGGAGACGAAGGCGTTCAAGGAGGTGTTCGGCGAGTCGGCAAAGGGCATCAGCATTTCGTCCACGAAGTCCATGACCGGCCATCTCCTCGGCGCCACCGGCGCCCTCGAGGCCGCCGTCTGCGCGTTGGCGATCAAGGACGGCTTCGTGCCTCCCACCATCAACTACGAGGTGCCCGATCCCGAATGCGACCTCGACTACACCCCGAACGTGGGCAAGGCGCGCGACATCCGCGTGGCCATGTCCACGTCGCTCGGCTTCGGCGGCCACAACGGCGTGCTGGTGTTCAAGAAGGCGGAGGGCTGAGAGCCATGGAGTTTCCGAAGTTCAAGAACGAATTCCACCTGCCCGGAATCGAACTGCTGCCGCACCGCGATCCGTTCCTCTTCGTCGACGAGTTGATTGCTGCGGATGAAACGGGCGCGCTTGGACGCTATACGTTCACGGACGCGGCCACGGCCATTCCCGGCAAGGCGGTCAACTCCTTCTTCGAGGGACACTTCCCCGGCTATCCCGTCGTGCCCGGCGTGATCCTCGTGGAGACGATGGCCCAGACGGCCGGCGCGGGCATTGTGGCGCGCCGCTTCATGGGCAACGCGAGCGACAACGCGAGCTTCCTCCTTGCCAAGATCGGCAGCGTGCGCTTCCGCCATCAGGTGCGTCCCGGCGACACGCTGTACACCGTCGCCATGAACTTGAAGATCCGCACCGGCGGCGGATCCGGCCTCGGTGTGTTCGGGCTGAAGGGCTACGTGAACGACGAACTCGCGGCAGAAGCCGAAGTCACCTGCGTCCTCGGCACAATGGACGGGATTGGAATGAAATGAAGCGGATCGCGCTCCTTGTTCTGGCCCTCGGCCTCGGCTGCGCGGCCGCAGGGGGCGTCAATTTGCTGGACGACGCCGACTTCGCCGGCTTGTCCCGCGTGCCGGAAAGCTGGACGACCGGCAACGCGCGCGTCGCCGTGGACGCCGCCGTCACGCACGGGTCGCGTCCTTCTCTGCGCGTCACGTCGCCGGCGGGCGCCTCGCCCCAGTGGTACATCGTGCGCCACCGGGTCCCCAACGTCCGTGCGAAGACGCCCTACACGATTAGCGCGTGGGTGAAGACCGTCGGCCTCGTGAAGGGCTCGATGGCCTACCTTTCCCTCAATTGCGAGGCGAACGCCCGCCGTCTCGCGGCGAACGATTCCGGCATGAAGGTCACGGGCGATTCGGACTGGCGGCGCATCGTCCACACCGTGGACGCCCTGCCCGCCGGCACACAGTCCGCATTTTTCGTGTGCTGCCTCTACGGCAGTGGCACGGCGTATTTCGCGGATCTCCAGGTGGAGGAAGGGCGCGTGGCGACCGACTGGTCGCCGAGCGTGCACGACGTGGCCTTCCGCGCGGAGGAAGCGGAACGCCGCGCGGCCGCGCGCGCGTGGCGCGCATCCAAGGGGCTCGACGCCCTCCCGCCCGGTACGCCGCGCATCGGCGTGCTCGACCTCGGTTTCCACGCCGGCACGAACGACTTCGGCTGCATGAGTGCCCCCGGCGTGTTTCTCGACGCGCTTGCGCCGCTTGGCCACGTCTTCCGTGTGACGGGCGAAGACCTCGCGCGGAAAGGCTGCCTCGCGCGCGAAACCATGGACCTGCTCGTCGTTCCCACCGGTTCGGCCTGGCCGGCCGACGCGGCGGACGCACTCATCGCCTACCTGCGCGCCGGCGGCTCGCTCTTCACCTGCGGCGGCTATGCCTTCGACAAGCCTGTCTATTTTGCGGACGGATGCTGGACTACCCACACGGACATGCCCTATCCGGCGGCGGATACGCGCATCGCCCTCGCCCCCGCCTCTGGCTGGCGTCCGAGCACGCCGCCGGGGGAAAAGGCCACGGTCGTCGACGTTTCCGGACCAGACGGCTTGCCGTCCGTCGAGGTCCGTAGCGAAGGGTTCCACCTGTGGGCGACGGCGGCCATGCGCATGCCGAAGGGCGCGCTTGCCGGCAAGAGCCTGCTGTCCTTCCGTGCCCGCTCGGCAACGGGCGCCAAGCGCCTGACGCTGGAGCTGGACGAACAGGACGGCTCGCGCTGGCAGGTGCACGTACCCGTGACGTCCGACTGGACGGAATACCGCTTTTGCCCCTCCGACTTTGCGAACTGGCACGATTCGCCGGCCGTCGGGCGCGGCGGCCCGGATGACCGGTTGAACTTCAACGCCGTGACATCCGTCTCGTTCGGTCCGGGACCGGGCGAGGCCGCCGACGGTCTGCGTATGGGCGTGGCGTTCGCCGACCTC
Source organism: uncultured Lentisphaerota bacterium (assembly GCA_900320225.1). Taxonomy (GTDB): domain Bacteria; phylum Verrucomicrobiota; class Kiritimatiellia; order RFP12; family UBA1067; genus RUG572. The sequence goes on from ONRL01000005.1 coordinate 96,068, forward strand.
AAGGCGGGCGTGGATCCCTCTGCCGCCCTGCGCGCGCGGAAGCCGCCGCAGATCAACACGCGCACGGCGCGCATCCGCGACGCGATCCATCCGCTTCCCACGCAGGTCAACGCATTCGATCCCTCGTTCGAACTGCGGCATGTGGCGCGTCTCGCGCCCGCGCCCGCGTTGGCGGGCACGGACCTGCCGGCGTTCACGCGCGAGGGGCCGTGCGCGGGCCTCGCCGCCATCGCGCAGCTGGGCGTGAACGGACATGGCTACGATGCCAACCGCTGTGCGTGGCATCCGATCCTCGAGGCGTACGCCGCCGACGGTTCGGACCGCGGACCCGCCGCCGCGTTCGTCTACCACCATTCGGGAACGTTCGCGGGTTCGGCCTGGGCGATCTTCGGCGTGGACGACGTCGATCTCTTTCCCGCCGGCGACGCGTCGGCCGCCGCGTTCGCGCGGGCCGTCGCGCGGAAACTGCTTGACCGTTTTGCGCTCAACGAGACAACCTCGTCCTACGCCTGTTACCGTGTGGGTGAGACGGCGCGCCTGCAGGCGCGCGTGGGTAATTTCGGCGCGAAGGAGCGCCGTGCGACGGTGCGGTTCACGCTGTCGGACGAGAAGGGACGCGCGCTTGGCACGCGTACCTGCGCCGTCACGGCGTCCGCGGGCGAGAACACGTCCGTCGAGGCGGAGTGGCCGGTCGGGCCGGACGTGCCGGACTACGTGTCCTTCACGGCGGAGCTGCTGGACGAGAAGGGGCGCGTGATCGACCGCGAGCCGGGCGCGTTCGTGGTGTGGAGTCCGTCCGTGGGCCGGTTCGCGCTTCGCGCTCGACGGGCGCCCGGGATTCTGGATGGGCGCGCAGACGTACTGGGGGCAGACGCGTCCCACCGTGGCGCGCTCGCCGATGTCCTTCAACCGCGACTTCCGCCAGATGCGCGCGATGGGGCTTCGGTTCACGCGCCTCTTCCTGCCGTGGACGTGCGAGGAGGACAAGCGCATCTCCGACGCGTGCGTGCAGCTCGCTCAGAAGCACGGCATCGTGATCTACCACACGCAGCAGAGCATCGACCCCATGGCCGAGGGTGAGGCGTTCGTCCGGCAGACCGCGCACTTCCGCGAGATCGCCGTGCGCTACCGCGACGTGCCGGGGTTCATGGTCGACATCCGCAACGAGCCGGTCATGAAGCTGCCGCCGTCGTGGGACAGCGCGAAGCGGATGCGCCATTGGCTTACCTCCTGCCGCGCGGCCGCGCGCG
>ONRL01000160.1 GCA_900320225.1 uncultured Lentisphaerota bacterium
AGCGCCTATCGCGCCTACTTGGCCGGGAAGTACGGCAAGCGGCTGATGGCGTACTGCGGCATCCACGTCAATTTCTCCTTCGGCGAGCGGCTCGTGTCCGCCGCAGGGGTGGATCGCGACGAGCTCTACCTCCACGTTGCGGCGCAATGCGTGAAATGGGGCTGGGCGATCGTCGCGCTCACCGCCGCCAGTCCCGCAGGGCAGTATGCGAGCGTGCGCTGCTCGGAGAAAGGCTACTGGAACCGGTTTGTGCCGATCCTCGACTTCTCCAGCGTAAAGGCGTATGCGAAGAGCATCGCCCGGTATGTCCAGGACGGTCTTCTCGCGGCGCCGAGCGAGCTCTACTATCCCATCCGCCTCAAGCCCCGTGGCCTGAACAACCTGCTCACGCTCGCGGAGCGGGGCATCGACCATATCGAGATCCGGTGCGTGGACTTGAACCCGCTGACCGACGGGCTCGTCGATGTGCGCGACGTCGAGTTCGTGCACCTGTTCATGCTCTGGTGCGCGGCGCAGGAACGCGAGACGCTGTCGGCGGCGAAGCAGGAGGAGTCGGTGGGGTGGTTCAAGGCTGCGGCGCGGCTTGACTTCGACTGGTCCGCCGTCGGCGAGCTGCTGGAAAGGATGGGCGAGTTCTTCGCCGGTTCCGCCGGATGGCCTGTCGCCGTCCAGCGTATCCTGGCATTCGAGGCGGAGAAGGTCTATTGCCCGGAGAAGCGGTACGCCCGCAGGAAGGACTGCCATGTGTGAGATGCTGGGCATGACCGCGAAACGGAAGCGCCGGGCCAACGGCCTTTTGCGCGAGTTCTACTCCCATGCGAAGGCGCATCCGCACGGGTGGGGGCTGGCGCGCTTTCCCGCCGGCGTCGCGCCGGTCATCGAGAAAGAGGCCGTCAAGGCGACGGAGAGCGAGCACCTCAAGCGGGTCCTCGCCGAACCCCTCGAAGAAAGGACGCTCCTCGCCCACATCCGACTCGCCACGGTCGGACACATCGAATACGAGAACTGCCATCCGTTCACGGCGGCGGACAACCGCGGGCGCACCTGGACGCTTGTGCACAACGGGACGATCTTCAACGGCACCCTGCTCAACGACTACGTGGGCATCCAGTATGGCGATACGGACTCCGAACGCGTCCTGCTGCATCTCGTCGAGCGGATCAACCACGCGCAGAACCACCTGCACCGCGCGCTCAACGAGGATGAACGTTTCGACGTGTTGTTTTCCGAGATCGTCGTTTTGGCAAAGAGGAACAAGCTCAACATCCTCATCTTCGACGGCGAGATTCTGTACGCGCACTGCAACTTCAGGGACACCCTGCACGTCTGCCAGGAAGATGACGCCGTGACGTTCTCGACGCGGGCGCTGTCCGCCGGCAGATGGGAGCCCGTACCTTTCACGAGCCTCATCGCCGCGAAGGGCGGCGAATTGATCCGCACGTCCCCTCCACACGGGAACGAATACATCTACAATCCCGACGACTACCGAATGGTGTACATGGACTTCGCCAGATTGTAACGTCGAGTCACTTGGTCACTGCTGGGGCGTCAATACAATGTGGAAGGTTGTCCATTTTCCAGGGATGGAGGTGCAAGACGCAGTGCCCCCATATGACGTGGCGATGGCCCTCACAAGAGCTAGCCCAAGGCCGTTTCCAGGCAAAGAACGGCTCTTCTCAGCGCGCCAAAACCGCTTGAACACATGCGGAAGGTCGTCTGGCGCAATCCCGGGGCCGGTGTTGGACACTGTGAGCGCAACGGGGGCGGACGTGAGCGACACAATCACCTTGCCCCCTTCCGGCGTAAATTTCATGGCATTGTCCAGTAGATTACCGAGCAGCCGCTGCAGTTTCCCCGTGTGCCCCGAAAAGACAACGGGGTGCGGCGGCAATTGCATCTTGAGCTCGATGCCAGCCTCCTCCGCCAGTACGGAATAGAGGTCTACAGCCTGCGTGACAAACGACAACAGTTCCACATCTTCCCGCGGAGTCCGGTCAATGCGGTTTTCCGTCTGGGAGATCTCAAGCATCGTGTTGATCATCTCCAGCATGGCGGAAACCTCGTCCGTGACCGTTTCAGGAAGCGGTCTGTTCAGTTCGGCGCTTTCCAGTGCCGCAACCTCCGCCGCCGCCTTGAGCCGGGTCAGGGGAGTCCGAAGGTCATGGGCGATGTCGTCGGTGAGCGCGCGGAGATCAGACATTGCCTTTTCGTTCTTGTCCCCCATTCTATTGAAGGCATCCTCCACTTGGGCGATCTCCCAGCCCGCCGCCGACGCCGGAACCCTCGCCGTATAGTCGCCGTCGGCGATCCTTTCGGCAGCGGCGGCAAGATTGCGCAGCGGGGCCGTGAAGCGCCTTGCGAGCGCCGCTCCCAACCATGCACCAACAAACAGGGTCATGAACATTGCCGCACCGAGAAGCATGGCAACATGAATTAAATTGTACTCCGCGTCGGTCACGTTGTATCCGACGGAAAGGACATTGCCGTCATAGAGCGCAGTTTTCTTCGCCCGTATCGATATCGCCCGACCAAGGTCGTTCCTGCGCCCCCTGTTGAACCGATAGGTTCCCTGTGCACCATCCTTTGCGGCGTCGAGCATCTTTCGCAAAATGCTCTTGCTCGCCGACGCCGATGCCACGACATGTCCCGAAGGACTTGAAATGAGCAGGAAGAGGTTGTCCGTCCCATGCGATCCGACATCGCTGTCCATCTCCTGCTGTATCAACGAAGGGTCCCCCCGGAACTTTTCGTATTCATGGACAAGATCCTCTGTGGCGAGTGCGAGGATTTCATCGCATTCCACGATGTGATGGCGGATAAGAACCACAAGAACAAGTGCGCCAACGAGCAGATGCAGAACGCCAAACGAGAGAAATGCGCTCCATGCAATCAGGCGCCACATCGGGCGCCGGCGACGTGATCTATCCGAGAACATAGCCAAAACCCCTGACTGTTGAGATGAGCTTACGCGAAGCTCCCCTGTCGATCTTTTCGCGAAGCCGGCAGACGCGTACCTCGACAACATTGGTGTGTGGGTCAAAGTCGTAGTTCCATACACGTTCGAGAATGGTGTTTCTGGACACCACGCGACCCCTGTTCCGCATCAGGTACTCAAGAAGCTGATACTCAAGCGGCTGAAGGTCGATCCGCTCCCCGCCGCGCGTCACCAGATGCGTGACAAGATCCATCTCGAGGTCCTCCACCTTCAGCACCGTCGCAGCGGCACCCTGCATGGACGAACGCCTCAGAAGAGCCTGCATGCGAGCGATGAGCTCCGTGATGGAGAACGGCTTGGCAAGATAGTCGTCCGCCCCGGCCTCCAGCCCCAGAACCCGTGCATCGACATTGCCCCTTGCGGAAAGAACGATGATGGGAAGCGTCCTTCCCATGCTCCTGACGTCGCGGATGATTGTAAGACCATCCTTTTTGGGAAGCATAATGTCAATCACCGCCGCATCGTAGGAACCGTGGGCTGCTGCGGCAAACCCCGTTTCCCCATCGGCGCAGACCGTCGCACGGCATCCCGCCCGCGCGAACGCCCCAGCAACAAATTCCGCGGTCTGGGCATCGTCTTCTATCACAAGAATGTGCATGGGGTGTATTTTACCAAAATCCTGGCTTCTTTTCGCAATGATTACCAAATGTTAATGTTGCAACAATGATGCGGTAATATTGATGAGATACAATGTGCGCCATGAAGAAAACTATCATCATGTTCATGGCCGCGATGAGCTTCCTGATGGTCGTGCGAGTGGCAATCATGCTCTGCACGCCGCTGTTCGAGCCAAGCGAGGCGAGATACGCCGCCATCTCGGCCAACATGGCCCGAACGGGCAATTTTCTCGTGCCGAACTTCACCTACAAGGGAACATACCGTCCATTTGCCGGCAAGCCGCCTCTCGTTTTTCAGGCGTCCGGGATGTTCTGCCGCATCCTTGGCTTGAACGAACTTTCCGTCCGGCTTACGCCGTTCCTCTCGTTTCTAGGTCTACTTGCGATTCTTTTCCTCGTTGTGCGGCGTCTAGCCGACGCGGCAACAGGAATGCTCGCGACGGGGATATGCGCCAGCTCTGTGGCGCTCTACGCCACCGCCGGATTCTGCATGATGGACGTTCCGCTCACGTTCTGCTCATCCGGCGCATTGCTGCTGTATGCCCTTCACAGAAACGGATCGCCGCAGCCACGTCCGTTGGTCGTCTGCGGCGTCGCGACCTTGCTTGGCCTGGGCATGCTCGTCAAAGGTCCTGTCGCGCTCGCCATCTTCGGGCTTCCCGTCCTGGCCGACGCCGCAATCAACCGCAAGTGGCAGCACATTCTCTCCTTGCGCTGGCTTCCCGGCATTCTTCTCTTCCTTGCCATTTCAGCACCGTGGTTCTGGAGGATGGAAACCGCCCAGCCGGGCTTTCTCCGCTATTTCTTCGTGAACGAGAACATCATGCGCTTTCTTGTCCACGACTACGGCGACAGGTACGGCAGCGGACGCGAGACGTTCCGCGGCATGGCGGCGATCTGGGCCGTTGTCGTCACCCTGCCCTGGTCACTGTTCGCGCTGTTTCGTCCGCAGTGCATGCGCCTCCCCGCGTTGCGGACATCATTCCCCCTGCTCGCCACCGCCGCCATCACCGCTTTCTGGTGCCTGACGAGTCGGGTGCCGATAGCCTATCTGCTACCCGTCGTTCCGCTGTTCTCCGCACATCTTGCGCTATATGGAACGACGGACGAACCGTGCCGTTCCGCCGTCTGGCGAGCCTTGCCCTTCGCAGCTGTCGCCGCAGCGGTTGTACTTGCCGCGACAGTGATGGTCGTCATCGCCACTGCGCCTGAACGGATGCCGGGGGAATCGGCACGGCCAACGGCACGCCACAACAGGTTCTCATACGAGTTCTACAATGGGCCTTGGGGAGAGGGCGCGCCCAAAGGAGATGTGAAATGAATACGCTGTCCCTTGTGATTCCATGCTACAACGAGGCGGCACGACTCTCCAAGTCGGCGTTTGTTGAAGCTCTTTTGAATTGGCCATGGGTGAGCTTCTGCTTTGTCGATGATGGATCGACCGACTCAACAGCCGAACTGTTGGCCCACCTAACTCGCCTTTCTCCGTCTGTGCATGCGCTTTACCTGCCAAGGAACATCGGGAAAGCCGAAGCCGTCAGGACGGGAATCCGCTATCTCTGCGAAAATGCTTGTTCCGATTTCGTCGGCTTCTGGGATGCCGACCTTGCAACGCCATTAAGTGAAATACCATCTTTCATGCGCCAGTTCGAAGAGCGGCCTCACATCAAGGCCGTCATCGGCTCACGTTGGCCTCACCTTGGTGCTGAAATCACCCGCAGGCCAATGAGAAATCTGACGGGGTGGATCATGAAATCCCTGATTCGGCACATCCTTGCCGTTCCGATCTGGGATACGCAATGCGGTGCCAAGATTCTCACCCGGTCCCTGGCCGAGGAAACGTTCAACAGGCCCTTCCGCACAAAATGGCTCTTCGATGTTGAGTTGCTCATGCGGATTGGACGCCACCGCCTGTCCAGACTAGTGATGGAACACCCCCTTCACACCTGGTCGGACGTGCCGGGCTCCAAGTTGGATGTCCATGCATTCACCGATCTGTTCAAGTTGCTGGCGCATCGGCGGGAGGAGCTTTAAGCCACAAAGAACACAAAGAGCACAAAAAAGCGAGGGTGTTTCTACTGCATTGTTTAGGATAAAAGCACGGCTTGCCGGGCATCGTCATAGGAAATACCTATTACAAAACGACAGGAATTCCAATTACCCAATTGAGAACCGAGGTACTATAATGTTGCGCGTCGAAACGACAGGAGAAGAAAATGAACGACAGACAGGAACTGAACCGCAACCTCGCGCAGATGCTTAAGGGCGGGGTGATCATGGACGTGACGACGCCCGAGCAGGCGAAGATCGCGGAGGCGGCCGGCGCGTGCGCCGTGATGGCGCTCGAGCGCATCCCAGCCGACATCCGCGCGGCGGGCGGCGTCTCCCGCATGAGCGACCCCGCGATGATCAAGGGCATCCAGGCCGCCGTCTCCATCCCCGTGATGGCCAAGTGCCGCATCGGGCACATCGCCGAGGCGCGCATCCTCGAGGCCATCGAGATCGACTACATCGACGAGTCGGAGGTGCTTTCCCCCGCCGACGACACGCGGCACATCGACAAGACGAAGTTCGCCGTGCCGTTCGTGTGCGGCGCACGCGACCTCGGCGAGGCGCTCCGGCGCATCGGCGAGGGGGCGACGATGATCCGCACGAAGGGCGAGCCCGGGACGGGCGACGTGGTGCAGGCTGTCCGCCACATGCGCAAGATGCAGGGCGAAATCCGCCGGGTCGTCTCGCTCCGCGAGGACGAGCTCTACGAGGCGGCGAAGGAACTCGCCGCGCCGCTCGACCTCGTGAAGTTCGTGCACGCGAACGGCAAACTTCCCGTCGTGAACTTCGCGGCGGGCGGCGTCGCCACGCCGGCGGACGCCGCGCTCATGATGGAGCTCGGCGCGGAGGGCGTGTTCGTGGGAAGCGGCATCTTCAAGTCGGGCGACCCCGCGAAGCGCGCGGCCGCGATCGTGCAGGCCGTCACCAACTGGCAGGACGCCAAGCTCCTCGCCAAGCTCTCCGAAAACCTTGGCCCCGCAATGGTCGGCATCAACGCCGAGGAGATCGAGACCATCATGGAAGAACGCGGAAAGTGATGGTTTTTAGCCACAAAGGTCACAAAGAGCACAGAGTATTTAAATCCGCCGAGCACTTTGTGCTCTTTGTGTTCTTTGTGGCAAAAAAGGAAAAGTGTGTATAATGAAAGTTGGAGTATTGTCAGTCCAAGGCGCATTTGCCGAGATGGAGGCGTACTGGCGGCGACACGGCGCGGAGACGTTCGAGATACGGCAGCTTGCCGATCTGGAACGCGGCATGGATTTGCTCGCCCTCCCCGGTGGTGAGTCAACAGTGCAAGGTAAGCTCCTGAAGGATCTCGGGCTCTTCGAACCGCTCAAGGAACGGATTGACGGCGGGCTACCCGTGTTCGCCGTCTGTGCGGGACTGATTCTCCTCGCCGAGAAGATCGACGATCCAGGCAGTCGTGACGGCACGCGTCCCTCGCAGTGGTTTGGCGTCCTGCCAGTTACTGTCAAGCGCAATGCCTACGGACGGCAACTCGGCAGTTTCACGACAGTTGGAACCTGGGATGGCCATCCCAACACGCCGATGACGTTCATCCGCGCGCCCGCCATCACCGCCGTCCAGCCAGAAGTGGAAATCCTCTCGACGTTCAACGGCCAACCGACATCCGTCCGCTACCGCAACATCACCGCCTCCACTTGGCACCCGGAGCTGTAACCAGAAATTATCTCGAAATCGGCTGACGTGTTGTTGCGACACGCTGTCCGTCATTCAGAGATTCCCACAGCCAGTAGGCCGCCGAGGCGGTGCCGTTCAACCAGAGGTCGTCGATCACCATCGGCTTGTCGTTCAAGTACATCAGTCCTTTTTCGCCGCGCAGCGTCTTTACGGGCGCGTCGGCGAGCGCGATCGGACGCAGCGCCGCGAACCCGCCCGCGTTCTCCGCCGGCGCCTCGTACCACACGCCGCCCACGTACAGCAGGTCGCGTTCCGTGGCAATCTCGCGGCAGACCACGTTCGTGTCGCCGTTCACGTTCGGGAAGCGCCACGCCTTGCCGTTGTCGTCCGTCACGTTGATGTACGGGTTCTTCGCGTCGAGCTCCGGCGTCTTGCACGGCGCGGGTCCGTAGCGGAAACACGCCGTCGCGCCCTTCGCGTCCTCGAGGCACTTCACGCGCACCCA
>ONRL01000111.1 GCA_900320225.1 uncultured Lentisphaerota bacterium
CCCGCAGTACAACGCCCGCGCGAAGGCCGGCTATCCCTGGGGCAAGGTGGAGGGCATGGACTGGCACGTCTCGCACCGCACGCTCGGCCTGATCGGCTATGGCAACATCGCGCGCCGCGTCGAGAAGATGATGTCCGGCTTCGACATGAAGGTGATCCACTACGACCCGTTCGTGCCGGGTTCCCTGCCATTGGAGACCGTTCTGCGGGATTCCGACTACGTGAGCGTGCACTGTCCGCTCGTGCCCGAGACCGCGAAGCTGATCAACGCCGAGCGTCTCGCGCTGATGAAGCCGAACGCGCTTCTCGTGAACACCTCGCGCGGCGGGGTGGTGGACGAGGAGGCGCTCGCGGACGCGCTCGACCGCGGCGTGATCGCCGGCGCGGCGTTGGACGTAATGGCGGCCGAGCCGCCGGACGTGAAGAGCCGTCTCCTCCAGCACCCGAAGTGCATCGTGACGCCCCACGTCGCGGCGTTCTCCTGCGACTTCGAGAAGAACTTCTTCGACTATTCGGTAAAGAAACTGCAGCAGATCTGCGACGAGTTGGATGGGGAAGGGCGGGCGTGATGCGGAACGCAATCGACATTACGCTCATCGCCGTCTACTTGATTGGTACGGTCATCTTCGGATGCAGCTTCTTCTGGAAAAAGAAGCGGAGGGGGAGCGGTGCGGACGCGCAGCAGCGCGTCCCTCCCGGAGAGACCGAGGTTGATGCCGAGAAGGAGTTTGTCACCGGAGGCGGACGCCTCCCGACCTGGGCGGTGTCGCTATCGGTGTTCGCGACACTCGTTTCGTCCATCTCGTTCCTCTGCTTCCCGGCGGGCGCGTACGGCGCGGAGCAGTGGAAGGGGTGGGTGAACTCGATCGCGTTGCCGTTCGCGACGGTGATCGCCATGATCTGGTTCGTGCCGTTCTACCGGAAATCGACGTCCGCCTCGGCGTATTCGTTTTTGGAGGAGCGCTACGGCCTCTGGGCGCGCATCTACGCGAGCGTGTGTTTCCTCATCCTGCAGAACGCCCGTCCGGGGATCATCCTCCTCCTGTTGGCCTACCTCCTCGAGCCGCTGCTCGGGTTCTCCTACGAGTCGACAATCATCGTCACGGGCGTCGTCACGATGCTCTACGCGATGACGGGCGGATTCGCGGCGGTCGTGTGGGCGGACGCGATCCAGTCGATCCTGCTCATCGTCGGCACCGTCGTGGCGGTCGTGTTCCTCGTGGTGCTCACACCGGACTTCGGCACGCATCTCGCGGCGGCGTGGGACGCGGGCAAGTTTTCCCTCGGCTCCTTCTCGCTGACGAACTGGGCGGACAGCACGTTCTGGGTGCTCTTCCTCTGCAACATCTGCCTGAACCTCCAGAACTTCGGCATCGACCAGTGCTACACGCAGCGCTATGCGGCGGCGAAGGACCTCAAGGCGGCGCGCTCGTCGATCTGGACCTCGTCCTGGATGTACTCGGGCATCACGCTCCTCTTCACGCTGATCGGCACGTTGCTCTGGATGTTCAACCGCGCGAATCCCGGCGTGATCCCGGCGGGGACGACCGCCGATCAGGTGTTCCCGTGGTTCATCGTCAACAAGCTGCCGCCGGGCGTCTCGGGTCTCCTCATGGCGGCAATCATCGCGGCGGCGATGAGCACGATCGCGGCGACGCTCAACTCCGGCGCCACGGTGCTGCTGGAGGATTACTGGAAGCGCTTCGCGCCGCAGCGCGCCAATCCCCGCAGCAACGTCCGGTTCCTGCGCGCGATGACCGTGGCCCTCGCGGTCGTCTCCGTGGGCATAGCGCTCGCCGTCGTGCGCTTCAAGCCGGCTAACGATTCGATCCTCAAGACCTGGTGGGTCATGCAGAGCCTGCTCTCGGGCGGCATGCTGGGTCTTTTCATCATCGGCGTCTTCGCGCGCCGCTCGCGTTCCTGGCATGCGGCGGTCGCGGTGGCCTGCGGCACGGCGGCGCTCTGCTGGACCACGTTCTTCGGCGGACGGTTCGTCAGCAAGATCATGGCGCTCGTGTTCGCGACGATCACGATCGTGGTGCTGGGCTTCGTGCTCTCAAGCATAAAAACCCGCACCCCGAGTTGCGCACGGGAATGTAAGTGAGGATAGTTTTGATGATTGCTTTCGCTACTGGGAGATTAGGAGTTTCGGAGAAGATTATAAAATCCTCCAAGCCTCCTAAACTCCAAAACTCCCAGCAGCGAAAGCAATGAGAGAAGTCACAAATAAGTTATAGGAGAAATGAAAATGAAGAACAGATTCTTTGAGAACCTCGGCAAGCGCGTCTCCATCGGCGCGGTGATCTCGATGAGCGACCCGACCGTCTGCGAGCTCGCGGGCGACTGCGGCATGGACTTCTGCTGGATCGACGCGGAGCACTGTCCGATGACGATCGAGACCGTGCGTGACCACCTGCTTGCGCTCCGCGGCACGGGCTGCGCCGGATTCGTGCGCGTGCGGGAGTGCGATCCGATGATCATCAAGCCGTACCTCGACCTCGCGCCGGACGGCATCATCTGCCCGATGGTCAACACGCCCGAACTGGCCGAGGCGGCCGTGGCCGCCTGCCGCTACCCGCCGCTCGGCATCCGCGGCTGGGGTCCGCGTCGTGGCGTCGGTTACGGCGGGTTCGACACGCAGGCCTACATCAAGGAGAGCGAGCACTACCCGCTCGTCATCTGCCAGATCGAGCACGTCGACGCTGTGCGGAACCTCGACAAGATCCTCCAGGTGCCCGGCGTCGACTCCTTCGCGATCGGCCCGATGGACCTCTCAGGGTCGATGGGCCTCCTCACGCAGACCGACCACCCGGAGCTCAACAAGGTGATCGATGAAATCTGCATGAAGGTGAAGAAGGCAGGCAAGATCCTCGGCACGGCCTCCTCCAACTTCCCGCGCTGGAAGGCGCGTGGCGTGGACTGGTTCACGGGCATGGGCGACTGGAACGCGCTCGCCGCAGGCTTCCGCGCGCACAAGGCCGAATGCGACAAGGTATGTTGACGCACATCCACAGACAGGTCGCGGCGGCAATGATCTGCCTTGCGGCGCTGGCGGCGGCGGAGACGCCTCCGCTCGTGCGCCTGCCGCACCGGGGGAAGGGACTGGAGGGGAGGTTCCATCCCACCTACGCGAGCGCGCATGCGCCCGAGACGTCGCGGGCGAAGGACGTGCCGCCGTTCCTGCGCGGCGCCGTGATGTACCAGCTCTTCACGCGCATGTTCACGCCGGAAGGCACGTTCGCCGCCGCGCGCGCGAAACTTCCCGATCTCAAGGCCGACGGCATCGACATCATCTACCTCACGCCGCACCAGCTGGCCGACGACGATCCCGACCCGAAGTTCTGGAGCGGGCGTCAGAAGGCGTGCAAGCTGAACAACCCCAAAAACCCGTACCGCCAGAAGGACTTCTTCGCCGTCGATCCCGAATACGGTGCGAAGGAGGATTTGAAGGCGTTCGTGGACGAGGCGCACCGCCTGGGGATGAGGGTGATGTTCGACCTCGTGTACTTCCACTGCGGGCCGAAGGCCGTGTTCCTGAAGGAGCATCCCGATTTCATCGTACGCAATCCCGACGGCACGCCCAAGCTCGGCGACTGGGCGTTTCCGGAAATGGACATTGCCAATCCGGCGGTGCGTGAATACCTCTACTCCAACATGACTGGTTTCATCCGCGACTATGATGTCGATGGTTTTCGCTGCGACGTGGCGGACATGTTGCCCGTCGATTTCTGGGAGGAGGGCGCGCGCCGCTGCCGGGCCGTGAAGCCGGACGTGTTCCTGATGTGCGAGGGGCTGAAGGGCGACGACCAGATCGAGGCGTTCGACCTGACCTACGGTTTCTACACGCAGTGGACGATGGTTTCGATGCTGGAAGGGAAGTCGCCCGCCTCCATGCTGGAGAAGGCCTGGCGCGCACAGGTGCGCGACTACCCGCGCGGTTTCCACTGGATGCGCTGTTTCGAGAACCACGACTTCGCCAACGTCAATCCCGGACAGAAGCGCAAGGAGGCGCTGTACGGACACGAACTGAACGCGGCGATGATCGCGACCTGCTTCCTGCTCGACGGCATCCCGATGCTCTACAACGGGCAGGAAATCGCGGACGCGAGTCCGCATTCCATCTACGCCAACCGCGACCACGGCGGGTGGTGCATCGACTGGTCGCGCGCGGGCGACAAGGCCGCCGTGGCGCGCCGCGCGCTCGTCCGCCGCCTGACCGCCCTGCGCCACGCCCACCCCGACCTCTTCGACGCGCCGGTGATCTGGCATCGCATACAGGATTCACAAGCAACGAGCCACGAACCACCAACCACGAAAGTCTACGCCTTCTCGCGTCCGCTGCCGGACGGCACCACATTCACGCTGGCCGTGAACATCTCCCGTGAACCGGTCACGGTGGCGTTGCCCGATGGCCGGACCGTCACACTCGCCCCGCACGGTTTCGACATTGCTGACACGTCGAATTGATCCGCCGCGCATTTTGTCCTACACCGGGCACGCCGGATTTGGTAGAATAGCCGGCATGAAAACACGATTCCTCGCATCCTGCGCGGTCCTGGCCTCCTGTGCCGCGGCCGCCGATCTTGACGTGACGAAATACGGCGCGAAGGCCGACGGCACGACCGACAACACCGCCGCCATCCAGAAGGCGATCGACGACTGCAGCGCCGCGGGCGGCGGGCGCGTCGTCGTGCCCGGCGGCGGCGCGTACGTCACGTACACGCTCAATCTCAAGAACAACGTGGAGCTCCACGTCGCCCGCGGCGCGACGCTCCTGGGCGGTGAGGACCCCTACAAGTATCCCGAGTTCGAGAAGAACGACGTATGGAACGCCGAACGCGCGCCGCGGTTCAACCGACGCGCCATGTTCTACACGGTCGGACAGACGAACGTCGCCATCACCGGCGCCGGCACGATCGACGGCAACGCGGAGAAGTTCCACCACAAGACGGAAAGCCGCAACTGGACGGGTTACACCTGGTGGCGCAACAGCGACACGAACATCACCGGGCGTTGCGTGTTCTTCGTGGGCTGCAGGGACGTGCGCCTCGACGACATCCTCATCTACCATCCCTCGGGCTGGAGCACGTGGTTCCTCGACTGCGACCGCGTGGGCGTGCGCGGCGTGCGCATCGAGGCGGACAAGCGGTTCCCCAACGGCGACGGGCTCCACTTCGGCGGCTGCCGCGACGTGGTGGTCAGCGACTGCGTGGTGGACTCGCAGGACGACGCGTTCATCGTGCGCGACCACCAGGAGCAGATGAAGACGCCGCGTCCGTGCGAGCGCATGGTGGTGAACAACTGCATCTTCAACTCCGCCGGGGCGTACGCCATCCGCATGGGCTGGCGGGGCGACGGGCCGCTGAAGGACGTTTCCTTCAACAACATCATCTCCACCCATTCGCGCAGCGGCGTGTCGTTCACCGTGCCGAACGCGCCGAAGGGGGAGGACAGGGATCCGCCGCGCGGGCGCGGCATCGAGGCGCCGCCGGCCGAATCGCTGCTTCCGTTCTCCGCCGAGAACATCCGCTTCTCCAACATGGACATCACGTGCGACAGGGCCCCGTGTCTCGTGGTGGTCGGCAAGTCGGCGACGACGCCGATCGCGTACATGAAGAACATCTCGTTCTCGCACTGCCGCTTCAAGGCGCCGGGTGTGCCGAGCGTCAGGTTCCGCGCGGAAGACAACGTGTGCGACTGGCATCTGAGCAACGTCGTCTTCGAGGGCGGGAACGATGTGAACTTGACGCCGCAGGAAATCTTCAAGGACATCAAGAACGTCGCGCTCGACAACGTGAAGATCGTCTGCTCCGACACGGTGAAGGCCCCGCTTTTCTGGCAGCTGACGCTGGAGAAGGACATGGACGACGGCCAGCCGCCGCGCGAATGCGCCGTGGAGGGCGCGGGCCAGACTGCGCGCGTGGAACGGCCGGGCGCGGACGTGAAGCGCTACATTTACGAGAGCGTGAAGAAGGACGCCGACGTGTTCAACGTCAGGGTCGTGATCGAAGAGCGGAAGACGCCGCAGGGCGTCACGTACGCCGGAACGGTCGAGAACAACGAGAAGGGCGCGATGCTCACGCGGTTCATCGGCCCGAAGCTGCCGAAGATCGACGTCGATCCCCAGGCGGCCTCGCTCTACATCCCCGAAGGCTTCGGCCGCCGCGTGAACAACTTCCCGGCGAAGGGGGAGAAGCCGCAGCCGTGGACGGGGGCCGGGGCGTTCCTCATGCTTGAGACGGGGCTCTACCCCAGCCGCCAGTTCACCATGCCCTGGCTCGCGCTCGAGACGGGCGGCGCCACCTGGTACGCCGGCGTTCACGACGTGCGCGCGAACCCGAAGAAGGCCGGCGTGCGCTGGTACCGCGGCGACAAGGCCGTCGATTTCCGCTTCGTACATCCGATCTTCGTCCGCGCCGGCGAGAAGTGGCGTCTGCCCCAGACCGTGTTCGAGAAGCAGGAGGGCGGCTGGCATGCCGCGGCGAAGCGCTACCGTGCCTGGTACGACGGCGCGCGGCCGGTCGTCCGCTCCGCCGTGCCCGGCTGGACGCGCGACCTCACCGGCTGGCTGCTCGTGATCATGAAGCAGCAGAACGAGGAGCTGATGTGGCCCTACGCCGACATCCCGAAACTCTGCGACGTGGCCGAGCGCAACGGCCTCAACTGCATCGGTCTCTTCGGCTGGACGGTGGGCGGGCACGACCACCTCTACCCCGACTACGACGCCGATCCGAAGATGGGCGGCGCGGAGGCGCTGAAGGCCGGCATCGCCGAGGCGCACCGGCGCGGCATCCGCGTGTGCATCTACGCGAACGGACAGCTCCAGCAGATCGGCGCCACGAAGTTCTGGGGCGAACACGGCGAGGGCCTCGCGGTGCGTAAGCGCGACGGCACGCCGTATATCCAGACGTACCACAAGTACAAGGACATTCCGATCTACCAGTTCGCGCTCGGCTGCCTGGGCGGGAAGGCCTGGTATGAACGCATGTTCTCCCTTGCGCAGCAGGCGGAGGGATTCGGCGCGGACGCGATTCTCTACGACCAGCTCGGCGTGCAGACGCCGTTCGAGTGCTGGGGCGCCGGACACGGACATCCCGTGCCCGCGTACACTCACGCCGAGGAGCGTCCCGGCTTCCTGCAGCACTTGACGGCGGGGATGCACGAGAAGAACAAGGATTTCGCCGTGTTCACGGAAGGCCTGCACGACTCCGTCCTCGACACCATCGGGATGTTCCACGCCTGTCAGCCCGGTTCCTTCATGCGGGACGTCAGTGCGTTGCGCGCCGCCCGCGTCTCGTCGCGCGCGGCGTCAGAGCCGTTCCCCGAAATTTTCCGCTACACGTTCCCCGAGCTCGTCACCACCACGCGCAACCCCACGCCGATGACGCTCCGCTCCTTCATGAACTACGCCGCCGTTTTCGGTCTGCGGCACGAAATCGAAATCCGCTACATGCCGGATCGCGTGTATGCGCTCGAAGGCAAGGTGCCGACGAAGGAGGACTACGGCGAGGTGAAGAACCTGCCGTCGCTCGCGGCGATGCACGCCGAGCCGCCTGCCGTCGCAAGCGCGTACATGAAGGCCGTGGGTGACTTCCAGCGCGCACACGCGAAGTTCCTCCTGCACGGCCGCTTCGTGGACAACGAGGGCTTCACAGCCGCAAACGGCATCGTCGCCAAGCGCTTCGTCGCCGCCGACGGTACGAGCGCGGTGTGCGTGTGGAACGTCACGGACAATCCCGTGCCCGTCGCGATCGACGGGCTGGGCGAGCCGAAGCGCGTGTTCGCGCCCGCCCGCGAAGACGTCGCCGGGCCTCTCGCGCCGGATTCCCTTCGTCTCTACACGTTCAAGTGAAAAACAGGTATGAAGAGAAAGGAGAATGGAATGAGTGTTGGTAAAAAGCCGGAGTCGCGTCGGAAGGGGGGCATACCCCTTGTCGCAGTGCTGACTGCGCTCATGGGCATGATGTCTGCGAATGGCGGGATTGACCGAGGATTCTTTGATGGGCTTTTGAGGATTCCGAGCCGGTGCGGCGACGAGCCGCAGCTCGTGCGGGTGGTCGACTACACGCGCGCCTGGCTGACGGCGCACGGCGTGTGGTGCGTCGTCGAGACGAACGAGGTCGGGCGCGTGGCGCTCTACGCGGGCACTGTTCCCGGCAAGGTGCACGACTACCAGTTCGTCTCGCACCTCGACGTGGTGGCCGGGCCGGGCAGCCTGTTCACGCCCCGCTACGAGGGCGACAAGGTGTTCGCGCGCGGCGCGTGCGACACGAAGGGGAACGCCGTGGTGATGTGCCAGGTGCTCGCCGAACTCGTCGGGAAGGCGTCGGTCGGGATGTTCCTCGCGACGGACGAGGACGGCGGCGGGCGCGGCACGCGCAACCCGGCGATGATGATCGAACGCGGCTACTTGCCGCGGCGGATGCTGATCGTGGGCGATTCGGCGGGTGAGGCGCCCGGGCAGCTCTTCACGGCCGAGAAGGGGCATGCGCACATCGACCTCATCGCGCGCGGGAAGGGCGGCCACGCCTCGCGTCCGTGGGCGCTCGACAACCCCGTGCCGAAGCTCTGCGCGGCCTACCTCAAGTTCGCCGAGGCGTGGGATCCGGGCGGCGACCCGTCCGGCACGTGGCGCACATACGTCTCGCCGACGATGCTCAAGGCGAGCGACGCGCCGAACGCGATCGCGGACGAGGCCGTGATGCATTTCTCCTGCCGTTACACGCTGCCGTCGGAGTACGAACGCGTGATTCGCACGATGAAGGAGACGACGGGGCTGGAGATTCGTTCGACGCCCGGACGTCCGCCCGTCGTGAACCGTCCCGACGACCCCGAAATCGCCGCGCTGCTTGCCGCGATGCGGGCGAAATTGCCGGGCGGCATCCGCGAAGGGCGGATGAGCGCGGCGACGGACGCCTCGTACTATGCCAAGCTGGGCCTGCCGATCGTGATTTTTGCGGCGACGGGCGGCGAGCCGCACTGCGACCGCGAGTGGGGTTCGCTCAAAAGCCTCGACGAGTACGCCGATTTCTTCGTGAGCTATCTGGGTGGACGGTGACGGACGCTTTAAAGGCTTAGGAAGTGGCGGAGGGCGGCGGCCACGCCGTCGGCGTCGTTGGAGAGCGTCACGTAGTCGGCGGCGGCAAGTACCTCGGGCGCGGCGTTCGCCATCGCCACGCCGATGCCGGCCATGCGTACCATCGAGAGGTCGTTGAGCCCGTCGCCGAACGACATGCAGTTTGCGAGCGTCCAGCCGAAATGGCTCGCGAACCGTTCGAGGGCGCGTCCCTTGTGGGCTGAGGCCACGTTGATCTCGAGGTTGTTGAAGGTGGAGGTTGAGATGGCGAGACCGTCGAAGTGCGCGGGCAGTTCGGCCGCGATTCGGTCGCGTACCGCCGGGTCGCGCGCGAAGAGCATGATCTTCTGCACGTCGCGTCCATTTCCGGCGAGGTATTCCTTTAAGTCGGGGTAGGGTTTGCGGAACTCGCGGATCATCTTCACGTAGTGCGGGCACTGGGCGTATTCCTCGGCCTTCTCCTGCATCGCCTGCGTCATGCGTCCCCAATTGTCCTGGTAGCAGTCGTAGATCACGTCGAAACCGTCGAGAAAGCGCATGATTTCAAGGGCTTGCGCGAGAGGGAGTTCTTCGCGCACGATCGCCGTGTCCGTCTCGCGGTCGTACACCTGCGCGCCGTTGACGGTGATCGCAAAGCGCACGAAGGGGAGGTCGCGGACGGCCGGCGGCATCATGCCGAAGAAGCGTCCCGTGGTGGGCACTACGAGAAGTCCCCTCGCCGCGGCGGCGGCGAGGGCCTCCCGGTTGACCTCGGACAACCGCTTTTCGGAATCGAGCAGCGTTCCGTCGAGGTCCAGCGCAAGGATGCGGATATCGTCCATGGCGGATAGTATACCATAATTTACGGCGGGGGCTCGCTTGCGGGAGAGGCTGGAATTTGATATGCTATCGTCGGTTTCATGATTATCCAAAAGTAGGAAAGAGCGTGACATGAAGGAGAAAAGAAGTCTGAAAAACGTTTTGACGGCTCTGTCGGCGTTGGTACTGGTTTGTTCGAATGCCGCGATGCTGGACCTCGCGGGGACGGACATGACCGTTGCCGACGTGGCCGACCTCGCGTCGTACGACGGCGTGACGAACTCGTCCGCGACCGCCGCCACGCTCACCTTCAACATCGCCGACGACCAGTCGTACGCCAACACCATCGGCGGCAACGTCGCGGTCGTGAAGGCCGGCGCCGGCACGCTCGATCTCGGCGAGGTGGCGCGCACGTACACGGGCGGCACGCAGGTGAACGAGGGCATCCTCAAGCTGGGCAAGCACCTCTCCGTCGCAGGGACAAACGACATCCGCGTGGCGAACGGCGCAGCGCTCGACGTCTGCAGTCCGGCGGCGCTGGCAGCCAACGGCATCGCAACAGGTTTCCCGAAAATCTACATCGGCGGCACGGGGCCTGACGGGAATGGTGCGCTTCTCAACACGCAGGAGGCGATGACGAACAAGCGGTTGCCGCATGTCTACATGACTGGCGATCTGCTTGTCTGCACCGTGAAACGAATAGACGTCGACATTGTCCACGCGTAGGGGCATACGTTGCGCTTCAAGACGCCGTCCGGCGACCAGTTTGCCGTGAGCACGTTCGACAACTCGGCCGGCGGCGACATCAGCATCGAGGACGGACAGTTCACGGCGATTACCACCAACAACTCGCTCGGCAACACCCCGTCCAAGGGCAAGGTATACATGCGCGGAGGCAAGCTGAACGTCTGGAAC
>ONRL01000132.1 GCA_900320225.1 uncultured Lentisphaerota bacterium
TTGCTCATGGCTGTTTTCCTTTCTTTTGTGGTTGATTGCGTGAGCACACATATCATACCACCTTTTGAGGGTTAACAGCCTCTCATTTTACTTACGGTACGGAACGAACACTGAGTTGCGCAAAAGCGGATGAAGTCTTGCGTAAAAACGAGCGACTCGGCAAAAGGGTTATGGTATACTATGCGCTCCCTCTACAAGTTAGGGTACTTGAAGGTCGCATTAAATGATGCAAAAAACTGCAAACAAGACGGCCCTAAAGGCTATTCGTTCGGTGTTCGCACCGAACTGTCGTGAATTTGCAGTTTTGAGGGGGGGGGGGCGT
Organism: uncultured Lentisphaerota bacterium; assembly: GCA_900320225.1. Classification (GTDB taxonomy): domain Bacteria; phylum Verrucomicrobiota; class Kiritimatiellia; order RFP12; family UBA1067; genus RUG572. Next base: position 323 of record ONRL01000132.1, read on the forward strand.
GATAGTTGAATTTACTCACGTCCGTCGTGCCGTAGCGCTGGCCCTCGTACTTGTCCTAACCGCATTTAGCGCACATGCGGCAGAGACCGCTATTTCAAAACCTGCATTGACGCGGGCGCGCCCCTGCGCGTCCGCAATCTCCACGCCGCATTGCCGCGGCGTGCGCTGTCATGCCGCCATCTTCAACAACGTGCACCGCCGCGAGACCGTGGCGGCTGCTGTCGATTGCAAAGAACAATGGAGTAAACCCAAATGAAAAGTGAAATGAAGAAGAAGAAATTCAGCTCGTTGACGGCGAAGCTCGCCGCCCTGCTGTTCGCGTTCACGTGCGCGGGCAACGCGTGGGGAGCCTTGTCTGGTTCTGGCACCGAGGCCGATCCGTACTTGATTAGCAGCAAGGATGACATGGTGGAGTTCGGCAGCAATTTCCTGTCGTACACTCCCAATTCTGCTAACTATTTTAAGGTCGTGAACGATATTGATCTGCAAGGCGTATCGTGGACTCCGATATCTTTAGGGCAGAGCGATGCTTCCATTCATAAGACGTTCTACATTTATGCCGACTCGCAAAAGGTGTTGTCGAACCTTTCTGTCACTGCTCAGTATGCGGGGTTGTTTGGTTATTTGTCTGATGCGGGACGTGTTATTACATTCAAGAATCTGACAATCGACCATGCTACAGTTGTTTCGCACAATGGTGCGGATAACAGAGGGGCGGTAGGAGCTTTTGTTGGATATACGGAAACATGTATTATCATTGAGAATTGCCACGTCACGAATTCATCAATATCGGGTGAGAAATGGAATGGGGGGCTCATTGGATACACTACAGATAATGGAAGCGGTGAAGACATTGTGTTGAAGAACTGTTCGGTGAGTGATACGCAGTTTTCTGTAAGTGGGTCATGTGTAGGTGGTCTGTTCGGGATGTGTGGACGGGGGGATGTTGTCGCTACTGGATGCATGGCAAAAAATGTGACATGTACAGAAGGGACGCCCATAGATACGGGGGTTGTAATAGGGCGCGTTGTTAACGGACAGGCTTCGGTAGGTGGTTGTTCTGCCGACAACATGACGGTTAAAGTTGGCGATGCAGAAGCAGTGGCAGTAACTGACATTGTTGGTCAGACTTACAATAATAGCACTGTAGTTGAGATTGATCCCTTAGCCGATCCTTCCTGGACCAAGGTCTCTGACGGCTTCTACCAGAAGGCCAATACCTACGCCGCTTCCACCGACTTCTACATCACCTCAAAAGCGGGGCTTGAATACTTCCGCGATTTGGTGAATGGCAAGAAGTCTGTCACTGACGATTACATGGAAAAGGGATTCTATAGCGCGGCTGGATTCCATGGTGAATTTTATTCCAATAATCTTTTTTCAGGAAAGACGGTACATTTGTGCGCAGACATTGACTTGGAGAATAGTACTTGGGAGCCAATTGGTTATGTCCATGCATATACAGATGCAGAAAAAGCTGCCTACTACGTTGAAACGACAGAGAATTCCGGAAAGGTATCTGCCAAAACATATTTCTATGGAAATTTTGACGGTCAAAATCACAAGATATCTAACATTAGGATAGAGAATTCAGACACCAATACAAAGGGTGAATATGGCTTGTTTGGCAGAATCGGTGGTGATGGGGCTGGGCAGTCATTCTCCAATTTGACATTAGAAAACGTTAGCGTGTCAGTGGTGAATGGAGGGTATGTTGGAGCTATCGTTGGTAATGGCGGTACGAATACTACCACATTTGACAAATGCCATGTTATTGGCAATATCAACATCTCAAGCAAGGCAAGTGGTGCCTTCGTAGGAGGCATCGTCGGCACTGCGACAAGCACGATCGACGACTGCTCGGTGGAAGGCAGCACGGGTTCCACTATTGAGGGTTCCACCGTCGGCGGCCTCGCGGGCACGTCTACGCGTACGGCGAAAGAAAACGCAAACACCGTCACCGACAGCACGGTGACGGGCGTGACGGTCAAGAGCGACGACAACGGCGGACAGGCTGGCGGTCTTGTCGGCAAGGCCACCAACCCCGTCACCGTGACGGGCAATACCGTCCATGACGTGACGGTTTCTGCTGAGGCGGGCAAGGCGGATGCGCTCGTTGGCGGTGTCGGCGGCGATGTCACCGCTTCCAGCAACACCACCGACACCAACGTGACGGTCATTTCCAAGCCAGAAGCCAAGTTGGGCAGCGAAGATAGTGCGGGTAAAGGCATGTCGCTGGCCGAACTTGCGGCATCGTGGGGTGCGGCATACGCCAATGAGGTTATAACGCTTGGCCAAGATGTCGCTTTGGACAAGAGAATTTATTTCTATAAGGGCGTGACAATTGACCTTAATGGGCATAAACTCACGCTTCAGGCAGAGGACGAACGTGGCTTCTATCTGGATGACGGCAGCATAATGGTCTTGAAGGATTCAGGCACAGGCGGAACCTTTGAGCACGCCTATGTGGGTGGCATTGCGATATTTGTAAGAACTGGTAGTTCTCTAACCTTTAAGAACGGAATCTATAACGTAGGCGGAAACCTTACCTACAACAATGGCGGCACTATTGCAATTGAGTCTGGTGTCTATACTGTTGGCCTCAGCAATGTCGCTATCTGGACGGGTTCGGGCACAAGCACCGTTAGCGGAGGATACTTCAACGTCACCCGCGACACAATCAATTGGGTTGTGGATGGCAAGCTTGTTGAAGAAGTAAAAGAAGGCCAGTATGCAGGCTATTATTTGGTTCGCGATATCGTAGATTCCGATTATGTTGCCGAAAATACGACAACAGGCAAGCGGTATCTTACGTTGTCCGATGCGATGGCTGAAGCTAAGTCAGGAGAGGTCGTTCAGCTCATTAAGGCTGCTGTCAGTGGTACTCTTTCGTTTGTTCCTGATGGCGTGGTGTTTAACGACAACGGATTTGCAAGTACAATGATAAGTGGGGCGGGTACGCCGTCCGATCCTTATCTGATTAAAGACATTGATTTGCTTAAGGCTTTCCGCAATAGCGTGAATGCCGGAAGTAAGTTTGCAGGCAAGTATTTCAAGTTGACTTCAGATATAGATCTCAATAATGAGGAATGGACTCCGATCGGTGACTATTACAAGGAGTTCTGCGGTGTGTTTGATGGAGATAACCACACGATATCTAATTTGCGTGTGACGGCTGGTGGGCGAAATGCCTATGGACTCTTCGGCAAAGTCATGAAAGAAAACGAAGAGAGCTCTAAGCCTGCGGGTATTGTCAATGTCACCATAAACAATGCAACAGTTAAAAGTCCGGCACATTGGGCAGGAGCTCTCGCTGGTGCGATGTATACTGGACTGGCAGTAGAAAACTGCCACCTAAAAGGTGATATAGATATTTCTGTTTCGTCTGATGGCGGATATTATGCCGGTGGTCTGGTTGGATATGGTGGTTATGTTGCATATGTAGATTGCTCCGTAAAAGGGAACGAAGGCTCGAAAATTTCTGGTGCGCTTTACGTTGGTGGAATTGTCGCATGGCATGCAGAGGATTCTGGAATCATAAGGAATTGCTCTGTGGAAGGAGTCTCGCTCAATGGAAAGACATGGGTTGGCGGCATAGCGGGGCTTGCACATTACGGAAACACAGTGGCTGAGTGTTCGGTGGCTAACATTAATGTTGCGGCAACAGACAACGGATATGCGGGGCAGATTGTTGGTTTAAGCTTGGGAAAAGCAGGAAGCCTGACTACGGTCGTAGACAACACTGTTGATGCGAAGACTGTTGTTGTGACGGCAGGTGGTGAAGAGGTCGCTGTGCAGATTGGAACAGAAAATGATCCGTATGCCATAGTCGGTTGGGATGTTGAGAAAGACACAGACGGCAAGGTGGTCGGAGGTACATTTGAGAGGCTTGCAACAGAAGCTTTGGCTGACGGCTACATACTTTCCGAGCCTAACGCGCAGGGCCTCTATACAGTAGAAAAGGAGCCTGTCGCCCAGATCGGCGAGACGAAGTACACCTCCCTCGCCGCGGCGGTTGAAGCCGTGCCCGAAAATGGCGCGGAGGCGACGACGATCAAGATGATTGCGGATGTGGAACTTGACGCAACGGTCACGATTCCTGCAAACAAGAACGTCGTCCTCGACTTGAACGGCAAGACGGTGTCGGGGGCGATTTCCGGGGCTCCGGTCATTCGCAATAACGGCACGCTCGCCATCGCAGACAGTGGCAACGCCGGCACCATAGCCAATACGCTTGATGATTCCTCTACGTCAGTCAAGTTGAGCGGCGCGGTCAACAACTACGGCACGCTCACCTTGAACGGCGGCAGCTACTCCACCTCGGTCGGCGGCAGTTACGTCATCTACACTGGCGAAGGTGCCACCACCGTCAACGACTGCACGGTGACCGGCGGAGCGATGAAAGGCGTGTTCCAGACGGCGGGCGGCACGTTGGTTGTAAACGACGCCGATGTCGACGTGTCGTGCAAATACTACGTCTTTGACCTGCGGGCCGGGGCGACCGTTACTGTCGCGGGCGGCACCTTCAACTGCGCGAAGGCCTTTTACCAGCAGATGATCAACCTCGCGCTGAAGGAAGGCGGGGAGAACACGCTCAACATAGCGGGCGGTACGTTCACCTTCAGCTCCACTGCCCTGCAGGGCGACAACCAGCCCGAACCTATCTTGTTCAACGGCACTGTCGCGGAAGGGGCTACCGCTGCGGTCAACATCTCCGGTGGCGCGTTTTCCTACGGCAGCCCTTACTTCGCCTGGCTCAACGGTGGCGCAACCCTGACGGACTCCTCCGTGTCTATCTCCGGCGGCATTTTCAACGTCAGCCCGGTTTGGAATACCCAATCCGACAGCCTGATTGCAGCCGACTATGAAGTGGTTTCCAACACGGATGCCGCGACGAAGGACGATTATCCGTACACCGTCATCAGTGCTTACGAAGCGCAGATCGTGCGCAATGGCGCGGTTGTGACGCCGAAGGGAACGCTCACGGCGATGATCGCCGCCGCGCAGGCTGGCGATACGGTGCAGCTCCTGAAGGACATCGAGCTCACGGACCGCCTGTTCGTGAACGCCGGGGCGACGCCTGCCTACGAGGGCAGCAACAACCGCTACGCGACGACGAGCGAGAACAAGTCGGTCACGCTCGACCTGAACGGATTCAACATCACCAGCGAGAGCAACATCGCGCTGGCCGGCGGCAGCCTGAACATCACTGGCACGGGCAAGATCTCGACGACGAACGACGGCCTCGCGCCAATCGAAGTCCGCGGCACGGGCGACCTGGCGGCCAAGCGCACGCTGACAATCGGCTCCGACGTGACGCTCGAGGGCGGCGAGTACGGCCTGAACGTGTTCGGCTCGAACGACGCGCAGAAGAACCTCATCGACGTGACGGTGAACGGCACGGTGAACGGGACGCTGTTCGTCCTGGGCAACCTCTCGAACGCCGAAAACGAGATCAACATCGTCGTGAACGGCACGGTGGCGGCGCCTGCGGGCGAAGGCGACAATGTCAACGTGGGTATTGCGCTCAACGGCAACGCGAACGTGACTGTCAACAACGACGCGACAGTGAGCGGCGACTCGGGCATCGAGGTGCGCGCGGGCACGCTGACGGTGAACGGCGGCACGATCACGGGCACGGCGCGAGGGCGTCAAGACGATCGGCGTCACGGACGTGAACGGCAACATGGACAAGGTCTCCGTGCTCGCGACGCAGGGCTACACCGCGGGCTCCTCGATCCCGGACGACTACAAGTGGGTGGCGGTCGAGAACACCGACCCCGCGATGTACAGGCTGACCGCGAAGGACTACGTGGCGCAGGTGGGCGAGGCGAAGTACGAGGTCTTCGCGGACGCCTGGGAAGCGGCGAACGCGGCCGACGGCAGCACGCTGAAGCTGCTGGCTGACGTGGAGCTGACCGAACAGTATCAGGCTGACGGCAACTTCACTCTCGACCTGAACGGCAAGAACATCAACACCACGCACCGTCTGCGTCTGCACACCGGCAGCCTGGCCATTGCCAACACCGGAGCGGCCGACGAGACGCATGGCGTCATCACCACCAGCAACGCGGGCATGGCTCCTGTCGAGGTACGTTACACGGATGACGCCGCTACGCCGAGCGCGAAGCGCGCGCTGACGATCGGCGCGGGCGTCACGCTCACGGGCAGCGAGTACGGCCTGAACGTGTTCGGCACCAACAGCGAGACGAAGAACGTGATCGACGTGACGGTGGACGGCACGGTGAACGGGACGCTGTTCGTCCTGGGCAACCTGAAGAACGCGGAGAACGAGATCAACATCGTGGTGAACGGAAAGGTGATTGCGCCCGCCGGCGAGGGCGACAATGTGAACGTCGGCATCGCGCTCAACGGCAACGCGAAGGTGACTGTCAACAACGACGCGACAGTGAGCGGCGACTCGGGCATCGAGGTGCGCGCGGGCACGCTGACGGTGAACGGCGGCACGATCACGGGCACGGCGGGGCGCGGCGATCGCGGTGGCGCAGCACGGCACGGCGCTTGACACGGTCGTGACGCTCAACGGCGGCACGCTCGAGGGCGTCAAGACGATCGGCGTCACGGACGTGAACGGCAACATGGACAACGTGGAGGTGCTGGCAAAGCAGGGCTTCACCGAGAACTCCGCGATTCCAGACGACTACAAGTGGGTCGAGACGGAGACATCTGGCGTGTACGAACTCGTCCCGAAGGACTACGTGGCACAGATCGGCGACGACGGCGAGAAGTTCGAGACGCTCGCCGAGGCGTTCGCGGCGGCGCAGTCCGGCGAGACGGTCAAGCTGCTCAAGGACATCGAGCTCACGAACCGCCTGTTCGTGAACGCGGGCGCGACGCCTGCCTACGGCGGAAGCAACAACCGCTACGCGACGACGAGCGAAAACAAGACCCTCACGCTCGACATGAACGACCACGACATCACGGGTTCGAGCAACATCGCGCTCGCGGGCGGTAGCCTGACCATCACGGGCACGGGCAAGATCTCGACTACGACCTCCGGCCTCGCGCCGATCGAGGTGCGCGGCACGGGCAGCCTGACGAGCAAGCGCACGCTGACGATCGACACGGGCGTCACGCTCGAGGGCAAGTGCTACGGCGTGAACGTGTTCGGCTCGAACAACGCTGACAAGAACGTCATCGACGTGAACGTGAACGGTACGGTGAAGGGCATGGTCTTCGTGCTCGGCAACCTGACGAACAGCGCGAACGAGATCAACATCAACGTGACGGGCACGGTCGACGCGTCCGCTGCGACCGGTGAGGAATCCGTCCACACGGCCATCGCGCAGTGCGGCTACTCGACCGTCACGGTCAGCGACGGCGCGGTCGTCAAGGGCGAGAGCGGCATCGAGACCCGTGCGGGCACCCTCACGGTGAACGGCGGCACGATCACGGCCACGGAGGCGTACAACTACGCGTCCAACGGCAGCGGCACGACCACGAAGGGCGCGGCCGTCGCGGTGGCGCAGTACGGCGCGGACCGCGTCACGAGCGTGACAATCAACAACGGCACGCTGTCGGGCGAGAAGAAGATCGCCGTCACGGACGTCAACAACGACATGTCCAAGGTCAAGGTGTTCGCGAAGGAAGCCGACACGACTCCGACCGTGATTCCCGCGGGCTACTCGTGGGCTAAGTCGACGGAGAAGCCCGGCATGTGGACGCTCGTCAAGCAGCTCGACTCCTTCACGTACCCGATCGAGGGCACGGCGGGGATCCCGGTCGACCTCCAGTGGTTGGAGGACAACCTTGAAGACGTCACGCTCCCGATTCTCGAGACGCAGACCGACGACATCATCGCGGCCCTCTCCGAGCAAGGCGACAACGGCATCCCGGTGTGGCAGAGCTACGTGCTCGGCCTCGATCCGAGCGATCCGGACGCTACGCTGCGCCTGACGGCTGAGCCGGTGGCAAACGAATCGACAAAGGTGGTCGTCAGTGCCGTGATCAACCTCGCGAACATGCCCGTGATCGCAGGTACCACGGTGTCCTTCCGCCTGGCCGCGCGCAACGGCGACGAGTGGGCGACGGTCGAGAGCGCCACGCCGGTGGCGACCCTCACGAGCGACGGCCCGAATAACACCCCCCCTGCAACCGCGTTCATCGTGCCGCTGGACGACGTGGCCGGAAAGGTGCTGGCGATCTTCGCCGACATCGTGACGGAGTAGTTAGTGGTTAGTGATTAGTGGCTAGTGGTTAGTAGCTAGTGGCTAGTTAGATGGCTAGAAAAGTTTAAGGAGAAATGAAAATGAAGAAGATTCTGATGATGTTGGCGATGGCCGCGACTGGCGCGGCGCTCGCCGGGCAGGACAACCTGCTGGCGACGTTCTCGACGAAGGGGCCGGACTGCTATGCGGACGGCACGGTCGTGAAGGACGGCGAAAGCTACGCGCTCGTGTGGACGAAGGCCGGCGCGACGTTCGCGGGCATCACCGTGACCGGCGAGGCCGTGGGCGACCAGAACCTGAACCGGGTGCTGTGCATCGCGCCGCTCGCGCAGGGCGGACGCTGCCCCGACGTGGTCGTTGAGGTTAACAAGGTCGTGGCCGACCTCTACGCGGGCGCGGGCACGTTCTCGCTCCACTTGCTCGACACGCGCAAGGCCGACGGCACGCCCGGCGGCGTGGAAGCCGGCGTGAACGGCTTCGGCGCGGCGCAGGCGTTCACGCTCTCCGCTTCCCAGCAGCTGCAGTCCGGCGTTGCCACGAACGCGGCGCTCGCGGCCACGGCAACGGTCCTTCCGGAGTCCATCCCGCAGCCCAAGATCAAGTCGATCGAGGTGAAGGACGGCATCGTGCGCCTCACGGTGGCGCGCACGTCGAAGTTCGTGCGCTACGGCGTGTCCTCCGGCGACACCCCGGCGAACCTGACGGCGGACGCCGACTTTGCCCCGCAGGACGGCAACGACGCGGGCGACATCGTAATAGAGGCCCCGGCGAAGGGCACGAGCGGATTCTTTTCGGTGGGAAGGGCTCCGCTGAAGTAGTGGTTAGTGGCTAGTGATTAGTGGTTAGTTGAAAGTGGAAAGCAAATGTTGAGTTCTTAAAAACGGCCTTTGTCTTTTGTCCTCTGTCTTTTGTCCTCCCCCCAAGAAGGACAAAGGACGAAAGACAGAAGACAAAGGATCGAGGACAAAGGACTGAAAGACAGAAAGACTTTAAGGAGAAAACGAAAATGAAGAAGATTCTAATGATGATCCTGGCGGCGGCCTTCGGGCTCGGCGCGTGGGGCGTAACGGTCACGACCGAGGCGGATCTGCGCACGGCCATTGCCAGCGGCGGCACCGTCGAGCTGGGCGGCAACATCGCGCTGACGGAGGAAATCGCCGTCGCGAACACCGTGACGCTCGACCTCGCCACGTACACCATCTCGTCGCCGACAAACGTGTTCCGCATCGCGGCGAACGGCAACTTCACCGTGAACGCCGCCGCGACGAACCCCGGCGGCATCAGCGTGCCCACGAACCGCTGCTGCGTCTATACCTCCTACGGCTGGGACCCCGGCGCGAAGACGGTCGTCCTCAACGGCGGCGTGTTCACCGGCAACTGCGTGTTCAACTGGGCGGCAAGCGCGTTGAGCGCATACGTTTCGTACGAGAACTACGGCCTCGCGGTTGACGGAGCCGGCTCCGGCGAAAAGGCCGTCCCGACTTCCGTCACCATCAACGGCGGCACGTTCACGGGCGGTTATGAACTCGGCAATGTGGGCGCCTACCGATGCTATTACTTCACCGTCAACGGAGGTACGTTCGAGAAGGGGCTTGACTGCGCCGACACCCGTTATTGCTCCATCGGCGTGACGACGACCTGCAAGGCCTACTTCAACGGCGGACGCTATCGCGACCGCTACCCGACTTTCCGCAAAAAGAAGCAGGGCTTGAGCGTCGTCGATGACCCCGGCAAGGTGTTCATCGGCACGACGACCCACACCAATTCCTACTACATCGCCGGCGGCTACTATGTGAATGCATACGACCGCAGCGCCTGCGAGGTGACGGGTACATACGCGGGTGCTGCCGTTCAGAGCTCGTACTTGATTTTTCTCACAACCGGCTATCCTCAGCGGTGGTACAACCCATCTGACACATGGTACTTCCTCACGGAGGACGATGCAGAGGATGTCGGCGCGACGAATGTGATTCATATCAATGGCGAGAATGGCTCGCTGCCGCAGCTCCAGTCCTCAGCCGCCAGCTCGTCCGCCATCCGCCTTGCGTCCGGCAAGGGGACGCTTCTCGCAGCATCCAAGCCCGCCGCTTCGACGGAAGTCGCACCGGCCCGTCTCCTCTCGGCCGCACCCGTGCGGCTTCTTTCGACCGCTTCCGCAACCGCCGACGTGATAACAACCCGCCCCGCCGGAACGGAACTCGGCGAAATCAAGGTTGTCGGCAACGATGGCCACACCTACATCACCAATAACGCCAGCCTGCTTTCCGGAACCGTATTCAAAACTGAACTCGAAGCGGAGAGAATCGACGCCTGCTACTTCTTCGGCCCGGCTTCTTCCCCCTTCATCACGGAGAACGACGGTTCGGACGATGCGACGGCTTACGCTGCCATTTATGAAAAAGTGAGTCCTGCGGCAGAAGCGCTGTTTGGCGAAGTGCCTGATTTGTCGGCGGTTGCGGCATTGTCTTTTACGGCGGCGGAAACGCAGTTGCTTCTTGACAATGCCGATTCCCTCGCTTACACCGACAAACAAGATATTACCTACAAGATTGCTTCAAGTTGTTTTTTGGATAACGGCAATGGTTCTTATGGAGTGGATTTGGAATCCAACGAGATGCTGGATGCGATGACGCTTCTGCTATGCGTTTACACCCATTCAACTCTTGCCACTTCTGACGCCGATCCGTTTGAGTCCGACCCGCATCTCGACTGGACTCTCAGCCTTGTCGTTTCGTTCGACAAGGCGGTCGCGGCGGATTCCGTCCGTTTTTGGTGGGCGAATGGTTTGCAGCATGGATCGGAAAATATAAATGGAAACGGTCGGTATGTTTCTTCCATTGGAGCGAATGTCGAGACATCGATTTCGTTAACAACTATGGAGGAGATCAAGTATCTATTATCCCAGTTTCTGACCAATGCAGAAACCAGGAAACCTACGCCGCTTCTCGTGGCGGTGCAGAATCTATCCAACGCGAACAACGGCACGGCGGTAAAAGTTGCGCTTCGCGCGACAAACTCCACCAATTCCACTGAGTATGCCGACAGGGCGTCGTTCACGCATGTGTTCGGCAGGGATACTATTGTTGCAGCCAAGCCGGTCGAGGGCCGTTTCGAAGAATACAATTCTGCCGAAGGTCCGAACGTCCATTGGGGAGAGTGGGACATTGACGCCGAGAACGACGAAGGCACCAAAATGGGCATTGTCTATTCTAGCACGCGCACGGCTTTGGAAACTGCGTTCAACGCCATCGAGAACGTCTCGGAGACGGGACTCGAAAACGTCATCATCGCTGCGGCCGAAAACGAGACGCAGCAAAAGTGGGTGCAGATCGAGTGGCACGGTCTTGTCAGTGTCCGCAACGGCTATCCGATGACGACAATCGCCTTCGGCATCACGCCGAATTTGCGCACGATTGCCGTTGACGAAAACGGCGAGACGACGAGCGACACCACCCGCATAATCACGAACGCGGAGATTGGCGGCAAGACGATTACGTTCCGCCTGCCGCTGACGGACGACTTCACCGCCAAGGCGCGCGTTGTCCACACGAGCGAGGGATATCCCACCGAGCGCTGGATCGCGGACGTGGGCGGCGAGGCCGGAGCGCGCTATGTGGAAATCTCCACCACGCACTTCTCCGAGTTCACCGTCTCGCCAGTCAGCGCGAACGTTGCGACCACCTCCGTCCAGTCGGCGAACCTGTTCGGGGCGGTCAAGATAACCGGCAACGTGGCGTCGAACATGTACGTGGCGGTGCCGTTCGAGGGATTCGAGTCCGCTGGCGCGGCGCGCAAGGCGAAGGACGTTGTGCATCCCGCCAACCTGACGGCGGAGACGAAGATGTACGTATACAACAAGACCAGCGACAGCCACGACGTGTACAAGGTGGCTTCGGGTGCGTGGGCGCCGGCCGTCAAGGTGACGATCAATTCCAACAACGCCGCCACGCTTGGCGCGGCGTCCCTTGACCGGGCGGTTCCGGCGGGCACTGGCGTGCTGGTCGCGCGGGCGAACACCGGCGACAACGTGTACGTGTACGGACAGATTCCGGGCGCTGCCGTGAATCCGGAGCCGTTTGCGAAAGGGCAGACGTTTGTTGCGCCGCCCTACACGAACGCGACGGTGGAGGTGAGCGGCGTCAAGTACATCAACCTGAACACCTTCACGTGGACGGGTGTGTCGGCGGCGCGGCAGAACCGGAAGCTGGTCTCGGGCGCGGACTTCATCCAGTTCCGCGACGCGAACAATCGCCTGATCAAGTTTTATTACGACGGCACGAGCTGGGGACTGCAGCCGACGTATGCCAAGCTGGCGTCGTACAAGCCGTATGTGGAAGGCGGCAAGGCGCTCGTCCCGCAGGGCACGGCGTTCTGGTACTGCAGCTCTGTCGGTGGCGCCAAGGTCGAGTGGAAGTGAGTTGAAAGTTGTGAGTTGAAAATGGAAAGAAAATGGTGAGTTCTTAAAAATGGCCTTTGTCTTTTGTCATCTGTCTTCTGTCCTCCCCCCAAGAAGGACAAAGGACGAAAGACAGAAGACAAAGGATGAGGACTGAAAGACCAAAAGACCGAAAGACTTTAAGGAGAAAGAAAATGAAGAAGTTGATGAGTGTGTTCTTTGTGGCGGCCCTTGCGGGGGCTGTCTGGGCGGAAACGTCCGCCGACGTGTTGATTTGGGATATCAACACGAAAGAGGACGGTGCCTCGTATGACGGCGCCACCCGCAACTTTAACACGATCAAGTTCTGGGCGATAAATACGGAAAATAAGCAGGAGACGGATCTCACCCAACACACGTACATCGGCCCCGAGTTCCTTTTGGCTAGTGATGCAGCAACGAAGGCTGAGGGTCTTGCGGGCAGTGGCGGTGAGATTGCCGGCGACGGAACGACGTCGGCAGGGACGTTCTACACCGACATGTCGGCGTTTAAGGAGGGTTACACGTTTATGGCGGAACTGTACCTCGGTGGTACGACCGTGGATCGCATGCTCACGCCGCTAACGTGGTCGCAATTCATGGATGCGGTGGTTTCAGGCCTTACACAAGAAAAGTTGGATCAATTCCCGGAGGCGCTTCCCAACCCCTACAACATGGCCTCGTCGATGGTGCCTGAGCCGACGAGCGGCCTGCTGCTCGTGATTGGCGGCTCGCTCCTCGCGCTGCGCCGCCGCCGAGTGGCGTGAGGCGAGTGAAGTGATGTGATGGGTGACGTGAGACGAGCTGAGACGTGAGACTTTGAGACGAGTCTCACGTCTCGCGTCATTTTCGGCTCGTCTCACGTCTCCCACGAACCACGACCCCCTAGACAGTGGAGGTGAAATCTGCTAACATATCACCGCTTTCGGTTGGGGCGTTGCATCCTCGCCCGGACAGGCGGAAAGAGGCAAATGGCGAAGCGCATACAGAAAAGCACGCGGAAAGCGACCAAGACCACCGCGCGCGGGCGAATGAAAATGAAGGATTTCTATGAGCCATTTCACTAGACGAACGCTCGCTCTGTGGGCTACGGCGATGTCTTTGGGCGTCGCCGTTGCTGCGCTTTCATGGTTCTGGCGGTATGCCTGGCTGCCGCCGGGCGCATGGGAGGACGTGGCCGTGGCGGCCGGTCTCCACCCGCCTGAGGCCGCGTTCCCGCTTCTCTGGCATGCGATCGTGCACCCGCTTTTCCGTTTCTTCGACATGGCGCAGGCGATCCGCATCCTGCGTTTCGGGGGATTTGTGTCCTTGGGGCTGGTGGCGATGTTGTTGATGGCGATCTTCAACGAAACGCTGCCGACGGCCATGCGGAGCCGTACGCAGCGCAGGGCCTGGTGCCGCTGGATCGTGCGGGTGGTGCTGGTGCAGGGGGTCGTGCTGTGCGTGTGCTCGGATCCCGTGTGGGAGGTGGGGCAGGTGTTCGGTCCGGCGATGCTCCACCTGCTGATGCTGCTCGGGGCGATTCTCGTGTTCGTGCGGTATGCGCTGAGAAAGGGAATCATCCAAGGCTGGTATTGGACGATGCTGATCCTCGGCGTCATGTCCGGCGAGACGACGCTCGGGCTCCTGCTCGCCGTCGCGTGCCTCTTCTTCTGCCGACTGCGCGCGGAGTTGAATGCCGACAAGATGCAGAATCCGCTGGCGGACCCGTTCGTCCGGACGATGGTGATGCGCCGGATGACGGTCATTGCGGCGGTGGGGTGGCTGGTTGCGGTTCTCGTCAATGTCGCGTTTTTCTGCATGCAGGACGGGCTTGAGGCGCATGACCTCTCGGGATTCCAGTACTCGGTCACGTATCTGCACAATTACTGGAAGTTGCTCACGACGGCCTCCTCGCCGTCTGGCTGGATGTTGTCCATCATCGTGGTGCTGGTGCCGTTCGTCCTGTCGATCGTGCACCTGAGCGTGGCCACGGACGACGACAAGTTCCTGCCGTACTGGTATGCGGCGTACTTCCTGCTCGTGGGCCTCGTCGCATTCCTGCAGCTTGCGGGATGGCAGTCGTTCTGGTTCTGGACGTGGACGGGCGACGGCAACGCGGTGGAGTCGCCCCTGCTGAAATGCTGCTGCTCGTTCCTGAGTGCGCAGACCTTCACGTATGCGCTCTGCGTGCTTGGGGTGGAGGTCTACTTCCGCAACTACAAGCGCATCGCGGGCATCAAGTACCAGGATTCCGTCGAGGATACGGAACTCGGGGCGGACCTTGCGGCGTCGCTCAGGCGATTCTCCCGGATTTCGCGGTTGAGCCTGCTGCTGGAGCCGTTGGTCATGTTTGCGCTGGTGGTGCCGTACCGGATGCAGACGACCACCCGGGGGATCATACGCGCCCTCTACGACTTTGCGCGGCAGACGGCGTGGGAAAGCCAGGACGCGCGCTTCGTGTTCACGGACGGTACGCTGGACACGGCCGTGGAGCTGTGTGCGCGTGAGCAGCGGCGCGAACTGCTGCCGCTCTCGCTGACCGGAGGGTCGACGGAGCGCGAACGTTTTTTGCGCGGAAGGGGCGCATTGGACGAGGAAGACCGCGAGATGATGTCATACGGCGCGGTGGACGCGTTGCGCACGTGGCTGCGCCACAAGCAACAACGGCTGGACGACGTGGCGGTGCAGTTGGGTTTTGAGCTGTGGACGCTCGCAAAGCAGCCTCAGCCGCCGGTCGCGGGACTCGTGGCGCGTCCCTCGGGCTTTCCGCCGGGACTCGCCAAGGAGGGGATTGAGAGGGCGCACGCGCTGGTGGCGCGGGTTCTCGACGTTTACGCCGGAGACGACGAGCTGAAGGCGACGTCGTCGTCGCTGCGCGACCTGTTCACGCGGATGCAGTGGCGCGTGGCGCGGATGTGCAGGATGCGGGCGGACATTCTGGACCGGAGCAAGCAAACGGATGCGGCGTTGGCGGAGAGCCAGCGGGCAGACGATCTGGATGCGCACAATGCGTCGTTTCAGTTTGTGCGGAAGCAATTGGAGATGGTTGGACAGGGGAAGAATTTCC
>ONRL01000055.1 GCA_900320225.1 uncultured Lentisphaerota bacterium
CTCTCCGTCAGTCTTGCTTTTCTCACCGCCTGCGCGTCGCTCACGGGCAATTCCTGTTGCGCGGAAGGCAGCAATGTCTGCACGTGCGGTAACCTCTGCGGCTGCAACGACTGCGCCTGCAAAGGCGCGGAGGGCCGCTGGGCGATCCAGAAGCCGGGCGCGTTCTGGCTCGGCATCTTCAAGGACCGCAAGACCGGCGAGGTCACCGCGTCGTTGCTCTGGGGCGGTGGCTCGCCCAACCCGCAGCAGAACGTGAAGCTTGAGGGCACGAAGGCCACGATGGAGCAGCCGCTCAACAAGGAGAAGGACAAGGCGAAGGCGCGCATCCGCCGTACCGCGATCGACGTGCACGGCACCGAGGCGGACGTCGTGTTCACGACGGTTGACGGCAATGGCAAGGAACTGGGCACCGAGAAGGCGAAGGCGAAGCGCATCCCCGCGCTCCCGCCCGCGCCCGTGCTCGCCAAGGCGCAGTACGGCGAGACGATCGACCTGCTCGCCGACGGAATCGGCGGCTGGGAGGCGATGAACAAGAACTACTTCGGCTGGTCCGTGAAGGACGGCGTGCTGATGAACCGCGTCAAGCGCACGAAGGACGGCAAGCGCGACGGCGCGAGCGCCAACCTCAAGACGAAGCGCGCCGACTTCTTCGACTTCAAGCTCTCCTACGACGTGCGCGTCCTGCCCGGCTGCAACTCGGGCGTGTATCTGCGCGGCATCTACGAGATCCAGGTGGCGGACACCTACGGCAAGCCCGCGAACTGCCACAACATGGCCGCGTTCTACGGGCGCATCACGCCGCGCGTGACCGCCGAGAAGCCCGCCAACGAATGGCAGCACGTGGACGTGACGCTCTACAAGCGCCACGTGACCGTGATCCTCAACGGCGTGAACATCATCGACAACCAGCCGATCCTCGGCTGCACCGGCGGCGCCATCACGAGCGACGAGTTCGTGCCCGGCCCGATCTACCTCCAGGGTGACCACACGGACGCCGACTTCCGCAACATGAAGCTGACGCCCATCGTCAAGTAAGGCGTGCAGAAGCAGAAGGTCAGCTACTTCGAGCGCCTCGAACACGCGCTCGTCAAGATCATCCAGCAGCCGGGCGCGGACCAGAACCAGCCCGGCCGCGTGCGCGTGTTGCTGGCTTTCCTCAACGCCCTCTCGAAGGTCTTCCAGTTCGTGGTGGCGGTCCGCTACTGCCTCTACAACTGGGGACTGTTGCGCCGCTTTCCGCTCGGCTGCCAGGTGATCTCCATCGGCAACGTCACTGCGGGCGGTACCGGCAAGACGCCCGTCACGGAGAAATTCGCGCGCGAGCTCTCGGCGGCCGGGCGCAAGGTGGCGATCCTCTCGCGCGGCTACCGCCGCAAGGAGGCGCCGTGGTGGAAACGGATGTTCACGCAGGTCGTGGAGCCGCCGCCGCTTGTCGTCTCCGACGGACGCCAGATCAAGCTCGACGCCGCCACCGGCGGCGACGAGCCCTACATGCTCGCGTTGAACCTGCCCAGCGTGTGCGTGCTCGTGGACCGCAACCGCGTGAAGGCCGGCCGCTACGCCATCTCGCGCTTCGGGTGCGACACGCTCATCCTCGACGACGGCTTCCAGTACCAGCGCCTGAAGCATACGCACGAGGTCGTGCTCGTGGACAAGACGAACCCCTTCGGCAACGGGCACATGCTCCCGCGCGGCGTCCTCCGCGAGCCGGCGAGCCACATCGACCGCGCGGACTTCATCTTCCTCACGAAGTCCGACGGCGACTCCGCCGCCGTGCGCGCGCAGATCCGCGAATACAACAAGACCGCCGAGATCATCGAGTGCCGCCACGCGCCGCGTCTCCTGAGGGACGTGTGGAGCCGTGAGGAGCTGCCGCTCGACTGGCTGAAGGGCAAGACGCTCACCACGCTCTCCGGCATCGCCGTGCCGCAGGGCTTCGAGGATTCCCTGCGCAAGCTCGGCGCACGCGTGATCTGGTGCGAGCGCTACGCCGACCACCACCGCTACGACTCCTCCGAAATCATCTTCGCGCTCAACAAGACGGCGGACCTCCACGCCGACGCGCTCATCACGACCGAGAAGGACGCCGTGCGCTTCCCGCGCCTCGAGACCACGCCCGTGCCGTGCTACTACCTGCGCGTCGACATCGAGCTCATGGCCGGTGCCGAGAACTTCGCCGCCGCCGTCGACCGCATCTGCAACATCAAGCCCCGAAACCGGACATGAGTGGCGGCGGGAAAGGCATTCTGAAGAACACGGCGATCGTGGGCGCGATGACCGCGCTCTCGCGCGTGATGGGCCTCGTGCGCGAGATGTTCCAGAGCCGTCTCATCGGCGCGGGCATGGAGCAGAGCGCGTTCACGCTCGCGTTCGCGATCCCGAACATGATGCGCAAGCTCTTCGGCGAGGGCGCGCTCACCGCCGCGTTCGTGCCCGTGTTCAAGGGCGAGGTGGAGGCGCAGCGGATGGAAAGCGCTCGGCGCCTCGCGCGCGCCGTGATGACGATGAGCCTCCTCATGCTCGCGGCGATCTCCGTCCTCGCCGTGGCCGGGCTCTCCGTCGCGCTGCACTGGGGAACCGAGTTCTCGGCGCGCACGTCGCTTACCCTGCGCCTCACGCGCCTCCTCGTTCCGTACATGATCTTCATCTGTGGGGCGGCGTTCGGGATGGGCGTGTTGAACGCGCTCGGCAAGTTCGCGGCTGCGTCGCTGATGCCGTGTCTCCTGAACGTCGTGTGGATCGGCGCGCTCGGCGCGCTCTGCTTCTTCCCCGGGCTGGAACTCTCCGCGCGCATCGTGTGGGTGAGCGGCGCGATCCTCTTCGCGGGGTTCCTTCAGATGGCGTTCATGTTCTGGTGCATGAAGCGGCGCGGCGTGTCGCCGCGTCCCTCATGTGCCGGCTGGCGCGACCCGAACACGCGTCTCGTGTGGCGCAACATGTTCGTGGCGGCTGTCGGCGCGGGCGCGGTGCAGATCAACTACATGCTCGACCAGGTCCTCGCGCAGGCCGCCGCGCCGTGGGCTGCCGGCGTGATCGGCTACGCGGAGCGTCTCATGGATTTGCCGCTCGGCATCGTGGGCGTCGCGTTCGGCACCGTGCTGCTGCCCACGTTCGCCGGCTGTTTCGCGAAAGACGACGTGGCGGGTGCGCGCGCGGCGTTCCTCTCCTCCACGGACAACCTCCTCTTCGTGATGATCCCCGCCGCCGTGGGACTCGGCATTCTCGCGCCGGACATGACGCGCGTCATCTACGAGGGCAAGGCGTTCGACGCGATGGCGACGACGCGGGTGGGACGCGCGGTGGCGTGCTATGCGGTCGGACTCGGCTTCTTCGGCTTGCAGAAGACGCTCGTGCCGTGGTTCCAGGCGCAGAAGGACATGAAGACACCGCTTGCGGTGTCTGTGAAGATGGTGTTCCTCAACGCGACGCTCAACATTCTCGCGGTGCTTTTTCTGCCGGAAGAATGGCGGCACGTGGGCCTCGCCGCCTCGACGGTGTTCTGTGCGGGCGTCGCCTGCGTGTGGCTGGCGGTGCTCGCGCGCCGGAAGAATGGCGCCCTCGGCCTTGCGACGCTCGTGCGTCCCGTAGGCCGCACGCTCGTGGCGTCTGCCGCGATGGGCGCAGCACTCTGGGCGGTGCGTTCCTGGTTCGCCACGCGCAGCTGGACGGGCGTGTGGGCGAACGTGACGCAGCTCGGCGCGCTCGTGGCACTGGGTTCGGTGGTCTACTTCGGCACGCACTTCCTCTTCGCCCGCCGGAACTTTGCCACCCGACTCCGCTCGCTTCGGAGGCCACGACGTTGATTGGCCATTGACGCGGAAGGGTGGAAAATGATGGAGCCCATAAATAGAAGACGATTCATTGGCCAGACGGCGGCGGCGGGGGTGGCAGCGGCACTTGGCGACTGGCGGCGCGCGTTCGCGGCCGGGACGAAGGACAAGGGCGTGGGGCGTCCGTGGAAGGGCTGGACGCGGGGGGAGCTCAGCGCGCCAACCCGTTCGGGAACAAGGTGGACTACATGATGCTCACGCACTGGCACGCCGACCATGCCGGGTGCGAGACGTCGTATTCGCGCCGCGAGGAGCGCGACGGGGACGACTGGTTCGTGAGCGGCTTCGCCGAGACGTGCGACTTCATCGACTTCGGGAAGGCGTTCGACCGCTGCTGGCCCGACCTGAACGACCCGTTCCCGCTCAAGGACCGCGCGTGCCGCGAGGTGTCGCAGATTTCGCGCATGTACCGTTACCTCGAACGGCACAAGGGGTTGAAGGTGGAGAAGTTCCGCGTCGGCGCGCGCGACCAGGTGGTTCTGTTGAAGGATCCCGGCGCCTTCTCGGACTTCCAGGTGTGCAACATCTGCGGCAACGGCAAGATCCTCATGCGCGACGGTTCGATACGGAACCTCTACGAGGGAATTTTCACGCCCAACCACGCCTCCGGCTGGCGGAATGAGAACGGGATGAGCTGCGGCATGATCCTGTCCTACGGCGCGTTCAGGTTGTACATGGCCGGAGACTTCCAGGACTTCTGGCAGCGCGCGGACGGATCGCGTTTCGAGGTGGAGGACGCACTGGGCGAGCAGCTCGACCAAGTGGACGTGGCGAAAGTCAACCACCACGGTTCCGCTTCGATGACCGAGACGCTCGTACGGGCGCTGGCCGCGAAAGTATGGGTGTCGTGTATCTTCGCCAAGCACTGCAACGACCTCGGCACGCTTCGCCGCCTCTCGTCGCGGAAACTGTATCCCGGCGAACGGGTGATCTGCCCCACCGCATTTCCCGCTGAACGGATGGAGACCGCGAACGCGGAGGGCCTGCACGACGTCGTGCAGGAGTCGCTCGACTGCGGACACGTTGTCCTGAACGTGCCGGCGGGCGGTCGCGACTACACCGTGTCATACCTCACGGCGCAGGACGAGTCCATGACCGTGAGAAGCGTGATGCGCTTCAAGAGCCACGCCGCTCCGAGATGACCGCGTCGAAGAGGCCGCGAGCGGCGAGGCGGTAGAGCCCGGTGCGCCCGAACTTCGAGCGGTCCGCGAGCAGGTAGCGTTTGGACGCGAGCTCGAGGACGCGCGTGACGAGTTCCGCCTGGTGCTCGTGGTTCGTGGTCACGGTTTTGTCATCCACGCCGAAGCACGAGACGAACGCCTTGGAGACCGTGAGGCGCTCGAGCTCGCGCAGCGCGGACGAGCCGAGGAAGGAGTTGAGCTGCGGGTCGTAGTTGCCGCCGAGCGCGATGAGCACGTAGTTGCGTGGCATCTTGTGGAAGTTCTCCATGATCGCCACGGAGTTGGTGACGAGCGTGATGTTCGTGAACGCGCGCGCGGCGATCGCGGACGCGAGGGCGGCTGTCGTGGAGGAGGAGTCGAGGAAGAGGATGTCCCCCTCCGTCACGTACTCCAGCGCGCGCGCCGCGATGCGCTCCTTCGCCTCGCGGTTGACGGACGCGCGGTCGTGGAACGTGCCGAACGCGGTCGGCGCCGCCTCCGTGCGCGGGAAGAACGCCACGCCGCCGCGCACGCGCTCAAGGTGGCCCGCCGCGACGAGCTCTGCCACGTCGCGGTGGATGGTGGCCGAGCTGACCTTGAACTTCTGCATCAGGTGGGCCAGCGTGCAGCGCTTCTTGGCCTTGACGTAGTCGACGATGTCGAGTGTGCGCAGTTTCCTCATGGCGCACATTCTATCACATTCCTGCGCGCATTGCACTTCTCAAACTTCTCAATTTCTCTCAAAGAAAGTCTGTATCCTCTCATGTCGGTTATGCTATAATGCGTACCGATGAAAAACTTTGATTACATTGGCATTGGCTTCTGCTCGAACGACCACCTCGCGGTGCTGCCGTTCATCCCGATGGACACGAAGGTGCGCATGCTCTCGCACCGGATCATGGGCGGAGGCCCCGCCGCGAACTCCACGGCTGGCGCCGCTTCGCTCGGCAAGTCTGCGGCGTTCGTCGGCACCGTCGGCGACGACGCGGACGGCGACATGATTCTGCGCGACTTCCACGCCCAGGGCGTCGACACCTCGATGGTGAAGGTACGTCCCGGCGCGACGAGCGCGATCGCCTACCTCTGGATCGAGGAGAAGACCGGTAACCGGTCCTGCGCGTGGACGCGCGAGGGACTCGACGAGCTGACGGCGGACGAGATCAACCCCGAGGCGATCGCCGCCGCCAAGATCCTGCACGTGGACGGCCACAACGCGGCCGGCGCGATCGCGGCCGCGAAGGTGGCGCGCGAGGCGGGCGTGCTCGTGAACTATGACGCCGGCACGCACCGCGATGGCATGGAGGAGCTGCTCGGCCTCGCCGATTTGATGATCTGCTCGGAGGAGTTCATCCTCAAGCTGACCGGCTTGAAGGACGCGGAGGAGGCCGTGCGCCAGGTGTGGGCGAAGTACCGTCCGAAGGTCTGCGGCGCCACGATGGGCGTGCGCGGGTCGATGGCGTTCGACGGCAAGGACTTCGTGCGCTGCCCCGCGTTTAAGGTTGAGAAGGTGGTGGACACCACCGGTTGCGGCGACCTCTTCCACACGGGCTTCGCCATCCGCTACCTCGAGACTCAGGACTTGATGGAATGCCAGCGCTTCGGCGCGGCGGTATCCGCGATCAAGTGCCGCGGTCTTTCGGGCCGTCCCCCGAGCGCGCCGACGCGCGCGGAGGTCGAGGCGTTCCTTCAGGCGCATCCTGAATGAAAATGTTCGTAAATGTCAATGAAAGGTCGATCATGAGAAGGAGAGAATTTCTGGGGGTGTCTATGCTGGCGATGTCCGGCTGCGTGATTTGCGGACACATGCCGCCTCGGCGGAGATTGTCGATGAACGCATCGACGATCCGCGGCTACAAACTGTCGCTGAAGGAACAGGTCAAGGCCGTGGCGGCGGCGGGTTACGGCGGGTTCGAGCCGTGGTTGAAGGACATTCACGCCGCGCGCGCCGACGGCACGTTCGCCGATGTGGTGAAGATCGCGCGTGATTCCGGCCTCGAGTTCGTAAACGGCATCGCCTTCGGGCAGTGGGTGCATCCCGACGCGAAGGTGCGCGCGGCCGGCCTGGAGGAGACGAAGCGCGACATGGCCGCGCTTGCGGAGATGGGGTGTCCGCGCATCGCGGCTTCCATGTTCGGCGTGCAGAAGGCGGGTTCGCCGATCCTCAAGGCCGAGGAGATCGCCGAACGCTACGCGGCCGTGCTGGATCTCGGCGCGAAGATGCGCGTGAAGCCGCTTCTCGAGTACTGGGGGCATTCCGTGAATCTGTCGCGTCTGGAGGACGCGCTTGCGGTGCTCAAGGTCCTCGGGCGTCCCGACGGGGCGATCCTTGCCGACGTCTACCACACCTACCGCAGCGGCGGCGACTTCGCCACGTACGCGCGCCTCACGCCGGAGCAGCTGCCGGTCCTCCATGTCAACGACTATCCGTCCACGAAGCCGCGCACGGAACTCACCGATCCCGACCGCGTGTGGCCAGGCGACGGCCTCGCGCCGTGGAAGGAGCTGTTCGCCACGCTTGACGCGCGCGGCATCGATCCGTGGCTGTCGATCGAGCTGTTCAACCCCGCCTACTGGCGCACCACCCCGTCCGACACGCTCCGCACGGGCGTCGAGAAGATGCACGCCCTTGGCGCGTAGGCAATTTTTCACGACCACCCCCACGCATATCGTGCGTTTTGGTATGATCTACGACATGGAAAAGTTCTTCAACATCGCGGGGCCGTGCAACCCGACTGAACATTACATGCTGCCGTAATTTCATTGGAAAGGAGCGAAGATGAGAATGCGTAACGAGATATCAGGGCGCGCGCTGGTGGCTGGAATCATCGGCGCGTTGGCCTGCATGGTCGCGACAGGCGCCTATGCGGACGCTGAACCCGTGCGCGGGCGCGTGGCCGGCATGTACTACACGCTCACGACCCGGACGCCGCAGTTCCCTTTTCTCGCGCTCTGGCAGGTGAACGAGAACGCGAATCGTGGTTCCGGCAGCGACGCGACGCCGTCAACAAGCCGTTTGGATGCGGATGAGCTCGCCACGCTCCCGTCCGATGCGTTCAAGCGGACGGCCTACCTCTGCGACGGAGGAAAGACCGTCGCGTACGAACTATCGTTTTCGGGTCTGACCCCAGGAGCCGATTATCTGCTGGAGTTCTACCTCAACGAACCCTGGCAGCTGAACACGCGGGCACAGAAGGTGCAGATCAACGGCGAGACGGTCAAGGATGCGAACGGCGACGATCTGGTGGTCGATCCGGGCGTGATTGGCGGAAACGCCATCAAGACCATCGGCAAGATCGCGTTCACGAACGTGACGGCGCGTGCGGACGGTACCATCTCCTTCTCGTTCCCGCTGGCCAAAGACCAGCCCGTGCTGAACGTGGCGACGCTGTCCGGCACGAACCTGCCGACGGCGGCCCTCCTGGAGCTGAAGATGTCGGGCGAAGGCGCCGGCACGTTGAGCTGGGGTGGCGCACGGGACACGTTGGCGTTCTACGTCGAGAGCCGGACGGGAGACGGCGCCTGGACGCCCCTTGCCACGCTGGATTCGTCGGTGCGGTCATTGGCCGTTTCGCCTGCGGCAAACGCGCGGACGGAATACCGGGTCGTCTCCTCGAACGGTCTCGGCACGGTGACGAGCGCGGTGCGGACGTATCTGAAAGATGCTCCGCGCGTGATCTTGTCCGGACAGTCCGTCAACGGGCTGGACGGTCCGTACCTAGGCCTTGAAGCGCTCTACCGCACGTACGGCTACCAGATTGGCTATGCCGGCAAGAACCGGATCGCGCTGGCGTTCTCGAACCTCACGGCGAATGCCGAGTATGAAATCTGCCTCCACTCCATCGAGCCGTGGAGCCTCGCAACGAACGAAAGAACTGCGCGGCAGGTCAACATCCTGACGAACGGCGTCCAGGCTGGCGCATGGCCCATCACGAAGGCGGGCGGGTATGTGCCGTTCACGGCGGTCTACACGAACCTCACCGCGTGCGCGGATGGAGACGGGCGGCTCGAGATCGCCTTGGCCAAAGACGCCCAAGACGCGGTACTGTGCGGCGTCGAGGTGCTTGCGCGCGCCGACGAGCCGATGTCCGGGGATGTGCCGGAGACGAGGCTCGTGGAATTCGCCGACGGCATCCACGTGGTGCCGGAGACGCGCCATGCCCAGTTCGCCTACGAGATCCAGTGCAAGGATTCGGAAGATGGGGCCGTCACGACGCTTGCGACGGCGGTGTCCGCGTTCGGCATGCTGGACAGGACGGTGCCCGCCGGCGCGACGCGGTGGTACCGCACGCGCGGAACTTTCAGGGGCGAAACGGGTTCCTGGTCGCCCTGGAAGGCCGGCAGGCGCGTCGGGCGGGGTCTCGCGGATGCGCTGCGTGTCAACTTTACCGCGAACTGGGCGAGCGAGACGCCGGACGGGTGGGTGAGCGACGCGCCGTTCCGCGTGGGGCACGAAGAAAGCTCTTTCAGGGATTCCGCCAAGCCGTTTCCCGCCGTACCGCAGAATGCCGTACCTGAACAGGCTCCGGACGCCATCTACCAGACGCAGCTCTTCAGCGACCAGTGGGGATCGACGGAATCCTACCGCTTCGCGTTTCCCGGACTTGACCCGCAACAGACGTATCGCATGAGGTTCCATCTCTTCGAGTCGTACTTCACGGCGGTGTCGAACCGGATGTTCGACGTGGCCTTCAACAATGCGCGCGAGGATGCACTTGCGGCCATCGACCCGTTCAACGTCTGCGGCGGAACTAAGATACCGGGCGTCATTGAGGGAGAGGTTCGGCCAGGCCCCGACGGCGTCATCCGCATGACGGTCATGCGCGGGAAGGAGAATCCGGTTTTGCGCGGCATCGAGTTCGTGCCGGTCAAGTCGGCGCCGTTCGGCGCCGGGCGGTTGGCCGTGATGCGTGACGCGGACGACGCCGCGCCCGGTAACCTCGCCGAGGCGTTTGTGTCCGAGCGCGACCTGGCGACCTTCTCCTGGACGGCGGCAGACGTGGCTGGCGCCGGGGATCATCCGCGTATCCTCGCGCACGCACGCCTGTATGCGCCTGCGGCCGACGACTACGTTTTCACGAAGAACGCCACGGGAACGTACAACCTGTGGATCGACGGCCAGCGCGTGCAATGCGGTGCCGCCGTGCCGCTCGCAGGCGGCCCTCACGACATCTATGCGGAGCATCTGCCGTCGGGCGGCGCCGCCTCCGAGCTGGCGTGGTCGGCCGCCGGCGTGACGCTTCCGGCCCTTTCGTCGTGCCTCATGGCGGCGCCGGAGGCCTTGTCGTATCCGTCGGATTGGCACTTCATCCAGATCGGCGCCGCTGACTCGCCCGCATTCCTGCGCGCGACGTCCGCCGCCGGCACGAACTGGCTGATGGCTGCGTCAGGACGGGACATGTGGGGCGGGACGGACTGCGCCACGTTCCTCTACCATGCGGCGGGGAAGGGGCCGTTCGAGTGCTCGTTCCGTGTGACGGAGTGCGGCGGCCCGGTCCTTTCCCAAAACACGCGGTTCGGAATCGCCGTGCGTTCGTCGCTCGCGTCCGCCGATCCGAACAGGTTCGTTTTCTACGGCGGCGTGGACGGAACGCATAAGGGCACCATGCGCGGCTACGGCGACCTGTCGCCAAACGACGGCTCTTTCACGATTGGCTACGCATTGGATTCCACGACGGTCGGCGAACTTGCGAATCCGCCGTTCAGGCTGACGATGACGCGCGAGCGCATGGGCGCGAACGATCGCTACGTCCTGACCTACTCGTTGGAGGACGGGACGTGCGTGAACACGGTCACGCAGACCGTCGCGCACGTGGAGAACGTCTACGTGGGCCCCTGCAGCATCTCCCACCACACCGCCGGAGCGTCGCTCGTCCATTACGGATTCGACGAGCTGACGTTCACGGATACGTCCGTCAAGGGCGCCGTGATCATCTTCCGGTGAACGCTGAGGTCGCGCCTGGAAACGAGGAGAAGTTTCACCACTAACGTAAAGGAGAAACATGAAAACAAGAAGAGAGTTTTTGGAACTGGGCGCGCTGGCGGCGTTGGCCGGCAGCATGCGCGCGTTTGGCGGCGAGATGCCGCTCGCCGTGAAGGGCATCCGCATCGGCGTGCAGATGTGGAGCGTGAACGACCTGTGGAAGAAGAACCCGGCGGACGCCCTCCGCCGTCTGAAGACGCTCGGCTACGACGGCGTGCAGTCCTTCGGGTTCCTCGCGATGGACTGGAACGAGCTCGAGAAGATGCTGTGCGACAACGGGCTCATGATCGTTGACATGCCGTTCTACATGAAGACGGTCGCGCCGGACTCTTTCGGCAAGTTCCTCGAGTTCTGCCAGCGGTTCAAGATCGACTTCGTCTTCGAGCCGTACACGAAGTTCGCCACGGGCGCGGAGTGGCGTCGGCACGCGGACGAGCTGATGGCGCTCGGCGAGAAGTTCAAGGCGTACGGCATCCGCGTGGGCTACCACAACCACCAGCACGAACTGCGGGAGCACTTCGACGGCAAGACGCCGCTTGAATACCTCTACGACGCCGGCCTCGCGATGGAGCTGGACGTAGGGCACGTGAAGCTGGCGGGCGGATGCCCGGTGGCGTGGCTGAAGAAGCTCGCGGGCCGCGTGCCCTCCATCCACGCGAAGCCGGGCGGCGGCAACTCCGTGGGCGGCGCGGGCGACGCGAACGACTGGAAGGCCATCTTCTCGGCGGCCGCCGCGTCCGGCACGAAGTGGGCGATCGTCGAGTGCGAGACGCGCCGCAACACCTTTGCCGACGTGGAGGCATCTGCCGCGTTTCTGAAGGACCTGAAAGGCTGATTTTCCCGGTTAGGGCTTTCGGTGACGGAAGGCACATCATCTACGTCAACGGCACGACACCGAGGGCGACGGCTGGACGAGCGTCTACCGCGTTTTTTGGTATAATCTACGGCATGGAAAAGATAGCGACAGGTAGCTACACGTTTGAGAACCAAAAGATTCTCAGGAGGAAGACAATGAGAACATGTCAGTTGTTGGCAATGGCCCTTGCGGGCCTTTCCTTTGCCGCGTGGGCGACGCCGAGCCTGCGCATCATGCCGCTGGGCGACTCGATCACCCAAGGGGCGAAGTCGGAGAACACCGCCGGTTACCGAGGGCCGCTCTGGACGCTCCTCAAGGAGGCGGGATACAACGTGGACTATGTTGGATCGTCGACCGCCACGCCCGGCACGGTGAGCGGGATGGACACAGACCATGAAGGCCACGGCGGCTGGCGTCTTGACGCGACGCAGGGCGGGAGCGGCATCTACGAGAACCTGCCGGACTGGTTCGCCAAGATCGAAGCGCCCCATGTCATCCTTCTCCACCTCGGCACGAACGACTCCGGCGCCGACACGCTGAACGACAAGGGCCGCACGGTCAGGCTCCTGGACCGCATCTTCGCTGCGCAGCCGGACGCGCACGTGATCCTCACCACGCTCCTCTGGCGCGGCACTGCGGCCAACTACACGCGCATCCAGACGTACAACGCCGCCTTGCCGGGCATCGTCTCCGCCCAGCAGGCGAAGGGGCAGAAGATCACGCTCCTCGACATGCACGCCGCCGTGGGCAACGATCATGCGAACTTCGACGCCGACCTCCTCCACCCGAACGCGACGGGCTACGGCGTGATGGCCGACGCCTGGCTGGGCGCGATCCAGGCGCTCTATCCCGACCCCGAGAATTTCGAGACGGCGAACGCGCCGGCCGTCGTGAAGGTGGACCGCGAGGCGGCGGCGGACAGCCTCGCGCTCACCGTCCGCTTCAACCAGGCCGTCGACGCGGCGACGGCGGGCGTCGCGGCGAACTACGTGGCGAGCGATCCGACGCTCGGCACGCCGACGGTGGCCGTGTACGGCAGGTTCGTGCAGCTCTTCTACGCGGGCGACCACCGCAGCAAGGTCTTCGACCTCGCGGTGAACGGCGTGAAGGCGGCGGGGAACGCCAAGACGACGAGCCAGACGGTGCCCGTGTTCTCGAACACGCTCGGACCGGAGAACCACGTGCCGACGGAGGAGTTCGCCAAGTACCGCCTCGTGTACGACCTCGACGTGCCGCGCCAGATCGACCACAAGGGATGGTACGCGCTGCCCGTGCCGTACAAGACGGACAAGTCGAAGTCTGTGGCGAAGGGTTCCTTCAGCCGCGTGGCGTACTGGTTCGAGACGGTGAGCGCCACCAACGGCGCGCACGAGTGGGTGTGGGTGTCGCTCGACGCGTTCACGGACGACCCCGGCGCGGTCGGCGTGCCGACGCACCGTACGGGCAAGTGGTTCCAGCAGAAGGTGACGAACCTCCGCATCTGGAGCAACAACGAGACGATCGTCCACGGCGACGGCACGCTCGTGGACGAGGGCAACATCGAGTTCTGGCCGGACAGCTACTCCGGCAGCCCGGGCCTGGGCCTGCCCGGCGCGAACACGCTCCCCGGGGGCGGCTACGACTTCGACGATACGCGCACAAGCAGCAACTACGGCTCGATGCAGATCCACGACTACAAGGCGAAGTCCGTCCTCTTCGGCATCAACCGCTGGGAAAACGGCGGCAAGATTCACATGGGCGTGGGCACGAACACGCGGGGCGGGCATTCGGACTGGACGGAGCTTAACAGCAACACGCCGTTCTACACCTATTCCAACCTCAAGGTGTACGTGATGGACGACGTGGAGGCGCAAACGCCGCCGCCGGAGTTCGTCGGGGCGACGACGCGCCTGCGCGGTTCCGAACTGGTGCTGGAGTTCTCCGCGCCGCTCGCGGCGGACCAGGACTTCGCGTCCGCCATCACGGTCTCCGGCGCGACGGCGACGGACTGGGCGCTGGACGCGGACAACCCCACGCTTCTCGTGGCGAAGCTGGCGCGTCCGGCCGAGGCGACCGGCGACGTGACGGTGACGGCCGAGGGGCTCCGCGACAACACGCCGCGCCGTACCGCGATGACGGCGGCGCAGACGCGCACGGTGGCGGGAAGCGACCTCCCGGACGAGGTGAAGCGGTTCGTACCTGCCGCGCTGCGCGACGGGTACGACCTCGTCTACGCGCTGGAGATTCCCGTGGAGGGCTTCCGGTCGGGGACGACGGCGCCGTACTTCATCGCGCGGCGCGACTACCCGCTCGCGTTCGACCGCGTGGCGTACTTCTTGGAGCTCGACAACACCAACGGCACGGAGACGAACTGGGTGTGGACGAGCTTCGACGCCTGGACGCATGACGTGGACAAGATCGGCGTGCCCGACACGGCGGCGCGTTCGTCCAATGGCACGTTCGTCTCGAACCTGGATGTGGCGTCCAACGTGAACGGCATCCAGACAGGCACGGGAATGACGGGCGGTTACATCGAGTTTTGGTATGAGGGCTTTTCGACTGCGAACGCCTACAACGTGCCAAACGCCAGCGGTGCCGTGTACGACTTTGGCGACCAGCGCACAACCGGAAACTGGGGATCCATGCAGGTGCACAACTACGAGGCGCAGCAGACCATCTGGGCCTACAACAAGTTTGCCGTCTCCTACGACAATTGGATAGCTGTCGGCATCGGCAACAACACGACGAGCACGGGCAGCCCCGACTGGACGACCGCCAGCGCCAACAGCGACTGGACGATCAAGGACACGCGCCGCCGTCTCCTCTACGTGATGGTGCGGCCCGCAGCGACGCCCGCGGTCGAGGCGCCGGCGGCGATCCGCGCGAACGTGGCCGAGGCGAAGGACTATTCGCTCCTCTACAAGGTGGAGATCCCCGCGACGGCGATGGAAATCCAGAAACCCGCCAACTGGACGGCATACCACACGGTGGACAACCGCGCCGCGCACGCGGGCAAGTCCATTCGCCGCGTGGCCTACTACATGGAGCTGGTGCCGAAGAACGGCGGCGAGACGCAGTGGGGATGGACGAGCTTCGATGCGTTCACGCAGGACCTGGACAAGCTGACATTCCCGACGAACACGACGCAGGAGACCAAGGGCCGCGTCGCGAACATGAACGTGCGCGTCAGTCCAGGGGTGAAGGCCACATATAACATTGCGGAAGGTGACGACATCCAGACGGGATGCATTGAGTTCCTGCACCAGTCGATGAGCACGCCTTCTAAGATCGGCATTCCCAACGCGGACATCGGCGGAAATCGCTACGACTGGGACGACAACCCGACGGGGAACGCCTGGGGGTGCCTGCAGGTGGCCAACTGGGGCGCGACGCAGATGATCTTCTCTGTCACGGCCAGCACGAAGACCGAAGCTTCGGGCGAAGTGGCCGGACTCGGATTCGGCAACCGTCCGACCAGTCATCCGGACTGGACTTTCGCAAAGAATGCGGGCGACTATTCGGCGCGAACGTTGTACGTGTTCGTGCAGGAAGGGGGAGCGCCGGAGAAGGCGCCCACGCTCCTCAACGCCGTGGCCGAGCTGGGCGGACGGCGCGTCTGCGCCGAGTTCCCGACCAAGCCGTCGGACGCGCTCCTCGACAAGTCCTTGTACCGCATCAGCTCCGGCACGATTGCGCGCGTGGAGCGCTCGGACATCGACCCGCGCGAGACGATCCTAACGCTCGAGGAGCCGCTGGAGGCGGGGCACACCTACGTCCTTGAGGCGCACACGCCGGGACTTGTCGGCGGCATCGTCGGCAAGTCGTTCACCGTGCCGGACGGACAGCTGCCCGCCGTGCTGAACGCGGCGAACGTGCCGGAAGTCGGCGACTACGAGCTCGTGTACAAGTTCACGCCGCCGACGG
Source organism: uncultured Lentisphaerota bacterium (assembly GCA_900320225.1). GTDB lineage: Bacteria > Verrucomicrobiota > Kiritimatiellia > RFP12 > UBA1067 > RUG572. The sequence goes on from ONRL01000055.1 coordinate 15,730, forward strand.
CGAATTCGTACTGCGGCATGCACGGCGCGCCGTACACGCAGGACGAGACGCGCTTCCGCTACTTCGGGTTCGACCGCGTGGCCTACGCGCTCCACCTCGTGGGGACGAACGGCGTCGAACAGTGGGTGTGGGCCTCGATGGACGCGTGGACGGACGACGCGTCGAAGATCGGCATCCCGTGCGTGCGCCGCGCGAACACGTGGCAGTGCTACGTGGACAACCTCTTCGTGGCGAGCGGCCACACGGGCGGTACGGCGCCTGACCTCCGGACGGGCAGCTTCCCGCGCGGCAACATCGAGTTCTTCACCGCGAGCTACAGCACCGCGAGCGCGAAGGGGATTCCCGGCGCGGACGGCAGCGTCTACGACTTCGGCGATTCCAACGGTTCGCAGACCGAGGGCGACACGTACTGTTCGCTCCAGGTGCACGACTACCTGGGCGGCAAGACCGTGTTCGTCGTGGACGAGCTGGGCGGCCACCTGAGCAGCGGAACCGCCAAGCCGGGCACGCCCGGCGTCGGCATCGGCAACTGCCCGGCGGCGACCTCGAAGCACAAAGACTGGACGTTCATCCACAACGCCGCGCAGTTCTCGACGCGCGACCTCTATGTCTTCGTGCGGACGACGGCGGACGGCCTCGTGTTCACCCTCCAGCCGCAACGCGCGCGTGCACTGCTCCATGAACCGCTGACGCTCACGGCCTACGCGCCGAACGCGGCGCGCTACCAGTGGCGGAAGGACGGCGTGCCGATCGACGGCGCGACGGCGGCCGCGTACGACGTGCCGACGGACGCGGCGCTGCGCGCGACGTTTGACGTAATTGCGTACGATGCGTCCGGCCATACGGCCACAAGCGCCGCCGCGCAGGTGGACGTCTCCTCCGGCGGCACGGTCCTGATCTTCCGCTAAAGCGGCAGTCGCGGGGCGAAGTTTCGCTAATCCGTGGAGGTCTTACGATAATCTTCCGTTAAACAGCAAGAAGAAAATCAAAAATGAAAACACGAAGAGAGTTCATTGCGACAGGTGCGCTGGCCGCCGTGTGCGCTGGCTGCGGATCCTTTAACATCGGCGCGGCGCGCGGGCGGCGTCCAGCGCCGTCGGAGACGCTCAACCTCGCCGTAATCGGCTGCGGCACGATGGGCATGGGCAACATGAACGGCTTCCTCCGGGACAAGCGCGTGCGCGTGGTCGTGACGTGCGACCCCGTGAAGGACTCCCCCGCGTACGGGTACGACAAGGACTGGAAGAAGAAATGGCGCGGCGGACGCGTCCCGTTCGCCGAAAAGGTCGACGACTTCTACAAGCAGAAGGGCTGCCGCGCCGTCGCCGACTGGCGCGAGGTCGTGGCCGACCCGACGGTGGACGCGGTGCTGATCGCCACCACCGACCACTGGCACGCGCTCATCGCCGTCGCGGCGATGAAGGCCGGCAAGCACGTCTACTGCCAGAAGCCGCTGTCGATGTCGATTGCCGAGGGCCGCCTGATGAGCGACGTGGCGCGCAAGACGGGCGTCGTGTTCCAGGTGGGCTCGCAGCAGCGCAGCGCGCAGGAGTTCCGCGAGGCGGCGGAACTCGTGCGGAACGGCTACCTCGGCGACTGCACGACCTGCACGATCGGGCTCAGCTACGCGCACAACGACTCGCACCGCAACGGCTTCGGCCGCGACGGGAAGCCGCGCGCCGCGCTGCCCGACTACTGGAGGCTCACGCCCGACGAGTGGGACCTTTGGCAGGGTCCGGCGCAGCACTGGGAGAACAACGCGTTCATCCCCGGCATCCACGGGCCGATGGTGTGGCGCTGGAACGACCGCACCGGCAACGGCGCCCTGCCCGACTGGGGCGCGCACCACCTCGACATCCTCCAATGGGCGCTCGGCACGGAGCTGGGAGGTCCCGTCGCGATCGAGAACTTCACGAGCGACATGGGCGCCGCGACCGACGACGTGTTCAACTGGCCGGGCGCGTTCAAGTTCGACGTCGTCTACGCGAACGGTTTCCGCGCGACCGTTTCCGACTCCGACGCGTGCAAGTTCTGCGGGCTCAAGTTCCACGCGCCGAAGGGGGACCTCTTCGTCACGCGCGGCAAGATCGAGAAGCCCGCGCACCTCGCGAACTGGAAGGAAAGCGACTTGAAGGACACGGAGGTTCACCTGCACAAGAGCCGCGGCTCGCACGAAAGCGACTTCGTGGACGCGATCTTCGATCCGTCGTGGCAGCCGGCCTGCACGTGCGAGACCGGCCACCGCTCCATCACGATCTCCCACCTCGCGAACTCCTGCGCCAAGACGGGCGTCAAGTCATTGAAGTGGGACGCCGCCAAGGAGGTGTCCGACAACGCGGCGATCAACGCCCGCGCCGACATCGTCCGCCACAACGGCTGGTCTCTGAAGGGCTAAGCCGTTGAGGCCACGGGAAATTGACCGGGCGAATTATTTAGAGTTCAACCGGGGAAGTTTCGTTCAACACCAAAAGGAGAACCTGCAATGGCAAGAACGCGTATGGCTTTTGTGGCGGCGTGTGTCGTGGGCACGGCGTGGACATGCGGCGCCGTCGACGGCACGATGTGGCTGGGGGCGCCTGCCCCGACATCGGAGATGCGCTACCAGGACAGGCAGTACTGGATCGACTCGCAGGTGGCCGGAGAGGGAGGCATCGCCTTTTTCTCGGCGAAGAACTTCTGCAACATCAAATTCCCCTCGGGCTTGACGCTCGGCGGCATCGACTTCATGGACGGCTATCAAGCGGCCGAGTCCGCTGCGTTCGGAGGGTCGGACGTCACGATGTCCGGTGACGCGTTCGTGCGCACGTCCCATACGGGAACGGGAATCCGGTTTGGCGTGGCGCTGAATGGCTCGGCGAACGACACGCTCACCACGAAGGGAGCGGGACGCCTCCGGCTGTTCAAGAACTTCTCCGGCTTCGGGCGCGTGCGCGTGGCGGACGGCACGCTGGAGCAGACCGAGGCCGTGTCCGGACGTGTCTTCGGCGATGGCACCGTGGGCGCGTTCGAGATCGCGGGCGGCATTGCGCGCTACAACCCCTCGGCGTCTGGGACCGCCGTGTCCCTGCCGGGCACGCTCGTGGCCGGACGCGGCGCCGGCGTGCTGCAGCTCAACAACGGCGTCACCATGACGGCGGCCGGCCTTGCGTTCGAGCCCGGCGGCGCCCTGGTGGTGACCGGCGGGGCGGGCATGTCGGGAATCGGCGCCACCGAGAAGCTGCTCTTCACCGCGCCGCCCGCGCTCGTGAACGGGATCCTGGATCCGCGCGTCGTCACGCGCGACCTCGCCGTCACCGGCGGACCGTTCTCCTTCCTCTCCTACACGGCGGCGGACGGCATCGCGCCCTATCCAGAATCGGCGCTCGTGGACCTCGCCTCGGCCGGCAGCGCGGACGTCGCCGTTGCCAACCCCGCGTCGATGGGCGCGGACGTGGCGGTGGTCGCCGACCGGCAGGTGGCGGCGCTGGTGGTGAACGAGCGCGCGAACCTCAAGATCGCCAGCGGCGCAACCCTCACGGTGGGCGACGGCGTGCACCCGGCGGGCGTGATCTTCCGCGAGCAGACCGATGCCAACAGCACCTATTCGCAGTTCAACTTCGACGGCACGCTTGACTTCGGGACGTCCCACGGCGTGATCTGGAAGGGCACGCCGGATGTTGCCGCCGGGCGCGGACTCGACGTACGCGGCAAGATCGCCGGCAGCGCGGGCGTCACCTTCGCGTCGCGGCCGATGGACGGCAGCAAGACCACGCTCTACCGCCTCTACGACGGTTGTTGCGGCTGGACGGGCCCCACCTACATCCACAACGCGCGGGCTTGGCTACACGCCACGAACGGACTCCCCCTCGGCGGCGACGTGTACATTTGCGGCGGTGCCCGGGGAAACGCGGCGGGGCTCTTCATCGAAGTGGGCGGCACGTACAGCCAGAATTTCCATCTGGCCGGCGTCAATGCGACGGACGGACATCCCGGCCTCACGGGAGATACCACAGATGCGATCACCTTGTCCGGCACGGTGACGGTCGACGACGCGCTGACAGTGGGCACCAAAGGCCCGCTGACGTTTGCGGGGCCGCTGGTTGGCGCCGGCGACATCTCGTTCGGCGACTGCGGACAGGCGGTGACGTACGTCCTCGTCGGATCCACCGCAGGCTATTCCGGCAAGGTCGCGGTCACGGGCAGCCGGGCCACGCTTGCCGTGGAGCCCTCCAGCGCGCTGCCCACGAACACGCTGACCGTCAGCGCCGGCGTGGTGCATCTCCACGACCGGACGGGCGACGTCGTGTCCACGCCGCTGGCGGGCACGGCGAACGGCACGATCAAAATCGACCAGAGCAGCCTGACGCTCCAGGGACCGCAGGACTTCCCGGGCACGCTCGCAGTCGACGTCAACAGCAGTCCCCGGGAGTGTTCGTCCGTGGGCATCGGCGGCGCGGTGCGCGTAGGTAGCCTTTCGGGCGTGAACGGCGGCGGGAAGGGCGTCATCGCGGGCGCGAGCGCGGACGCCGAACTCGCCGTCGGCTCGTCGGGGAAGGACTTCCAGGTGCGGCCGGTGCTCGCCGACGGCACGGGGCGGCTCTCGTTCGTCAAGGAAGGGGGCGGCACGGCGGCGATCGTCTCCACCAACGCCTACACCGGCCGGACGGTCGTGCGGGGCGGCACGCTGCGGTTACGGGGCAGCATCTTCGAGTCGCCGTCGCTCTCGTGGTGGCTCGACGCCTCGCGTCCCGAGACCGTGCTGTGTGACGCGGGCGGCGGGGTGACGAACTGGCAGTCGCTGGTGAACGGCGTGTCCTTCGTTCCCGTGAACAGCAATGCGCGCCCCAAGCGGTCCACGCTCGAGAACGGCATGGGCGTGGTGAACTTCGGCGCGGACGCCCACTGCGGCCTGGCGACCCCCACCAACGTCACGCAGCGCACGGTGTTCGTGGTCTACCGCTGGGCGGGGACCGTCTCGGGAGTCGACTTCTACTGCCTCTTCGGGAGATGCAATACCGACACCGGCATCCGCGCCAAAGCTTCGGGTTACTTGGAGCGCAACATCTCTACCTCGAAGTTCAACACCCTGGGGTACGTCTATCAGGACGGCGTGAAGAAAACGTCGGATTTTATGGCCACGAAGCAAGGCATGAGCGTCCTCACGCTGCAGAAGGACATTGAATACTACAAGGGCGAGAGTGCCGCGTACGCGACGGTGCCGGCGGCGTTCCGGGCGGAAGTGGGCGGCTACAACAACAACAACGAGCGTCGCTGGGTGGGCGACATCGCCGAGGCGATCGCGTTCGACCGTCTGCTCACCGACGGCGAGCGGCAGGCGGTGGAGAACTACCTCACGGAGAAGTGGCGGGGCGCGGCGGCGCATGCGAGCGTCGCGCACGAGGAGACGCTTTCGCCGCTGACCGACCTGACGCTGGAATACGGCGGCGTCCTCGACCTCGCGGGCGCGGACCAGACGGTGGCGTCGCTTTCCGGCTGCGGCACGGTGATGAACAGCTCCACGAATCCCGCCACGCTTCGGGTGACCGGGGCGTGCGACTTCGCGGGCGAGCTGTCGGGACGGACGAGGCTCGTTGCGGCCGGAGACGGGGCGAAGGATTTCGACGTGGCGGTGGCCGACGGCGCCCGGCTCGTCCTCGCCGGCGGCTCGGCGCGGATCGTCGCCTATACGAACACGCCGCCGACGGCGGGCCTTGCGTACTGGCTGGACGCGAGCGACGAGTCCTCCGTGGCGTGCGACGCGAACGGCATGGTGACCAACTGGACCAGCAAGGCCGGCTTGATACCCGCCTTCAGCTGGGCGTCGGGGCTGAGCGGCATGCACAGCGGGAGTACGGGTCCGAAGGCCTACACGTCTGCGGCCGACGGCATCAACGGCCTGCGCACGGTGCATTTCAAAGACGGCACCAAAGAGCAGCTGATCAGCCGCGGCGCAACGTCCGTGCGTACGCTCTTCCTGGTGGCCGCGAACGACGGCACCTCCACCCTTGGCGCGGGCGGCTACTGGGGCAAGGCGGAGATCGACCGCGGCATCCGGTGCGGTTCGGGCGCCACAGCCACTTTCCAGCAGCTGGCGCGCGTCACCTACTACCTTGAGCAGGATACGGTGCGATTCAACGGCGAGAAGCGGAACATGTCTGGATATATACAGCCCCGCACGACACCGTTCTGCTTCATGGTGCGGCTGGACGACGCCGCGCACCCGGAGGACGAGCTGCATTATGGCAGTACAACGCAATATATCTTCAGGAAACCCGACGCCCTGGGCGCCTACACCGGCAACGGTAGCACCAATTTCCGCGCAGCGGAGGTGCTGGCCTACACGAACGCGCTCTCGGACGCGGAGATCCAGCAGGTGGAGGCGTACTTGATGAACAAGTGGGCGATCGCGGGGCATGTCACGGAGCCGGGGGCGTCTTCGCCTTTTGCCGGCACCGGCTCGCTCGAGATCGAGGGTCGCGTCACGCTCGCGGGCGGCCTCGACCTGGGCGAAAGCGGCACGCTGGTGGTGCATGTGGATGCGCGTGGCGAGGTGGAGACCGTCACGGTGGACGGCGACCTGCGCATCGGCGCGGGCGTGACGCTGGTGGTGGACGGTTACGACCGCGCCGCCCCGGCCACGCGCCATACGGTGGTGTCCGTGACCGGCGACGCCGTCGGCGACTTTGCGGGCCACAACGTGACCCATCCCAGCTGGAAGCTCTGGCGTGCCGGCGACAGCTGGTATCTCGTCAAGGCGACCGGCACCACCGTGATCTTCCGATAGGTTCTAAATTGAGGCACTGCGCGTTCGGCTACGCCGCCGCCAACAACGATACTTGGCGGGAAACATGGCACGAAATTGCAGAAAACGCAATTTCGTGCCCGAAGAGTGTTGCGGCAACGGCTCGTTTCTGGTATAATCCCAGCCAAAGACCCGAGGAGTACAGACATGTTCTACGGACGCAGTGAGATTCTGGCGCGTTTCGCCGACTTGTGGCGGGGGATGCCAGATCGACCTTCTGCTGCAGACGAGCAACACGGCGTATGTCGTGGAGGTGAAGCGAAGAAGGGAAATCCGAGGCGACGTGGTGGACGACGTGCGCGAGAAGGTCGCGCGCCTGCCGTTGAGAAGAGGCGTGTCGGTGAGGACGGTCCTCGTGTATGCGGGGGAGCTTGCGCAAGTTGTTCCGGACAGCGATTTCTTCGACTTCATCATTCCCGCGCAACGCCTGTTCGGCGTTGATTCAGGAACGTGAAGGTAGGTGAAGCGACGCGGTCGCGACAAGCGTGGCTAGTCCAATTCAGCTTTGGCCGCTTCCCGTCGAGGCGCGGACGACGGCGGCGGCGACGCCGGGCGAGACGAACCGCACGAAGTTCACGTCGCCGAAACCAGGAGTGTAAAGTTGACATGTCAGTTTTTTCGTCTTAAAGGCAAAACAGCGGTTGTGCTTTGAGGTGGGATTAGGTATACTTGGAATGCTTTTCACAAGGCGACATGAGGAAGAAACCATGAGTTCGTTGCAAAAACTGAACAGAACAAGTGAAATCGCGGTGGCCGCCCTGCTGCTGGCGGCGGGATGCACGACGTGTCCGCATCCGGATTCGGACGGTTGGGAGGACGTGTTCAACAAGGACCTCTCGAACGCCGAATGCGCCAAGCCCGGCTGGGCGTGGGACAAGGATGGCTACCTCGTCCCCGGAACCGGCGAGACGCTCTTCTCGAAGAAGGACTACAAGAATTTCGTGCTCGACCTCGCCTATGTGATGGACCCGACTGCCAACAGCGGCGTGTTCCTCTACGATACCGACCACCCCAAGTACAAGTTCGAGGTGCAGATCCTCGACGACCACCACCCCTGCTACTCCAACGAGGTTCCCTATCAGCTGACGGGTGCGATCTACGGGCGCTGCGCGCCGCAGAAAGTCGCGTCCAAGCCTGCCGGGGAGCTGAACCGCATGACGTGCTGGTGCGAGGGGTCGCGCGTGCGCGTTGTCGTGAACGGCGAGGAGATGGTCGACGCCGACCTGACGGACTGGAAGGATCCGCTCGTCAACCCCGACGGCACGACGGTGCCGAAGTGGCACAAGGGCTTTCCGGCGCTCGGCACGATTCCAATGCACGGGCGCATCGCGCTACAGGGCATCCACGGTGGTAAGGCCGTCCGGTTCAAGTATCTGAAAGTGAAAGAACTCTAAAAACACCTAGGAGCAATAAAATGAAAATCAATCGTAAAGATTTTATCGGGCTTGGAATGGCGTTCGCCGCGTCCGGCTGCAGCACGTGGGACGGGGGCTTCCCCGCGATCACCGCCGTGCGTAGTCCCAACGGCCTGCTGCGCCACGCCAGCATCGGCACCGCCAACATGGCCGGCGGCGACATCAAGAGCCTCCGCTCGCATCCGAAGATCGAGATGGCGGCGTTCTGCGACGTGGACGCGAAGTACCTCGACCGCATGAAGAAGGAGTTCCCCAAGGCGCACTTCTACCGCGACTGGCGCGAGCTGCTCGCGAAGGAGGGCGACGCCATCGACTCGATGAACATCTCCATCCCGGACCACAACCACACGATCGTCGCCGCCGCCGCGATGCGGAAGGGCAAGCACATCTATCTCCAGAAGCCGCTCTGCAAGAGCCACGCCGAGGCGGCGCTCCTGCGCGACCTCGCCGTGCGGAACGGCGTCGTCACGCAGATGGGCGCGCAGTACACGGCGTTCATGGCGGACCGCCAGACGGTCGAATTGTTGCGCACGGGCGCGCTCGGCCCCGTGGAGCGCGTCTATTTCTTCTCCACGCGCAAGGGCCTCTCCCGCCGCCGCCGCTACTTGCCGGCGGCGGTGCCCGCGCCCGCGCATCTGGACTGGGACCTCTGGCTTGGCACGGCGGCGGTCCGTCCGTACGCGCCCGAAGTCTACCACCCGCTCATCTGGCGCGTGTGGCGCGACCTCGGCTCCGGCTGGATCGGCGACATCGGCTGCCACCTCATGTCCGCTATCTGGAAGGGCATGTCGCTCGGGAAGGCCGCGCCGCTCACCGTGGTCGCCGAGACGCAGACGAACGCCGAGGACAACGTGAAGGACATCGTTTGGCCCACGGCCACGCACATCACCTGGAGGTTCGCCGGCGTGCCGGCCTCGGGCGGCAAGCCGTTCGAATGGGAGTGGTTCGACGGTTGCAGCGAGCCGGACAACCTGGCGCCCGCGCAGTTCCGTCCGCCCGCCGAGATCGAGCGTCTCTTCGAGCAGACGCCCGCGAAGAAGCGTCCGCACGAGGGCAAGGCCATCAAGTGCCGCGACGGCTGGATCCTCCAGCCTCATGCCAAGGACGCCGCCTACGTCGTCCGCAACGACGGCAAGCCCATGAAGGCGCCGCAGCTTCCCGCCGTGCCGTCCCACTACCACGAGTTCGTGGACGCCTGCCTGGAGGGACACAAGGCCTCCACCGACTTCGACTGGACGACGTGGATGATGGAGACGATCCTCGCCGGCGAGATCGCCGAGCGGGTCGCCGGCACGAAGCTCGCCTGGGATCCGAAGAACCGCGTGTTCGACTGCATTGCCGCCAACGCGTTTCTCAAGTCCCTGTCGTGACCGCGAAGCGGTTTCCGTTTCGCCGTCCGATATGGTATAATCTCCACGTTGGAAAAAATTTTGAAACCAAAAGAACAAGGAAAAAGAACAATGGCAAAGACATTCAAGATCGGCTACCTGCCGCTCAGCAAGGTCAACTGGACGAACGACACCCTTGAGGCCGCGCGTGAAAACGCGATCGCGTTCCTCAAGACGCTTCCGGGCGTGGAGGTGATGGCGCCCGACCACATGCTCACCCTCGAGGACGAGGCGGTGGAGCTGCTGGGGCAGTGGGAGAAGGACCGTCCCGACATGCTCGTCACGCACTTCATGACGTTCTCGCTCGGCGTGGTGCCGCCGATGTTCGCGCAGCGCCTCGGGAACATCCCGGTCGTCCTGTGGTCGATGAAGGAGCCCGACCCGAACGGCGGCCGTCTCCAGAACAACTCGTTCTGCGCGGCGAACATGAACGCGCACCACATGTACCGCCTGCACATCCCGTACTTCCACGTCCACGCCGAGCCCGGCACGCCGGACGCCGCCGCGCAGCTCACGTCGGCCATCAACGTGGCGCGCACGATGAAGACGCTCCACGAGATGCGCATCGGCCTCATCGGCGGGCGCGTGCCCGGCTTCTACACGAGCTGCTGCTCGGAGATGCTGCTCCGCCGCCTCCTCGGACCCGAGGTGAAGATCATCACCGAGCACGAGGTGTTCACCGTCGCGCAGAACCTCACGCCCGAGGAGTTCGAGCAGGCGAAGAAGGAGGTCCTCGAGGACGCGCCGTGCCACGCGAGCGACGGCCCGAAGGGCGACCAGTTCGAGAAGGCCGTGCGCCTCTACGGCGCGATCGTCAAGACGAAGAAGAAGTTCATGGTGGACACGCTCGCCATGCGCTGCTGGCCCGAGGTGATCCTCAACGAGTTCTACGGCATCGCCGTCTGCTCCACGATGGGCCACCTCACGAACCACGGCCACCTCTGCGCGTGCGAGGGCGACGTGTACGGCGCGGTGATGATGCGCATCGGCCAGGAGCTCTCCGGCGACAAGCCGTTCTTCTGCGACCTCATCATCTGCGAGGGCGATTACGGCGTCACGTGGCACTGCGGCGCCGCGCCGTGCGGGATCTGCAAGCCCGGCTTCAAGCCCGAGCTGCGCTGCTCCGCGACGGTGGAAGGCGGCGGCGTGAAGGGCGTGACGGACGAGTTCCCGCTCAAGGGCGGCCGCGTGACGCTCGCGCGCCTCGGCGAGAAGCGCGACGGCGACGGCTACCGCATGCTCGTCTGCACGGGCACGGGACTCGACACCGACCTCTTCGTGCGCGGCAACCCGCTCAAGATCAAGTTTGACGCCGGCTGCGAGGCCATCCGCAAGGAGGTCATCGAGAACGGCTGGGAGCACCACTACGCGCTCATGTACGGCGACCACGCCGACGAGCTGGCGGCCCCTGGGCCTCGCCGCCGCCACGGGGGCGGCGGGGTGCCTCAGCCAGCCCACGCCGGGAGGGTCGCAACTTGTTGCGACCGCGCCTCCCCCATCGCCGGGTGGAAAGGACGAGAACCTGACGGTTTTCGTGACGGACATCCACGTGAGCGGGCTTCCGGACGCCTTCCCGAAGCCGTGCGAGCGCCTCGCGCGTTTCGTGGACGAGGTCCTCGCGATGAACCCGCGCCCCGCGCGCGTGGTGAGTCTTGGAGACCTCGCCTACCTGCACGGCCTGCCGGAGGACTACGCAAAGTCGAAGCCGATCCTCAAGAAACTCGCGGACGCGGGCATCGAGCTCGTCTTCGCCATGGGCAACCACGACCGCCGCAGCGCGTTCAAGGAGTCTTGGCCGGAGTATGTCGCGAAATCCCCCGTGCCGGGCCGGATTGTGAACATCGTCTCGCTCGGCACGGCCGATCTCGTGGTGCTCGACGGACTGCAAGGCTCCGATGAGCGCGCGCGCACCGACGCGGGCCCGGGTCAGGCGAAGCTCTTCCCGGACGTCTTCGCTTGGTGCAAGAAGGAACTGCCGAAACGGGAGCGTCCGTTCTTCGTGTGCGCCCACTGGCCGGTGCAGGAGTTCACCTACCCCGTGAAGGGCAAGGCGAAAACCGCCGACCTCGCCAAGTGGCTCGTCAGCAACGCGCCGCAGTGCAAGGGCTACCTCTACGGCCATCTCCACCGGTGGCGTCCGGAGTGGATCCACTCGGGATGGAAGAGTTCCCAGATCCTGCGCACGCTCTGCCTGCCGAGCCCGAGACGTCGGCGCGTCCGGCCGCCTGGAAGGTGAAGGTCGAGGAGACCCGCGGCCAGCGTGTCACGTTCCTCTACGACCGCGGCGAAGGGGCTTAACGATAGAGCGACATAACTGGGATGACGGCTCTCCATGCGGGAGGGCCGCGCTCCTGCGCGACCGTCGGCACGCGAGGCGCCAGGTCCGCTCTGCGTCTGAGAGGATAAAGCCGTTTACCCGTGCCGGGCGATGGCGTGGGAGAGGACGGCGAGGGGCTGCGCGAGGTCGACATTCTGCACGATGACGCCCTCAGGGACGGAGAGCTGCGCGGACGAGAAGTTCAGGATGCCGCGCACGCCGGCCTCCACAAGCGTCTCCGCGCACGCCTGCGCGGCGGCGGTGGGGACCGTGAGAATCGCGAGATGCACCTTGAGGCGGCGGACGAGCCGCGCCATCTCCGCGAGCGGGCGCACCTTCACGCCGTGCACCGTGGAGCCCGCGAGGCGCGGATTCGCGTCGAACGCGGCGACGATGGAGAGGTTCTGCTCCTTAAAGCCCGCATAGCCGAGAAGGGCGCTCCCCAGGGAGCCGGCGCCCACGAGCACCGCGTCCGTGGCGCTGTCCCACCCCAGCGCCCGGTTGATCGCCGCGCGGAGCTCCCCTGCCGGATAGCCGCGGCGGGGGCGCCCCGGCACGCCCGCCATCGCCAGGTCCTTCCGCGTCAGCACGGGGTCGAGCCCGAGGCGCTCCGCGAGCACGCTGCTCGAGATGAACGCCTCCCCGGCGTCCATCATCTCGCCGATGGCGCGCAGGAAGATCGGGTACCGCCGGATCGTCGGCAGCGGAAGCGGGTTTTCTCTCGGGTTCTCCATAGCGCGCGCATTATACCACAACGGCGGTTGAATGTACACCTTGGGTAGCGATAAAAAAATAATAAATATTTTCATATCGCTACTTGAATACCGATAACGAAAGTGCTATACTATCCGCGTCCGCCTGAAAAGGTTAAGGCGGGCGCTAACGAAAGAGAGAAGCACGAATATGGAAAACGAAGCAGGAATCGCGCCGGAGAACCCGGTAGCCGACCTCGAGGCGACGCTGGCGCGGGTGCGCGCGGCGCAGGCGAAGTACGCCACGTACACGCAGGAGCAGGTGGACGCGATCTTCAAGGCCGCCGCGCTCGCGGCGAACCGGATCCGCATCCCGCTCGCCAAGATGGCGGTCGCCGAGACGGGCATGGGCATCGTCGAGGACAAGATCATCAAGAACCACTACGCGGCCGAGTACATCTACAACACGTACAAGGAGACGAAGACGTGCGGCGTGGTGGAGGAGGACGAGTCCGCCGGCATCATGAAGGTGGCCGAGCCGCTCGGCGTGATCGGCGCCGTGATCCCCACCACGAACCCCACCTCCACCGCGATCTTCAAGACGCTCCTCGCGCTCAAGACGCGCAACGGCATCGTCATCAGCCCCCACCCGCGCGCCAAGAACAGCACGATCGCGGCCTCGAAGGCCGTCCTCGACGCGGCCGTCGCGGCGGGCGCGCCCGCGGACATCATCGGCTGGATCGAGGCGCCGAGCCTCCCGAAGACGAACCTCCTCATGAAGGAGGCGGACATCATCCTCGCGACGGGCGGCCCCGGCATGGTGAAGGCGGCCTACTCTTCCGGCACGCCGGCGCTCGGCGTGGGCGCGGGCAATGCGGCAGCGATCCTCGACCCGAGCTGCGACCTCGTGAACGCCGTCAACTCGATCATCCACTCCAAGACGTTCGACAACGGCATGATCTGCGCCACGGAGCAGACGGTCATCGCCGACGAGCTCATCTACGACGAGGTCAAGGACGAGTTCAAGCGGCGCGGCTGCTACTTCCTCAACAAGGAGGAGGCCGACAAGATCCGCGCGACGCTCCTCATCAACGGCGCGCTGAACGCGAAGATCGTGGGGCAGCGCCCCGTCACGATCGCGAAGATGGCCGGCTTCGAGGTCCCGGAGTCCACGAAGGTGCTCATCGGCGAGGCGACCTCGACCGACAACTCCGAGGCGTTTGGGCACGAGAAGCTCACCACGATCCTTGGCATGTACAAGAGCCGCGACTTCGACCACGCGCTCGACATCGCGGAGGCGCTGCTCGTCAACAACGGCGGGCTCGGCCACACGTCGTCCCTCTGGATCGACGAGCTGGGCGAGCGCGGGAAGCTCGCGAAGTTCGCCGACCGCATGAAGGCGTGCCGCCTCCTCGTCAACACGCCGTCGAGCCTCGGCGGCATCGGCGACATCTACAACTTCAGCCTCGTTCCGTCGCTGACGCTCGGCTGCGGCAGCTGGGGCGGCAACTCCATCTCCGAGAACGTCGGAGTCAAACATCTCCTAAACATCAAGACAGTGGCCATGAGAAGGGAAAACATGCTGTGGTTCCGCGCGCCCGAGAAGGTGTACCAGAAGAAGGGGTGCCTCGCGGTGGCGCTCCGCGAACTCGGCGGCGAGCTCGGCAAGAAGAAGGCGTTCATCGTGACGGACTCCTTCCTCTACGCGAACGGCTACACGAAGGCGATCGAGAAGTCGCTCGAGAAGCAGGGCATCATGTTCACCACGTTCTCGAACGTGGCGCCCGACCCCACGCTCGCCTGCGCGAAGGAAGGCGCGAAGCTGATGGCGGGTTTCAAGCCCGACGTGATCATCGCCGTCGGTGGCGGCTCCGCGATGGACGCCGCGAAGATCATGTGGGTCCTCTACGAGCACCCGGAGGTGGACTTCATGGACATGGCCATGCGCTTCATGGACATCCGCAAGCGCGTGTACACGTTCCCGAAGATGGGCGAGAAGGCGTACTTCGTCTGCGTGCCGACTTCAGCCGGCACCGGCTCGGAGGTGACGCCGTTCGCCGTGATCACCGACGAGCAGACGGGCGTCAAGTACCCGCTCGCCGACTACGCGCTCATGCCCAACATGGCCATCGTGGACGCCGACATGCAGATGATGGCGCCGCCCGGCCTCACGAGCGCGTCCGGCATTGACGCCGTCTCGCACGCCCTCGAAGCCTACGCCTCGATGATGGCGACCGACTACACCGACGGTCTCGCGATCCGTGCCCTGCAGGTGATCTTCAAGTACCTGCCGCAGTGCTACGACGCGGCCGTCGCGAAGAAGGCCAACCCCGTCGCCCGCGAGAAGATGGCCAACGCCGCCACGATGGCCGGCATGGCCTTCGCCAACGCCTTCCTCGGCGTGATGCACTCGATGGCGCACAAGCTCAACGCCGACCCCGTGCCGCGCAAGATGGGCACGTTCCCGCAGTACGACCACCCGCACACGCTCGAGCGCTACCTCGAGATCGCCGACGCGCTCGGCATTACGGGCAAGTCCAAGGGCGAGCAGTTCAACAACCTCCTCAAGGCCATCCGCGAGCTCCAGGCGCGCATCGGCATCAAGCCGACGATCCGCGACTACGTGCCCGACGAGAAGGACTTCCTCGACCGCCTCGACGCGATGGTGGAGCAGGCCTTCGACGACCAGTGCACCGGCGCGAACCCGCGCTACCCGCTGATGTCGGAGATCAAGCAGATGTACCTCAACGCCTACTACGGCACAGGCACGAGGCGGTGTGAAGTTGAAAGGTTAAGGAGTTTTGAAATGAAGAAGAATTCAGTAAAGAAAGCGCCTGCGAAGGCGGAGCCTGAGAAGAAGATTCCCGCGAAGCGCGGACGTCCAAGCAAGCAAGACCGCGTCCTTCTCGAGCGCACCGACAAGGTCGTGACGAAGGACAAGGACACGGTGCTCAAGGTGTTCGGGCCGAGCTACAAGGTGAGCGCGATCCTGAACGAGGCGATGAACGAGGCGCGCGCCGCCGAGACGGGCCTGCCCGTCGCCAAGGTGATCGAGGTGATGAAGCTCCGCGACCACTGGTGCATC
>ONRL01000170.1 GCA_900320225.1 uncultured Lentisphaerota bacterium
CCAGATGTCCGTGAACGGAAAGCGCATCGGCATTTCGGACGACGACATCCTTTCCTGCGCGCGCTTCGCGAACATGCGCGAGCGCAAGGCGCGCGCCGTGCTGGACGAAGTCAAGAGCGCCGTGCGCGACTGGCCGCGCTTTGCCGCCGAGGCGGAAGTCCGCGATGATTTCGTTGTCGCCATCTCCAGCCAACTGGGTGTGAAATGAAAAAGACACGTTGCCCAGTGTGCTGTCGGGCATTACGAGCCGGCACGGCAAAACGGTTTCGTAGTGGGGTTCTTAAAATGCTATACTATCCATGCCACAAAGCAACTGGAGGAAGATTTATGGTAACGAGGATCATGGCATTCATCGCGGTCTTAGGCGTCGCGGGCGCGTTCGCGACGGACATGGACCACAAGGGACGCGTGATCGCGACCGTCAACACGGCAAACGCCGGCACGGCCGAGGTGACGTGCAACAACCCGGGAGACTGGAAGTTCGACGTCAAGGCGTCCCAGGACAACGGGCGCGACGTGGTTACGGTGAGGATTTCGTCGTCCGCCGCCGCGCAGCCTCCGCAGTTCGGCGTGTTCTTCAGGGTGCCGGGCGCGGGCGTGCAGAACGTGTGGACGAGCGACTTCTCGCGCGACGGCTACCACGTGTGGCCGCAGCTCTGGTGGGGATGGTCGTCGAAGTTCAAGTCCCAGCTGGCGCGCGAGACGCCGATCGCCGTCGGCTTCAACTCGCAGGAACGCGCGCCGGTGGCGCTCGCGTGCTCCGAGGCGTTCCACTCCCTTGAGTTCGGACTCTACGCGGACGACCGGACGTGCGAGATGGTCGGCCGCTGCGAGTTCTTCACCGCGCCCGTCGCGCCGCTCCGCGAATACGAGGTGTCCGTGATGCTCGACCGGCGCGGCGGCGCATTCGCCGAGACCGTCCGCCAGTGCTCCGAATGGGTCGCCCGGAAAAACGGATTCGTCCCCGCGCACGCGCCGGAGTCCGCGTTCGCCCCGCTCTATTCCACCTGGTATGCCTACCTGCAGGACGTGCATGCGGACGAACTGGAGGAAGAGGCGCGCCTTGCCGCCGCGCTCGGCATGAAGACGATGATCCTCGACGACGGATGGCAGAAGGTCGACAGCCGCACGTTCTACAGCGCCACCGGCGACTGGATGCCGGTCACGAACCGGTTCCCGGACATGAAGGCGCATGTCGCCGCCGTGCACAAGGCGGGCCTCAAGTACATGCTCTGGCTGGCGGTCCCGTTCATGGGCGACGAGGCGAAGAATTATCCGAAGTTCAAGGGCATGATGCTGCGGGGCGGCGACACCGGCGTCCTCGACCCCCGGTTCCCGGAGGTGCGCGAGTACCTGATCTCCACCTACGAGCGCGTCGTCGGCGAATGGGACTTCGACGGCGTCAAGCTGGACTTCATCGACAACTTCGTGCTGCCGAAGAACGACCCGGCCCTGAAGGACAACTATGCGGGACGCGACTACCGCTCGCTTCCCGATGCGGTGAACCGGCTGATGAAGGACGTCCTCGCGCGCCTGAAGAAAATCAAGCCCGACGTGCTGGTGGAGTTCCGCCAGCATTACATGGGAACGGCGATCCTCCAGTACGGCAACATGATGCGGTGCGCCGACTGTCCCGCCGACCCGACCGCCAACCGCAAGCGCGTCTGCGACCTCCGCCTCACGTCCGGCGGCATCGCGGTGCACTCGGACATGCTCGTCTGGAGCCGTGACGAGACGCCGGAGGGCGCGGCGCTTCCGATCCTGAACGTGCTTTTCTCGACGATCCAGTATTCGATGATCCTCAAGACGATTCCTCCGGCGCACAACGACGTGATCCGCCATTGGCTCGCGTTTTCCCAGAAGCACCTCGACGCGCTTCAGCGGGGGAAGTTCACGCCGCACCACGCGGAGAACGGCTACACGTGGATCGAGGGCGAGAGCGCGGACGAGCGCGTCGTGGCCGTCTACGCGAATGACGTCTGCGCGCGCGCCGGCGCCGCGGACCGCCCCGTCTACCTCGTCAACGCAACGGGCGATGCGGGCGCGTTGGTCGACCTTGCCGCGCCGGCACGGGTCGAGTTCTTCGACGTGTTCGGGAAACCGGCCGGCGAGACCAAGGTCCGCGCGGGCATTGTGCGGCTGGCCGTTCCGTCGTCCGGCTACGCGAAGATCACCTGGGACACCGTCGTGGCGGCGCTGGGCGACCCCGAGAACGTCGCGGAGCGCATTTCGGGGTATGAACTGTGGGGAATGCGCCCCAAGCGGATCGCGGTGGTGAATCCCGTCCTCGGCGAAGATCCGGCTACGACGCTCGACCTCTCGGGCGAATGGGAGTTCACGTCCACGAAGTGGACTCCGGCCCGCTATTCGTTCTGGAACCGCTTCCAGGAACGGAAGGACTGGGGGAAGACGCGGAAGATCCGCCTGCCCGGTCTTCTCGAGACGCAGGGCATCGGCGAACCGGGCACGTCGGAACCGTGGGACTGCACGTGGGATTGCAGCCCGAAGCCTCTTCGCCATGTCTTTCACGGCGTCGGCTGGATGCGTCGGACGGTCGAGATTCCCTCCGCGTGGGCGGGGAAGCGCATCTGGCTCAAGATCGGCGACGTGACGTCGCAGGCCTGGTTCTGGGTGAACGACAAGCAGGTCGCCTGGCACGAGAACTACTGCGGCACGTACAAGTACGACATCACCGACCTCGTGACGCCCGGGCAGCCGGCGAAAATCGTGATCGAGGTGACGAACCAGATGGCGAAGCGCGGCGGCACGCGCAACTCGATGAACAAGTGGACCGGCATCCAGCGCGCGCTGACGCTGGAGGCGACGCCGGAGACGTTCATCGACGACGCGTGGGCGCGCGGCGACTTCGACGCGAAGTGCGCCGAGGTGCATGTGAATGTCAGTCGGGCGGCCGCGGGGCGGCCTCCCTACCAAATACGCGTCTCGGTCGAGGGCGAGACGGCCGAGGCCGAGGTCGCGGAAGGGGACAACGTCGTCAGGCTTTCGCTGCCGGATTTTCGTCCGTGGTCGCCGGAATCGCCAAACCTCTACACGGCGAAGGTCGAGCTCGTCTCGGCGGACGGCAAGGTGCTGCAGACGCGCCGCGAGCGTTTCGGCGTGCGCAAGTTCGAGGTGCGCGGCAGGGAGTTCTTCCTCAACGGACGCCCGTTCTACATCCGGGGCGTCGGTTACCACAACATCCAGCCCGTCGTCGGATCCGACCGGATCGGCGACCGCGACTACCGCAGGCGCGAGGTGGCGCAGATGCGGGCGGCCGGCTACAACTTCGCCCGCCTGCACACGCGCTGCGAGACGCCGGAGTTCTTCGACGCCTGCGACGAACTTGGGTTGATGGTGCAGCCCGAGCTGCCGTACTACACGGACCAGCCGACGGAGAAGTTTTCGTTCGACCCCGTGCGCGACGTGACGGAACTCTATCTCCACTACCGGCGCCATCCGTCCTTCGCCATCTACTCCCACGGCAACGAGGGCACGTTCGGTCCGGCGCTCGCGGAACATCTCTACGACTATCTCAAGAAAATCGACCCCGACCGCCTCGTGCTCGACCAGGACAACCCCACCTTCAGCAAGGGGAACCCGTACTGCAAGCGGCACAACGCGCCGGGGACGTCGGACTTCGTCGGCGGGCCGATCCGGGAGTGGCCGCGCGGCACCTGCACGTCGTCCTACCCGATCGTCTGCCACGAGTACCTCAACCGCAGCGTCAAGGCGAACGCGGCGCTCGAGGACAAGTACGTCGGCATCTGGCAGGTGCCGTACACGCGGAAGATGCGCCGCGACTGGCTGGCGAAGTTCGGGCTGACGGACGCGTGGGGCGACCGGCTCCAGATCGCCCAGCACCGGTTGCAGGCCTTCTGGCAGAAGAGCGGCATTGAATCGGCGCGCCTGGATCCGTGGTGCAACGGCTACTACCACTGGAGCGCGCAGGACGCGACCACCCCGCAGGGCGACTGCTTCACGGCTCAGGGCGTGTTCGATCCGTTCTGGGGCGTGAAGCCGGGCGGCAACTCGCCGGCCTCGTTCGCCGTGTTCAATTCCGCCGACTGCGTTCTCTGCGACGAGCCGCCCGAATCGCGCATCGTCGTGTCCGGCGACGCGTGCCGGCAGAAGATCTGCTTCGCGCACTATTCGGACGTCGAACTCGCGGATGCCGCGGTGGCGTGGACGATACGCGACAAGAAGACGGGTGCGTCCCTTGCGCACGGCCAGATTCCTGTCGGCGCGATTCCCATTGGCGGCGTGCGCGAACTGGCTGTCGTGGCGCTGACGGCGCCCGAGGTCGCGACGCCTGTCGCCGCGTCGTTCGACGTGCGCGTGGGGGCCGTCGCGAACGCGTGGGACATGTGGATCTTCCCGAAACGCGCGGTCCGTCCGATGCCCGGCGTCTGCATTCTGCTGCCGTTCGCCGAGGCGCTCGCTCCGCGCTATTCCGGACTCGTCGCGCCGGCGGACGTGGTCCAGGCGAAAGTCGTCGTCTGCGCGGCGGGTTCCGAGGACGCGAAGGCGGCCGCGGCGCGCGGGCAGTCGGTCGTCGCGATCGGTCCCGTCGGCAAGAAGGAGCCTCCGACCCTTGGCTGGTGGTGGCTGGGCGAGAACGTGGGCATAGCCATCGCCGACCATCCCGCGTTGGCGGCGCTGCCCCATTCAGATTCGGTCGACGGACTCTTCTTCCGCATTCTCGGGAAGGGGTGTCCGCTTCCGGTGGCAGGTGTTGCTGAGCAGGACATGCTCGCCATCTCAGAGGGCAAGGACAAATGCTCGCTGTTCGTTTCTGCGCGGACCGAGGGTACCCGCCGCGAGGCGCAGGTGTACGGCCTCGACGTCTGCGCCGACTTGCCCGAGGCGAAAGCGCTTCTTGATGGTGTCCTGCAATTTGTCTGTAATCCGTGAGGCGTCGCACATGAATTTCAAGTACAAGACCCCGCAGGGGTTTGACGACATGTGGATGAGCTCCGACGGCGAGGTGCTGACGGGACTTTGGTTCGAAGGCTCGCGCGGCCAGTTGAAACATCGGCTCGACTGCGCGGAAGGCGACATGCCTGTCTTCCGCGAGGTACGCCGCTGGCTTGACATCTACTTTTCCGGTCGGCAACCCGATTTCACGCCGCGCTACCGCATGGACAACCTCACGCCTTTCCGCAGGGATGTGGTGGAGGCAATGCGCGCGATTCCGTTCGGCGAGACCGTCACATACGGCGACATCGCCGGCGCGCTGGCGAGAAAGCACGGCATCGCGAAGATGTCGGCACAGGCGGTCGGCGGGGCCGTCGGCTGGAATCCGATTTGCATCATCGTTCCGTGTCACCGTGTTATCGGCGCAAATGGCAACCTTACCGGCTATGGCGGCGGCATCATGAACAAGGTCCGGCTGCTTTCTCTGGAAGGACATGACATGTCGAAGTCCACATTCAGTTGAAGTCAATGAAGTGTAATAAGAAAAAGATCGTCCTGTCAATTGGATGCCTGATGGCGGCGGGCAGTCTCTGGTGTCTTTTCAGTTCGCACGTCAGGTATTCAAGACGCGCGGCCGCAGCGCGGATTATACCAGCGGGAGAAAAAGAAAGGCCGGGGCGGATCTATTTCGCGAGTTTTCCCGAGAACAACTTGGCTTTTGACGTTGGGGGATGGCACCCTGCCGTAGGCCATGCATCGTTGGTGACGCGCGATGAGACGGGGGTGGTCAAGCAGTATGATTATGGTTGGTTTGTGGGGCATGGCGGCGGGACGCCAACGGACGCAATCGGATATGTGGACGCGAGTCCAAGTTATGGTGTGGTGACGCGCCGGGTTTTTCCCGCAGGACGGTCTTCGGTCGCGACAAACGACTTAGAAGTCGCGCGAATGGTACTAGAGGAAATGCTGAGTTACGGCAACAAGGTTGAACTATGGGCGACGGACGTTGACGACATCGGCATAGCCGAGCGTTACATGGAACAACTGGCAGACGACGCGAATCGAGGGTCGATGGCATGGCAATGCTGGCAGATCGGCGGTTACCGCTGCGGAAACGTTACGCGACAGGCTTTTGACGCGGCACGCGGCGAAGGGCATTTCCTTGATTTGCTCTGGGGAGGTTTCCCGGGTGCCGATGCGCCCAGCATCGGAACTGTCAAGACGGTGTACATAAGAGAAGGCAGGTAAAATCAGTTATGGTCATATTCCTCCGTGTCGCGGCGAAGGAGTTTGTGATATAATGTCGGCCATGAAAACAGTTGAAACTTCCATGAAGGCGCTTTTCGCCGTTGCGGCGGCTTTGTCCGCGTGCGCTGCGGAGGCGAAGGTGGCGACGGCGACGCCGTTCGCCGACAATATGGTTCTGCAGCGCAATCGCGCGGTCCCCGTGTGGGGGACGGCCGACGCGGGCGAACCCGTGACGGTCTCGTTCGCCGGACAGGCCAAGACCGCGACGGCGGACGCGAAGGGCGCCTGGCGCGTTATGCTCGATCCCCTGCCCGCGTCCAAGGAGAACCGCGTCCTGAAGGTGGCCGGTTCCGCCAACGCCGAGGAGATCAAGAACGTGCTCGTCGGCGAGGTGTGGTTCGCGAGCGGGCAGTCGAACATGGAATGCCCGATCTGGGGACCGAGTCCGCGCTACCGCGACGGGCAGGGTGCGGTGATGACGGCCTCGGCGCGCCGTCCGTTCATCCGCTACGCGAAGAACGGCAGGGTCTGGAAGGTCGAGCCGCGCTATGACTGGAAGGCCGTGTGGCGCGACTTCTCGCCCGAGTCTTTCAAGGAGACGTTCAGCTATAACCTCTCCGCCGTGGCGTTCTACTACGCGCTGGAGCTCTACGACGCGCTTGACGTCCCCGTGGGAATCATCGACTCGTCTTGGGGCGGCACGTGCATCGAGACGTGGACGCCGCCCTGCAGCTTCCAGACGCCGCCGGAAATCTCCACAACGGCCAAGCGCGCCCACCAGCAGCCCACGGCGCTCTGGAACGGCATGGTGGCGGCGTGGGCGCCGTTCGCCATCAAGGGATTCATCTGGTATCAGGGATGCTCCAACGCCGGGCAAGGCCGGCGCTACAGCGAGCGGATGCATGCGCTCTACGACGGCTGGGCGAAGGAGTTCCAGAATCCCGACCTCAAGCTCTACTTCGTGCAGCTCGCCCCATTCAGCCGCAGCTGGTTCGAGGTGCAGCAGGGACAGGCCATCTTCGAGCGCGAGGAGAAGAACGCGGGAATGGCCGTCACGTGCGACGTGGGCAATTCC